>DATBME010000084.1:0-20190 GCA_036555005.1 Candidatus Limnocylindria bacterium | reverse complement strand
CGGCACGTTGTTGTAGGCGTCCAGGTAGCCGCGACCCTCGGCGTCGTACATCCAGGTCCCGGATCCGCGGACCAGGTGCAACGGGTGCGCGTAGCTCAGCGGCTCCAGCGCGCTGCCCAGGACCCGCTCGCGACGCGCTCGTAGCTCCCCGCTATCGGGCGGCGCGTTGGACCGACGGCCCGAGACCGGGGCCAGCGCCATGGCGGCCAGCCGCTCCGCCGCGCGGTCCATGCCGACGCGCTCCAGCTGGTCGAGCAGCGCCCAGGCCGGCTCGGCCCAGCCGGTGATGTAGGCGTTGTCCGGGAACTGGCGCGTGCGCCAGGCCGAGATCAGGATGGTCTGCGCCATGCGCCCGGCGAGGAGGTCCGCCAGCAGCTCGGCCTCGCGGCGCTCGAGCGGCAGCACCTCGGTGTAGCCGGGCAGGAAGTCGCCGGCCACGGCGAAGATGTCCTCCCTATCGCGGACCAGCGACTGGAGCGTGGCGGGCACGTCCAGCACCAGTGCGGTGTGCGTCATGTCGCCGAAGTCGATGATGCCGGACACGGCCCCGCCGGCATCGAGCAGCAGGTTGTCCAGGGTGATGTCGTTGTGGATGACCTGCGCGCGCAGGGCCGGCAGCACCGGATGCACGCGATCCATGAAGCGCTCCATGGCGCGATCGAGCTGGCGGCGGCGGTCGATGTCATCCACCAGGGCGGCATGGCGCACCAGGTCCGGCAGGTGCTTCTGGTCCCACTCGATCGCCCGTCCGGCGGCCGGATGGAAGAACCCGCGCAGCGCCATGCCCAGCCGGGCGGTGACCCGCCCGATGCCACGGATCGCCGGCCCGTCCAGCTCGGCCGGCGTCAGCGTGCGCCCGGGGAGGAATGGCAGCAGCCGCAGCAGGTGGGTTGAGGCCCCGGCCGACAGGCTGCCGACCAGCTCGCCAGCCAGCGTCGGGCGCGCCCGCGGCACCGGCAGGTCCGGATCCAGCCGCGCCACGTGCTCGACGGCGCCGACCTCCATCTCGACCACGCTCGGGTCCTCGGCCGCGTTCGAGACCTTCAGCACCCAGCGGGCGCCATCGGCCTCCTCCAGGAGGAAGTTCTGGTCGCGCTCGCTGACCAGCGGTCGAACCGAGACGGCGGCCACCCCGAAGCTGGACGCGGCCACCTCCGTCGCGTGGGCGGCGTCCAGGCTCGGGGGATCGGCGTGCAGCACGCCTGCCGTCTTCATCGGCGCCGATCGTACACGTCGCTAGACTCGGCTCCCATGCCCTCGTCCTCGCCGTTCGCCGGGTTCGCCGCCGTGGCGGGATCGGTGGCGGGCACCACCTCGAAGCTGCGCAAGCGCGACCTGCTGGCGGCCTACCTGCGCGACCTGCCGCGCCACGACGTGCCGGTGGCGGCCACATTCTTCGCCGGGCGGCCACTGCCCGGCGCGCAGGATCGCCTGGGCCTGGGCTGGGTCCAGCAGAGCCAGGCACTGGCCGCCGCGTCGTCGGCCGATGCCGGCGCGTTGAACGCCGCCTACCTGCGCCACTCGGACCTGGGCGATGCCGCCGCGGAGCTGCTGGCCGGCCGCCGTCCGGCCGGCAGGCCGCTGACCGTGGCCGACGTGGACCGGGCCTTCCGCACCATGAGCGAGGCGCCGAGCGCCGAGGCGCGGGTGGCCGAGATGGCGCGCCTGCTGGGCCGCGCCACGCCCGACGAGGCCCGTTTCGTTGCCCGTATCGCCTCGCGCGAGATGCGGATCGGCCTGCGCGAGGGGCTGCTGGAGGAGGCCATCGCGGCCGCCTTCGATCGCCCCATCGCCGATGTGCGCCGCGCCCTGATGCTCGTGGGGGAGCCGGGCGAGGCGGCCGTCCTGGCCAGGGACGACGCGCTGGCCAGCGCCGGGCTGCACCTCGGGCGTCCCATCCGCTTCATGCTGGCCACGCCGGTGGCCGACTCGGACGAGGTCATGCGCCGCGTCGGCGACGAGGCCTGGATCGAGGACAAGTACGACGGCATCCGCGCCCAGCTGCACCTCCAGGACGGAGCGCCGCGCCTGTTCAGCCGCGACCAGAACGACATCACCATCAGCTTCCCGGAGGTGGCCGCCGCGGCCGGCGGCCTGGGGCATCGGCTGGTGGTCGACGGCGAGCTGGTGCCGTACCGGGCGGGGGCGGTCATGGACTTCGCCAGCCTGCAGACCCGGCTGGGGCGGGTGAACCCCGGGCCGGAGCTGCTGGAGCAGGTGCCGGTGGTGCTGGTGGCGTTCGACCTGCTGCACCTGGATGGGCGCGACCTGCTGGAGACGCCGCTGCGCGAGCGCCGCGCCGCGCTGGAGGCACTGGACCTGCCGGCCCGCACCAACGAGCGGATGCTGCTCTCCAACCTGGCCTCGGCCGGCGGCGTCGACGAGGTGGAACGCCAGTTCGACGACGCGCGCGAGCGGCACAACGAGGGCCTGATGGTCAAGGACCCGGACTCGGTCTACCAGCCGGGCCGTCGCGGGCTGGGCTGGCTGAAGCTGAAGAAGGCGCTGGCCACGCTCGACTGCGTGGTGGTCGGCGTCGAATGGGGGCATGGCAAGCGCCGCGGCGTCCTGTCCGACTACACCTTCGCCATCCGCCAGGCCGATCAGCCCGATGCCCCGCTGCTCACCATCGGCAAGGCCTACACCGGCCTGACCGATGCCGAGATCGCGACCATGACCGAGCACTTCAAGGCCATCACCCTGCGCGACTTCGGGCGCTACCGCAGCGTCCATCCGGAGGTGGTGGTCGAGATCGCCTTCGATCGGATCATGCGCTCGACCCGCCACAAGTCCGGCTTTGCCATGCGCTTCCCGCGGATCGTCCGCATCCGCGACGACAAGACGCCGGTCGAGATCGACACGCTGGCCACCGTCGAGGCGCTCTTCGGCGAGCAGGCCACCGGGCGCATCCTGCTGGCGCGGGGACGCGGCGGCGAGACCGAGCGCATCGCGGCGACCGGCGAATCGGGCGAGTAGATCGCAGCCGTGCCGGCCGCTGCCTGTACCATCCGCGCCGTGACCGACTACGACGCCACCATCTTCACGCCGGTCGACCTGGTCCAGGTGTCGCTGGACGTCTACACCGATGCCTATCGGGTGACCGGCAAGGCCATGACCCGATTCGCCCGCGTGGCCGACATTGCCAACCAGGCGGCCAACACCCACCTGCACGTCGATGAGGCCACCATCACCGAGTACGCCGATCCGAAGGCCACCGTCGGCGCCATGCAGGCACTGGTCAACATGGATGTCGCCCTGCTCGTCATCACCGCCGAGTCGGAGGCGCCGCAGCGGCCGGAGATGCGCATCCCCAAGCGCTCGGTGCGCGCCCAGGTGGGGGTGCCGCCCTTCCGCCTGACCGGCATGGTCCACGTGCCGCCGGGCAGCCGGCCCGCCGATGGCGTGCTGAACGCCACCGATCGCTTCCTGACCATGACCGAGGCGACCATCGCCTGTGCCGAGCACCCCGAGCTGGACCGCACGGCCACCGCCATCGCCTTCCAGCGCGCGCGGGCGCACCTGATCCTGGTGGCGGACGACGAGAACCCGGACCAGCTGCTGGCCGACGTGCTGGACGACGCCACCGCCGAGCGCTGGCTGCACGCCGCCGAGCCGGAGCAGCTCTAGGTCAGGCCAGCTCCCGCGGCGCTCGGCGCGGGCTGCCGTCCCCCCTCGCCGGCGTCGACCACGCCCTGCACGAAGCGGGCGACACGCTGCTGGTCCATGCGCTGGACGCGCCCGATCGACTGCGCCCACCACGGGGCGTTGTCGGTGGTGACCACCTCGCCCTCGGGCTCCTCCAGCACGACCACGCTCCACGGGCGCGGGAAGGCCACGGCCGGCGCCACCGGCAGGCTCGGCTCGTCGATGGCGCTGCGCGCCCAGTGCGCGACGGCCTCCGCCACGGCATCGCCGGCGAAGGACGGGTTGGTGCGGCACGGGATCCAGCCGCGGCGGGAACGGGTGTCGTACTCCCAGCGGCGCCCGCGCACCCGGTAGCGGCCGTGCCAGCGACGAATCAGCAGCGCCCGCACGCCGGCGGGCCCGGCCAGCAGCGCCGCCAGGTCGGAGGGCACATCGGGCAGGCGCGGCGAGAGGATCAGCACGTAGGTGTCGTCGAAGATGGGCGCCAGCAGGCGGGCCAGGTCGTCGCCGCGCTGGGCCGACTCGCGCGACAGCGCCCTGACCAGCCAGGCGAGCCCGATGCCGATGCCCAGCGCGGCGGCGATGCCGAGCAGCGCCAGGCCGCCGACCCGATCGCCGGGGATCAGCGCCATCACACCGATGGCCGCCGCGCCGACGACCAGCATGGCGAGCGACATGATGACGGCCGTGCGCCGCTCATCACGGCGCGGGGCCGGCCGGATCAGGCGCATCGGCCCACCCCCGCTGCTACGCTCGGTGCATGCCGACCACTCGCACCCTGAGCGTCAGCTTCAGCGATCCGGGGCCGGATGCGGCCGATCGCCTGCGCTCCGAGGCGGTCACCCAGTCGGGCTTCACCCTGCGGTTCGACACGCTGGCGGCGGCGGAGGGCGGTATCGGTCCGGGCCCGACCGACACGGTGCTCGCCGCGCTCGCGGCATGCACGGCCATGGATGTGGCCAGCATTCTGCGCAAGAAGCGGCAGCGGGTGGATGACTACCGGATCGAGGTCACCGCCCAGAAGGCGGACGAGCATCCGCAGGTGTTCACCGCCATCACCGTCGAGCACTGCGTGACCGGCGAGGTGACGGTGGAGGCGCTGCGCCGCTCGATCGAGCTGTCGGCGACGGCCTACTGCCCGGTCAGCGCGATGCTGTCCGCGACGGTGCCCATCGACCATCGCTATCGGCTCCGGCGTGACGGAGGCGACGACGAGATCGGGTTGGCGGCCCACACCGGCCCGGAGGCCGGCTGAGGCCCGTCCTTCACGGGACGGGACGCAGCGCCCGCGGCGCCTCGACGGCGCTGAGGACGGCGCTGCGGAAGGCTTCGATGTCGAACGGCTTGGCCACGACCGGGCCGGTCGGCGCCAGCTCGGCCAGCCGCTCACGGCTCGCCGCGGACACGAACACGACCGGGATCCCCGGCCAGGCATCTCGCAGGAGCTCGGTGATGTCGCCGCCGTCGCCATCGGGCAGCATGACGTCCACCACCAGCAGGTGCGGCAGGGCGAGCGCCATCAGGTCGCCCAGCTCCACGATCCGGGTGCAGCTCACCACGCTGAAGCCGAGGTCGCGCAGGATGTCGGCCTCGAGCGCGGCGATATCCGGATCGTCCTCCAGGACGTAGGCCCGCTGCTCCTCCGCGTCCGGCGTCGATGCCGGCACGGGGCTTGCGGTCGGCTCGCTCATGGCACGCAGTCTGCGGAGGCGGCTGATGCCGGGCAATGGCGGGATGGTCCTAGACGGGCCGATTGTCGACGGGGTGTAGCATGGCGCCCCGCCTGGAGCGCGACGAGGAGCGCGCGCCGGCGGCGAGATCCGCAGCGGTGGTGGAGCAAGGGCGATATGGCGCGTTCGATGTGGCGGGGGGCGATCCAGTTCGGTCTGGTGACCATTCCGGTGAAGCTGTACCTGGCCACCGAGTCCGGCGGCATCGGGTTCAACATGCTCCACAAGGAGGACCTGAGCCGGATCCAGATGAAGATCTACTGCCCGGTCGAGGACGAGGTGATCCCTCGATCCGACACGGTCCGCGGCTACGAGTGGAGCAAGGGCAAGTACGTCGTCATCACCGACGAGGACCTGGAATCGGTCCCGCTCAAGACGGTCCGCTCGATCGAGATCGAGGCGTTCGTCCCCGTTAACGAGGCCGAGGAGAAGGGCGCGCGCTTCGTCAAGCAGGCGTACTACCTGGAGCCCGACGAGATCGGCCGCAAGGCGTTCTACCTGCTCAAGTCGGTCCTGGCCGAGAACGGCAAGACCGCCATCTGCAAGATCGTGCTCAAGGACCGCGAGCAGCTGGCGGCCCTCAACCCGTTCGACAAGACGATGCTGCTGCAGACCCTGCACTGGCCCGACGAGATCCGCTCGCTCGAGGAGCTGAACCTGCCCGAGGACGAGATCGAGATCAAGCCGGCCGAGCGCAAGATGGCCGAGCAGCTGATCGCCAGCATGGGCGAGGAGTTCGATCCCGGCCAGGAGCGCGACGAGTACCGCGAGGCCCTGATGCAGGTGATCGAGGCCAAGATCGCCGGCGAGACGCCAGCGCCCGCCAAGCAGGCCGAGCCGACCAAGATCGGCGACCTGATGGCGGCGCTGGAGGCCAGCGTGGCGGCCGCTCGCGAGACGCGGCGGGGTGGCGCCAAGGCTGAGAAGGCGGCGAAGCCCAAGCCGGCGCGCGCCAAGAGCACGGCGGCGCGCAAGCGCAAGGCCGCCGAGGAGGAGGCGCCTGCGGCGCGTCGCCGCAAGACCGCCTGAGCTCGCGGGTGCCGTCGGAGCAGCTGCACCTTCCGGTTCCGCCCTCCGACGAAGGGCCGAATCTCCGGCTCCCGAACCGGGTGGTGCCGATGCAGGCCACCCAGGTCGACGCGCCCTTCGATGACGCCGACTACTTCTTCGAGCCGTGGTGGCCCGGGGTCCGCGCCTTCGCGCTGGTCGAGCGCGGGCGCCTGCGCCTGCAGGCCGATGGGCTGGCCGATGCCACCGCCACCTTCCCGGAGATGGCCGAGCTGCTCGGCCAGCTGGGCGAGGACGGGGTGGTGCTGGACGGCACGCTGCTGGTGCTCGATGACGATGGTCGCCCCGATGGCGGACTGCTGCGCGCGCGGCTGGGCGGCGATCCGCGGGCCGGCCGCCCCGCCTACGTCGCCAGCGACCTGCTGTGGGCCGGCGGCGAGCCGGCCACGCGTCGCACCTTCCGCGTGCGCCGCCGCTGGCTGGAGGCGCTGTTGGCGGCCGGCGACCGGGTCACGGTGGGGCACGGCTATGTCGGCGACGGCACGCTGGTGGCCGAGGCGCTTGCGACCCTCGGCATTGATGGGCTGTCGGCGCGGCAGCTGTCCGCGCGCTACCGTGGCGGACCGGCCGGCGGCGCCTGGTTGCGGGCCCCGATCATCCCGGCCGAGCCACGCGCCCGGCCGACGCTGGCGCTGATCCTGCGGCTGCCGCTGACCGACTGAGCCGGCTCAGCTCCCGACCGGAGCCAGGAGGGGCTCGAGCAGCCATGGCCATGGCCGGTCCGGCACCAGGCGCACCGCATCGGACACCAGCCCGTCGCCCGGGTAGGCGCGGAAGGTGGCGATGTCATAGGTCAGCGCCGGCGGCTGCGATGGGTCCGGCAGTGGCTGGCCGCGGGTGGCATCGGCGATGCGCTCCAGGCGCCCGTCATCGGTGCCGTAATGCCGGCCCAGCAGGGCGGCCACCTCCCACATGGCGGTGGATGACGGATCGCGAGCGAGGCCACGGCGCACCTCGTCCTCGGCCGCCGCCTGGTCGCCGATCATGCCGGCTGCCAGGGCGCGGGCCATGGCTCCCCGGTAATCGTCGATCCGGATCGGCTCGCCGGTGAGCCGCCGCGCGATCAGCAGGTTCCGCTCCTCGGCATCCGCCGCCAGCTCGCTGTCCCGCCCGTCCCCGATGGCGATCGGGCGCGGCCACGGCTGGGCCAGCCCGGTCAGGTACGTGGTCAGCATCGACAGGCGATAGGCGCGGTCGGCGGCCGCCGGGTCGCCGAGCCACTCGTAGGCGACGGCCGCGTTCACCAGCTCGCCGCCGACCGGCGTGGCCGCCGCGACCGCGTGATCCGCCGCGTCGCGGGTGCAGGTCCGGTCGCCCTGCTCGCGGCATAGCACGGCCAGGTTCGTCCAGGAGGCGCCATCGCCGGGGCTCAGCCGGACCGCCTTTTCGGCGGCGGCCCGCGCCTCCGCGGTGAGGCCCAGCCGGTCGGCAGCCACCGCCAGCGCCTTGGGGGCGGCGGGGTTCAAGGGATCGAGGGCGGCTGCGCGCCGAAACGCGGCGTGGGCCTGCGGCCAGTGCCCGTCGCCCGCCGCATCGGTGCCCATCCGGTACGCGATCGCCCCGGCGTCACCGACGGCCATGACCACCACCAGCGCCAGGGCCGCCAGGCTGGCACCGGCCGCGACCGCCACGCGCGCGCCGCGCGGCACGGCCTGCCAGCGCACCGCGCCGGCATCGAGCAGGGCGACCGCCGCCAGCAGGATGACGAGCAGGTTGAAGGCCGGCAGGAAGGTCAGGTCCTCGAAGGCCATGGCCGCGGCGAAGCCCATCAGCACCGCGAAGCTGGCGCGGCCGGTGAACGACCGGCTGCGCCACGGGCCGGCCACCGCCACGAACGTCACGAACAGCGCCAGTGCGGCGGCGAGGCCCACCAGCCCGGCGTCGCCCAGGATGCCGAGCGGGACGTCGTGCGAGTGGGGCTGGCGCACCGGGAAGCTCAGCGGCGGTGCGGCGGCCTGGCGGGCGAGCGGCATGCTGCCCGGTCCCACGCCGAACCACGGGTCCTGCGACCAGGCGGCGAGCGTGTCGCGCCAGAGGAAGCCGCGGTACAGCAGGGAGCGCATGTCGGTCAGGCGCGGCGCGATGAACGCGATCGCGACCGCCAGCAGCACGACCGCCACCGCCGCCAGCCCGACGTCGCGCGGCGTCAGCCGCCGCAGGCGCGCCACCAGCGCCGCCCAGCTCGGCCGCAGCCGTCGCACCGCGGCCGGCGCCACCAGCACCGTCGCCGCCACGGCGGCGGCCACCCAGGCCGAGCGCGAGCCGGACAGGAGCGTCAGCGGGACGGCCACCGCCGACAGCGCGATCAGCATCGCCCGTCGCAGGCGAGGCTGCGCGATCAGCAGCGCCACCGGCAGCGCGCCGATCACCACGAAGGCCGGCACCGCCAGCGCCCCGAAGATGGTGCCCTCGTGGCCCAGCCGCAGTGGCGGCAGGCCGCTGCCGCCGGCCATGAGCCACTCGACCCTCCGCCAGGCCAGCACCGCCACGGCATGCAGGGAGAGCGCCAGGATCGGGAAGGTCACCACCAGCGCCGTCCAGCCCGGACGGTGACGAAGCGCCAGTAGCGCCGCCGGCAGCATGAGCGCCATGGCCACGATCGCGGCGAACGCTCGGGCGGAGAGGCCCGGGTTCCACGCCGACAGGCTGGCGACGCCGAAGGCCAGCAGCAGCGCCAGGATCGGGATCTCGAGCGGCGTGCGCGGCAGCTGGCCGCCGCTCAGCGCCACCCATAGCAGGCCGCCGAAGACGGCGAGGGCCGCCAGGTGCAGGGCCAGCTGGTAGCGCGGATCCCACATGGCACCGTCCCAGCCGACGTAGACCAGGACCGCCAGGCCGATCCCGGCCGCGGCCAGCGCGGCCACCTGCCGGGGCGTGATGCTCCGGCCGATCCCGGCCGCCTCAGCCCGCGTAGCGATCGGCGGCGCGGCGCACCATGCCGCCCACGGCTTCCCGGAGTGCCGGCGGTGCCATCACTTCAACCGCGTCGCCCCAGGACAGGACCCAGGGTCGAATTTCGACGATGCCGGCAACGGTGAGCGCCAGCTCCACCCGCCCATCGTCGAGCTCGCGCAGCCGCTGCGATCGGTGCCAGACCGACTCGCGGACCCGGTTGGCCACCGACGGATCGAAGCGCAGCACCACCTCCTCGACCCCGCTCTCGGCCGACCAGATGCCCCACGAGTGGGCGAGCCACGCGTCCGGGTCGAAGTCGTCGGGGATCTCGTAGCGCTCGGCCGTGACCGTCGAGGTCCGGATGCGCTCCACCTTGTAGGTGCGCATGGCGCCGACCGTCTCGTCGAAGCCGATGAGGTAGACGTTGTGGCTGCCGGCATCGGGCTCCAGGAAGTAGGGGCGCACGCGGGCGTGCCTGGCCTCGCCGTCCGACGGCTCGTACTCGAACTCGACCACGCGCCCATCGGCCCAGGCCTGGGCCACGTGGGCGAAGTTCCGCGTGAACGGCTCGTTCGGATCGGCGCGGCGCACCGTCAGCATGGTCGCGGCCACGTGGCGAGCGATCGGCTGCGGCAGCAGGTCGGCCAGCTTGGTGAAGGCGCTGACCACGGCCTGGTCGTACTCGTCCGACCAGCGGGCGATCAGCCGGGTGGCCAGGAAGAGCACGATCGCCTCGGCCAGGGTCAGCGGCAGCGGAGGCAGGAACGACTTCTTCTCGATGCCGTAGCGCCCGCGGCCGGCGCTGAAGATGGGCATCTCCAGCTCGTCTTCCAGCGCGCGGATGTCGCGATAGACGGTGCGGGTGGTCATCCCGGTCAGCTCGGCGATCTCGGTGACCGCCACCCCGTTCTCCCCGGAGCCGCGCGTGTACAGGATGGAGGCGACGCTCAGCAGGCGCGCCAGGCGGTCGCGCTTGCGCGACCATCGGTCCTCACGCCCGTCGCCGTTCCAGTCCTCGTCAGGCACGGGGCCGATGATAGCCGGGGTCGCGCTCGGGCCCCTCGCGGCGGTCAGGGCGTGACGAAGAAGAAGGCGATGGCCAGGATGGCGTACACGCTCATCAGCTGCAGCCCCTCCACCCAGTTGGAACGCCCGTCGATCGCGATGTAGGAGGCGATCAGCGTGCCCACCCCCACCGCCACCACCTCGAGCGGGGTGAACACCAGCGTCAGCTCGTTGCCGACCAGCAGGCCGAAGATGACCAGCACCGGCGCCGCGAACAGCGCGATCTGGGTGGCGGAGCCGAGCGAGGTGACCAGGCTGAAGTCCATCTTGTTCTTGTAGGCCAGCGTGATGCCCACCACGTGTTCGGCCAGGTTGCCGATCAGCGGGATCAGGATGATGCCGACGAAGAACTTGTTGATGCCCACCGCCTCGACCATGGGATCGAGCGAGTGGACCAGGATCTCCGACACGACGGTCAACGCGGCGGCCGAGCCGATCAGCACCACCAGCGAGCGCCTGGCGCTCCACTGTGCCGGCTCCTCGTGGCCGCGCTCACCCGGAGCGGTGGCCTCGGGCGTGGTGAAGTAGAAGTAGGTCTGGGCCGCGTAGGTCAGCAGCAGGAGGACGGCCACCCCGACCGACAGCACCTCCAGGTTGAAGAAGACGGGCGATCCCTCGCCGGTCTCGGCATTGGCATTCAGGATGGCGGCGAAGGTGGCGGGCACGATCAGGCCGATGGTGGCCAGGATCAGGCTGGCGGCGTTCATGCCGGTGGCCTGCGCGTCGTAGCGCTGGATCCCGTTCTTGAGGCCACCCACGAACAGCGAGGCGCCCAGCACGAGGAGCAGGTTGCCGACGATTGAGCCGGTGATCGAGGCCTTCACCACGTCCAGCTCGTTGTTCAGGATCAGGAAGGCGGCGATGATGATCTCGCCGACGTTGCCGACCGTGGCGTTCAGGATGCCGCCGACCCGAGGCCCGGCCGCCGCGCCCAGCTGCTCGGTGGCGTGGCCCAGGATGTAGGCCAGCCCGCCGATGGCCACCGCGCTGACCGCGAAGGTGATGGTCGCGTCGGCGGAGGCGAGGCGCAGGACGACGGCCAGCACGCTGCCGACCGCGGCGACGCCGTAGGCGATGAGGGCGAGCACCGTCCGGATGGTAGCGGGGCGCCCTAGGGCGAGGGGCTGGCCTCCGCACCGGACGCCCCCGGCGACTCCGCCCCGCTGGGTGATGGCCGCGGAGTGGCGGCCGGCGCGCGCTCACCGGGCAGGGCGGCGACCATGGCGCGGTTCAGGTCGTCGTCCACGCCGATCACCAGGAAGACATAGTCATCGGCGGCCCACGTGTAGATGTGGGTGCCGGCGAACGTGGCGTTGTCTTCCGGGCGTTCCCAGGCCACCCGTCCACCGATGCGACGGTAGCGCCATGGCTCGCGGTGCAGGCCGGCGATGCCGACGTACTGCCCGGCGGTCGCCAGGTACGGCTCCAGCTGGCGGGTGGTGGGCACAGGCGGGTCGACCCGCGCCGCGTAGAGGGAGAGGCGCGGCTCGGTCACGAAGGCGACCTGCAGCGCCTTGAACTGCAGACCCAGCTCGCCGTAGGCGGAGGCGAAGTCGCCCGGGGTCATCGCGAACTCGCTGGTGGGCGGCACGTGCACGGTCAGACCGCGCAGTCGCGCCGGAATCAGGGCCGCCAGCTCGCGATCCGGCGGGTTGGTGTAGGTCGGCGTCGGCTGCGGCGTGGGCGGAGCCTGGGTGGCTGGAGCCGATGGAGTGGCGACCGGGGCGGAGGGGGATGCGGTGGAGGTTTGGGCCGATGGGCTGGGGGTGGCGCCGCAGGCGGCGAGGGCCACCACGACGACGAGGCTCGCGACGGCCGGGCGGAAGGGCGCCGGGCGCGCGGCGGCGGGGAGGTGGCTCATGTGGAGGCGCGATCATAGCATCGCGCCGGCGGGGTCAGGCCGCTCCGCGGACCCCCGCCTCGGAATCGGCGCGTCGGCGCCGGCGCGCCGTCCGCCGCCGGACTCCGACCACCACCGCCAGCGCCCGAACGACGTCAGCGTTGAAGCGCTGTCCGGCGGCCGCGGCCAGCTCGTCGATCGCGGCGCGCCGGTCGGCATGCGGCCCGTCGGGGGACGAGACCAGCGTGTCGTAGGCGTTGGCCGCGGCCAGCACCTGAGCGCCCAGCGGCGCGCGCTCGAGGGGTCCGCCGACGCGGTGCCAGCGCACGATCTCGCCCACCTCGCGCAGCGACGGAATCGGCTCCAGCTCGTCGGCGCCCACGCCCTCCAGTCTCTGCAGCCGCGCGGCGAGCTCGACCGTGTCCGCCGCCCCATCGTCGCAGCCCAGCTGGCGAGCGACCAGGCCGGCCAGCCGGCCGACCCGCTCGCCATGGCCGATCGCCACCGGGTCCAGCGCATCGAGCGCGCGCGCCACTCCGAGCAGCGCGTCGCGCACAGTGTCCTGCGCATGCTCGGTGGCCTGGCTCAGCAGGGTGGCCTGCTCGACCAGGGAGTCGACCGTCGGCGCGTCGTCGGGGTGCAGCAGCGCGGCCCGTGCCAGCCGGTCGAGGGTGCTGCGCAGGTCGCGCATCTCGTTCGGCACCTCGTCGGCGCGCACCACCCGGTCCTCGCCCGACTGCTTGCCCGCGTACAGGGCGATGTCGGCGGCGGCGATCAGGTCGTTCTTGTCGACGGCGTCGGCCGGATAGGCCGCCACGCCGACGGTGATCGTCACCCGCGCCGCCTCCTTGGCGGTGAGCCGCGCCACCGCCAGGCGCACCCGCTCGCCGATCGCCTCGGCGGCCACCGCGTTCACGTCAGGGAGCAGCACCGCGAACTCGTCGCCGCCATAGCGGAAGACGCGATCCTCGCCGCGCGCGGAGCCGTAGATGGCCGCACCGATCGCGTGCAGCAGCGCATCGCCGGCAGGGTGGCCGAGCCGGTCGTTGTAGGCCTTGAAGTTGTCCAGGTCCATCATCAGCAGCGCCACCGGACCGGCGGGCGGCGAGGCATGGCGCTGGCCGACCTCCGTACCGGCCTCCGGCTGGCCCAGCACCTCGGCCAGGGTGCGCTGGAAGGCGCCGTGGTTGCCCAGGCCGGTGAGGGCATCGGTCTCGGCGCGCATGGCGATCGCCTGGTGCGCGTCCGCGTTGCGCAGCGCGATCGAGGCCTGGCCGGCGAACAGCTTCACCAGCTCGAAGTCGGCGTCGCTGAAGTGCTCCTCGGGACCGCCGATGCGCGAGATGTTCAGGCAGCCGATGACGTCGCCCTCGGCCATCAGCGGCACCACCACCAGCGCCTCGGGGTCGTCCGGCGTGCCAGGGATCTGCATCGAGCGGGAGTCGCCCAGGGCGTCGTTGGCGAGCACCGGCTCCCCGTGCTCGACGGCCCAGCCCATGAGGCCCTGGCCGAACGGCACCACGTAGCGGCGCACCTCTTCCTCGTGCCGCTCGCGGGTCAGCACCGGCACCAGCGCCCGCTGGGACTCGTCGACGCGGTAGATCGACAGGTTGTCGTAGCGCACCACCGCCCGCAGGCCGTCGGCGATGGTCTCCAGCACGTCGGCGCGGTCGAGCGTCGACAGCAGCCGCTCGTTGATCTCCAGCAGGCGCCGCTGCGACTGCAGCTGCCGGGCGAGCTCGGCGGACTGCAGCTCGAGCCGCTCGTAGGCGCCGGCGTTGGCCATCGCCTGGGCCGCGTAGCCGGCGAAGATGGTCATCGTCTGCAAATCGTCATTGCTGAACTGGTTGTTGCCCAGCTTCGAAAGGGCGATCACGCCCACCGATCGGCCCTCGAACACCATCGGGACCACCAGCATCGACTCCTCGATGTCGTCGGTCCCATCGATGGTGAGGCCGCGCGTGTCGTTCAGTGCGTCGTTGGACAGGATCGGCTCGCCGTTCGCGGCCACCCAGCCGGTGAAGGAGCCCTCGCCGATGTCGACGCGCAACAGGTCCTTGAAGTCGCCGTCGCCCAGCAGGCGGTCGGTGAACGCGATCGGCTCGCACACGCCGCGCTCCCACTCGACCGTGTAGACCCGGATGTCGTGGTACGCCGCCAGCGTGCTGGCCTCGGCCACGATCGCGTCGGCAATGGCCTGCACGTCCGTCAGGCGGTTGAGCCGCGCCGACAGGTCCTGGATGGAGCGGATGCGCGCCGCCTGGTCGGCCACCGATCGGTAGAGGCGCGCGTTGCTGATGGCCACCGCCGCCTGGTTGGCGAAGGACTGGGCCAGCGCCAGCTCGTCCTCCGGCCACTCATGGTCGCGAGCGTGATACAGGCCCAGCAGGCCGACCGCCCGGTTATTGATCACGAGGGGCACCAGGCAGGCCGTCTTGATCGCCTCGGCCCGATACATGTCCTGCATCGCCCCCACGCCCGACCGGGTGTCCGCATCGCGCACGACCGCCGTCCGCCGTTCGCGGATGGCGCGCACGCCGCCCGCGGGGTCGGACAGGGTCAGGCCATGGACCCGGGCCTGGAATTCGTCGCCAAGGCCGCGGGAGGCGGCCCGGCTGAAAGGATGCTCCGAGTCGTCCAGCAGCCAGAGGCCTGCCTTGTCGGCGTCGAACAGCGATCGGGTCCGATCCACGATGTCGTCGAGCACGGCCGCCAGGTCCAGCTGGCCGGTCAGCTCCTGCGTGACGTGGCGCAGCGCTCGCGAACGGCTCACCTCCCGTCGGGCGCGAGCCAGCACCTTGGCGTTCTGGATGTCGGCCGCGATGGCGCCGGCCAGGTTGCGCAGGAAGCCGTCGCTCAGCCCGTCGAGCGGGCCGCCCCGCTCATCCTCCAGCACCAGCTCACCGATCCGCTCCCCGGCCGCGCGCAGCGTGAGCTGGGCGCGCGAGCCGTCGCCCCGCACGGTCACCGGCCCGGCGTCAGCCGGCGTCGCGTCGAGCGTGGATGGCGGCGGGCTGTGGTAGCCGGCGTGCGTCTCGAGCACCAGGCTCATGTCGCGCGTCTCGTGCACGAGATAGATCGCGGCCCGCGCGATGCCCAGGGTCGTGCGCAGCACCTCGATCGAGCTGCGGCAGACCGCGGCCGGGGTGGCCGAGGGACCGATGCCCTGGGCCAGCCGCGTGAACAGGGTGGTCTCGGCCTCACGGCGCGGCGTGCCGGCGTCGTGTGGGTACCCGAGCTCCGGCGCGTCGCCGCCCTCGGCCAGGAGCAGCTCCACGTCGCCGCGCCGGTAGCGCCGGTCGCCGCGCGCGTTGATGCGATACGCGGTCAGCCGGCCGGCATCGGTCCAGGCGCGCAGCGTGTTCGGATGGACGCCGAGCAATGCGGCAGCCTGGGCGACGCTGATCAGCCCGTCGAGATCATTCCCCCGGTCGCGCGATGGTGTGGGCACCCCGTTGCTTCGCACCCCAGTTCAACGAATGGAGGTTCTGGAACGAATGGAGGTTCTGGTAGGAACCGGTGAACGGATGGTAGAAGTGGCAACCCCGCGAGCCGTATGCCCCGTTGGTACCGATCACCCCCCGTACACGGGTTCGGCTCAGCCGGCGACGAGGTACAGGACAGCTGCCGCCAGGGCGGCCACCAGGGCCAGCGCCAGCAGCCCGTAGCCGGCCAGCAGCAGCCGCCGATGCGGCCCGCCCAGCAGGCGCATGGCGTCATCCAGCTCCAGGGTCGAGATCACGTAGCCGCCCGGTGGCGGCCGCAGCCAGATCGATCCCGCCTCGTCGCGCACCACCGCGGCCAGCACCAGCAGCCGCTCGACGACGCTGATGGTGCGGGTGATCGAGCGCGCCGGCATGGGTCCGCCACCCAGCCGATCCAGCGCCGCCCGGTGGGCGCGATCCTCCAGCTCCGAGGTGCTGCCGCGCCAGACGTGCGGGATCACCACCAGTGGCTCGGCGGCCTGCGACGGGTCGACCGGCAGCGAGCCGCCGTGGTCCCAGAGCTCGAAGCCCCGGGACTCCCGGATGCGTTCGATCGATCGCCAGCCTTGACCCGCGGGCTGCACCTGCACGTCTCGATGCCGAGCCACCAGCCGCTCGCCCCGGGCGTTCACCATCGGATCCTGGCAACGGATGCGCCCCGCGATGCGGACCGGCCGCGCCGGCAGCTCGGTCATGCCGAACAGGTCCGCCAGGCGCACCTGTCGCGCCCCGGCCAGCCGGCGGGCGATGCCCTGCTCGGCGCCGCTGCGCCGGATGGCGACCAGCCCGCCGGCCGCGGCGAGCACGGCGAGAAGCACGAGACCGGCCGGGAAGAGTGGGGGCATGGGGCGGCGATTATCGCCCGATAAGCCGGCGGTAAGCGGCCACCCCTAGCGTGGCGACTGCATCGCCAGGAGGAGTCACCGCCGCCACAGGAACGTCCGTCGCCCGTCTCTCCCGCGCTCCCCGCCACGGAGGTTCCGTCATGACCGCCATCGCACGCGCTCCACGGCGCGCGCACGCCGGCCGCGGCCGGCATCAGCGACATCACCGCCACCCGGCGTCCCAGCCTGTGACCCGGCATGCACGCCGTCGGCTCGCGCTGGCCCTCGGGCTGCTGCCGCTCGCGTCCGGCCTGATGCTGGGCAGCGCCGTTGCCGAACGCGCCCCGGCCGTATCCCGGGTCTCCTCGGCCGAGGCTGCGACGGCCGGGCAGGCCATCGTCATCACCCGCCACGAGGATCTGGCCCGGGGCCTGGCCGAGGTCCGGGTGCCGGCCGCCATCGCCGCCACCCGCGCCACCGGCACGGACCAGCTCCTGGCCGTCGCCCCGGACGGGGGCACCGTGGCCGTGGCCGGCCAGATCGGACCGGAGAGCACGGCGCTCGTCCTGGCCCGAGCCGACGGGTCGCAGCTCCAGGTTCAGCTGCCGGGCCTGATCGCGGCGGCGTTCGCTCCGGACGAGTCCTGGCTGGCCGCCATCGACGGGAGCGGGGCGCTGTGGCGCGTCGCATCCACGGACGGAGCGGCGCGACAGGTGGCGACCGGGCCGTTCATCGGCCAGCCGGCGGTCGAGGCCGACGGCTCGGTCATCGCCCTCCAGGTGCCGTCGGTGGAGGCGCCGTATCAGTCGAGCGCGGTGCGCGTCTCACCGGCCGGCACCATGACCCCGCTCACTGACGAGGCCCTCGTCTACGGCGCGCAGCCCCTCGCCGACGGCAGCCTGGCGGTGATCGCGCACCGTCCCTCGGGCACGGTCGTGCTCCGGCTGGCCGGCGGCGAGACGACGGCCCTGGCCGACCTCGGTCCTGACGCGGTCAACGTCGCCGTCGAACCCGCGGGCGAAGCCGTGGCCTGGGAGCACGGTGGCGAGGTCTACCTGCGGCGGCTGCCGGCCGGCGGGGCGCAGCGCATCGCCGAGGGCACCCGACCACGCTTCTCGCCGGATGGCACGTCGCTGCTGCTCGACCTGCCGACCGGGACGCACCTGGTGGAAGCGGACGGCAGCCTGGTGGCCTCCTTCACCACGCAGCTGGGCTTCGCCGCCTGCACCGAAGGATGTGCGCCATGAGCCACCTGACCCTCCTGAGTCGCATCGCCCGCATTTGGCGAAGGGCCGTCCTGCCGGTGGCTGCGGCCCTGGCGCTGCAGCTGTTCGGTGCCACCACGGTGGCGGCCATCGACGACTACACGCTCCCGTTCTACGACAGCGACGTCACGCTGCTGTACGGCGTGGACCGCGACCCACGCCTCGGCATCCAGCTCGACTACACCGGCAAGACCTGGTTCGACTTCGGCACGCACCCCGGCCGCGTGTACGACAACCACTCCGGCCTGGACTACCCGATGCCGTTGCGCAGCGACCTCGCGGCCTCGAAGGCTGGCGTCGTCGCCGACACCGAGGGAGGATTCGGCACCCAGCAGTTCGGCGACTTCGGCAACTTCGTGCGCGTCCGCCATGCCGACGGCCGCCACACCCTCTACTACCACCTGGCGAGCCGGTCGGATGGCGGCATCGGCGTCGCCGTGAACGAGGAGGTCGTGGCGGGCCAGCAGGTGGGCCTCTCGGGTTGCAGCGGGCGCTGCTTCGGGGCCCACCTGCACTTCGAGGTGCTGGTCAAGGTGGGCAAGGACCTGGTCACCAGCGACCCGATGTTCAACCGCCTGTGGACGACCTGGCCCGGCCGCGTGCCGTTCGCGGCCCGCTACCACGGGGAGAGCAACAGCGGCGCCGAAGTCGTTCGCCAGGGGCGGACGATCACCCACTGGGTCGAGTTCCGCAACAGCGGTGGGCGCACCTGGCGTCCCGGACCGTGGCCGGGTCGCATCGTGCTCGGTACCTGGAAACCGGCGCAGCACGCGAGCCCGTTCACCGCCGCCGACTGGACGAGCAGCTGGCTGGCCACGCGCGTCGACCAGGGTCCGGTCGGCCCGGACGACATCGGCCGGTTCACGTTCGGCATCCGCGGCGGCGCCCAGCCGGGGAGCTACACCGAGACCTTCAACCTGCTGTCCCACGGCGTGCGCTGGTTCAACCACAACCAGCTGGGAGGGTTCTATGTACCGATCATCGTCTCGAACCTGAACGAGTGAGCCGACAGCCCGGGCGGGCGTGCTCCGGCCGCCCGGGCGCCACGAGAGGAAGTCAGAGTGCACAGGTCCGCCGCGGGCACCATCGCCCTGCTCATCGCCATCGTTGTCGCGAATGGCTGCGCCGGGGCGGGGGCCACCACAACGCCCATCGCCACGCCAACCGCCAGCATCCCGGCGCAGCCCACGGCCACGCCGTCGTCCGCATCGCCCAGCGCCGTGCCATCGCGGCCTCCCATCCCGGCTGGGATGCCGGTCATGCCCGGTGCGGAGCCCGCCGATCCGGCCACGATCGAGCCGCGGGTGATCGCGCAATGGACCGTGGACGCCATCGGGCCGCGGGTCTACCAGTACTACCTCGACGCCCTGCCCGCCGCCGGGTTCGCCGTCAGGGGCCGCTTCCCCGGAGGCAACGCCGCCATCATCCGCTTCGAGACTCCGGAGGGAATGACGCTGGACCTGGCCCTGCTCGGCCAGGGCGAGCATGGTCGCCGGACTCGCATCGAGCTGGTCCTCCCCGAGGGACCGTAGGTCGCCGCTCTCCACGCGTGCTACGCTCCCCGCTGACAACCGAAGAACGACAGGGGAGCGCCAGGGTGCGCTGAGAGTGCGGCGAGCCGCAGACCCTCGAACCTGATCTGGGTCATGCCAGCGAAGGGAGTCGATGTGGATCGTTGCCGACGGCGCACCCAGCGGTGCGCCGTTTGTCGTGCCTTCGGCGCGCGATGGAACCGATGTGGAGGCAGGCACCGACGATGCGAGCAGTCCTGGTGGCCAGCGGCGAGGCCGATGCGGCCGACGCGCGCTGGCTGGACGGGGCCGATCGGGTGGTGGCGGTCGACGGGGGTACGGCCTGGCTGGCCTCGGTCGGCCGCCGTCCCGACCTCGTGGTCGGCGACCTCGATTCGGCGGATCCGGCGACGCTCGCCCGGCTGGCGGCGGACGGCGTCCCGACCGATGGGCACCCGGCGGCCAAGGATGCGTCGGACACGGAGCTGGCGCTGGATGGCGCGGTGGCCGCCGGCGCCGACGAGGTGGTGATCCTCGGCGCGCTGGGCGGTCCGCGTCTGGACCACCAGCTCGCCAACCTGATGCTGCTGCTCGACCCCGGGCTGGCGCGGGTCCGCGACCTGCGCCTCGTCCGTGGCGGCACGCTGGTCCGCGCCCTGCACGGCGGGGCCGCGATGGCAGTGGAGGCGCGGGCCGGCGGCCTGGTGACGCTGCTGCCGGTCGGCGGTGACGCGGTGGGCGTGCGGACCGTCGGGCTGCGCTACCCGCTCGACGCGGAGACGCTGCGGATCGGCCGCTCGCGGGGCTTGTCGAACGTCGTCGTGGAGCCACCGGCATCGGTCTCGCTGGATCGCGGGTCGCT
>DATBME010000030.1:0-19658 GCA_036555005.1 Candidatus Limnocylindria bacterium | reverse complement strand
GTCTACTCGGACCTGGTGGCCGCCATCCAGGGCCAGATGCCCACCCATATGCACGTGGCGCTGGGCGGCAGCGGCCACCAGGTGGAGAGCCATCGGCTCGACGATTACCTGGCCTACTACCGCAGCGTGAAGGCCCGGTTCCTGGAGGCCGTCGGCGCAGGCGCACCGGTCTATCCGCTGCGCGAGGTGCCGGAGCCGGTGCGGCACTGCGAGGTCTGCCGCTGGCAGCCGACCTGCGATGCCTGGCGCCAGGCCGCCGATCATCTGAGCCTGGTGGCCTCGCTGCGCTCCGACCAGGCGCGGCGATTGCGCAGCGGCGGGATCGGGACCATGACCGCGCTGGCCACCCTGGAGCCGCCGCTGCCTGAGGTATCGGACCTCGCCGCCACCACGCTGGCCGGGCTGCACCAGCAGGCGCGCCTGCAGTTCGCGTCACGCGACCGGCCTGTCCCCGAGTTCGAGTTCCTGCCGGTCGAGCCGAATCGCGGCCTGTGTGCGCTGCCCGAACCGAACCCCGGCGACCTGTTCTTCGACATCGAGGGCGACCCGTTCGCCGAGCTGGACGGGCTGGAGTACCTGTTCGGCATCTGGGATCCGTCGAACGCCGGCGAGCCGTACCGTGCCTTCTGGGGGCATGACCGGGCGGAGGAGAAGCTGGCCTTCGAGGCCTTCATCGACTTCGTGATGGCGCGCTGGCAGGCCTATCCGGACATGCACGTCTACCACTACGCCGCCTACGAGCGGGGCCGGATGGGGACGCTCTCCACCCGCCACGCCACGCGAGAGGCGGAGGTCGACAAGATGCTGAAGGGCGAGCTGTTCGTCGACCTCTACAAGGTCGTCCGACAGTCGATGCGCATCGGCCTGGACAGCTACTCGATCAAGCGTCTGGAGCCGCTGTACGCGCTCAATCGCGAGGCGCCGCTGAAGGAGGCCGGCTCGTCGGTGGTGGCCTACGAGCGCTACATCCAGTCGGTCAGCGCCGGGATGCCGGACGCCGCCATCCTCGAGGACATCCGCCTCTACAACCAGGACGACTGCCGCTCCAACGCGGAGCTGCGCGACTGGTTGGAGGGGCGGCGCACGCAGCTGGCGCTGGAGCTGGGCGTGGCCGTGCTGGATCGGCGCACGCCGCCAGTCGAAGAGGAAGCGAAGCCGTCGAGCCTGCGCGACGCGCGCGTGGCCGCGCTCGCACGCCAGCTGCTGGAGGGTATCCCCGCCGAGCCCGAGCTGCGCCGGCAGGACCGCGAGCAGCAGGCGCGCTGGCTGCTGGCGAACCTGCTCGAGTGGCACCGCCGCGAGGAGAAGGTGGACTGGTGGGCCTTCTTCGACCGTTGCACCCGCTCGGACGAGGAACTGGCCACCTACGACGACGAGGCGATCGGCCAGCTGACCTGGCAGTTCGAGGTGGATCGGCCCAAGAAGTCGGTCGTCCACCGCTACAAGTTCGATCCTGAGCAGTCATACCGGCTGAAGGAAGGCGATACCCCGGTCAACCCGGCCACCGGGCGTTCGGCCGGCACCATCGTGCGGTTGGACGCGCTGGCCGGCTCGCTCGACCTCAGCTGGGACGCGAAGGAGGAGCGACCGCATCCGACCTCGCTCATCCCGCAGGGCCCGCGCAACACCGACCCGCAGCGCGGCGCCCTCGAGGCGCTGGGCGCTTACGTGGCCGATCACGGCATCACCGGGCCCGGTCCGTGGCGGGCGGCCCGCGACTTCTTGCTGGGCGAGCGTCCTCGCGCAGGTCAGGCGATCGACGATCCAGTCCTGCCCGCCGCGCGGTCGACCCAGGAAGCCGCCCGCGAGGTGGTGCTGCGGCTCGACGAGTCGGTTCTGCCGGTGCAGGGCCCACCCGGGTCGGGCAAGACGTATATCGGCGCCGAGATGATCCTGTCGCTGGTGGCGGCCGGCAAGAAGGTCGGCATCGTGGCCTTCACCCATCGGGCGCTGACCAACCTGCTGGACGAGGTCCTGGAGCATGGCGCCCGCCAGGGAGTCCATGTCTCGGCCATCCGCAAGCTGGAGTCGAACGAGAAGCCCGACGAGTCGTGGCCCTATCTCGCCGCCACGACGAACCCGGCCATGGCCGATGCGATCCGCGAGCACGGCATGCACGTCGCCGCCGGCACGTCCTGGATGTGGGCGCGCGACGAGTTCTTCGGCAGCGTCGATACGCTGTTCGTCGACGAGGCGGGCCAGATGTCCATGGCCAACGTCATCGCCGTATCGGGCGCGGCGCGCAACGTGGTCCTGCTCGGCGACCCGCAGCAGCTCTCCCAGGTCAAGAAGGGCGCCCACCCGGAGGGCGTCGACCTGTCCTCGCTGGAGCACGTGCTGGGCGGCGAGCCGGTGATCGACTCGCGCCGTGGCATCTTCCTGCCGCAGACCTATCGGCTGCACCCGGACGTGAACGCCTTCACCAGCGAGGTCTTCTACGCGCGCCAGCTCACGTCCGCGCCCGAGGCCGGCCGGCAGGACCTCATCGCCCCCGGGCGCCTGTCCGGCACCGGCGTGCGTTGGGTCCCGGTCGTCCACGCAGGGAACCGGAACAAATCCGAAGAGGAGGCGGACGTGGTCCGCAGCCTGTACCGCAAGCTGCTGCACGGTCGTTGGACGGATGCGGGCGGCCGGTCGGAACCGATGCGTCCGGACGACATCCTGGTGGTAGCGCCCTACAACGCCCAGGTGGACCTGCTGACCGAGAAGCTGCAGCCGCTGGCCGACGGGGTGGACGGCACGTTGCGGGTCGGAACGGTCGACAAGATCCAGGGCCAGCAGGCGGCCGCGGTGATCTACTCGATGGCGACCTCGTCGCAGGACGAGATGCCGCGCACGCTGGAGTTCCTCTACTCGCTCAACCGCCTCAACGTGGCCACCTCGCGTGGCCGGTGCCTGGCGACGATCGTCTGCTCGCCGGACCTGCTGCGCGTCCGGGTGCACACGCCGTTCCAGATGCGGCTGGCGAATGCGCTGTGCCGCTTCGTGGAGCTCGCCGACGAACAGTCGCTCACGCTCGGGCTCGACTCGTTGCCCAGCGCCTGACATGAAGAGGCCTCCCCCGGCCGGAGGATGACCGGGGGAGGCGGGACGGGCACCGAACCGGATGCGCCGGTTGGCTCCCGCGGCGGGCAGTACCGCGTTTGCCGTGGTGCCCAGGTGAGCGGCGATGATCTGCTGGAGGGCCGATCGTCGCGAGACCGCCGCTGGGCGTATCGATGAGTTCGGCAGGAGCATGACCGGCCAGGTCCGCCTCGCCTATGGCGATCTCGTACCTCCGCGGCCCGGCACGCGGCAGGGCAATCGCACCTCACCGCCCAGGTGCGGAGTGATGCAGTACCCGGGGTGTACGTCTGGAGTGGGGCCGCGGTGCGGACGGGCGTGGCGGCGGCACTGCCCATGCCGCCCAGGCCGATGACGACGGCGTCGTAGCGGCTCGCCACGGATGCGGAGTCTACCGGCGCGTCCGCCGCCTCACGTCACGGCGCCGGACGCGAACGAGCGCCCGGCGTGGTGCCACGCCGGGCGCTCGTCGTGGTCCAAACCTCACCGCTGCTCGGGCAGTGGACGGACCTCGCGCGGCCGACCCAATCCTCGGTCGCGCGTTCGCGATCGGCCGTCAGCCCCAATCGGCTGCGGGCCGCAGACCTGCGTCATCCTGGGCGAGCCGCTCACCGAGGCTCACCAGCCATCCGCCGAACCGGCGACGGACGGTGCCGCCACGGGCGGCCTGCATGCTGGCGCGAAGCTCGGTGCGCCGTGCCTCACCCTGGAGGCGCAGAGCCAGTGGGTCGAGGAACTGGAACATCTTTACCTCCTTCCCCTTCTTCATTCGACCGAAAGAATCTTCATCTCAAACGATCTCCCGGCACTCTAGCAGCAAGATGTCTTGACGTCAAGACATTTGACGTGGAGAATCTGGCCATGACAAAGAACGCGACGGCCACTGCCGTGGCCACAGCCCCCGCGCAGCTGGACGCCGTCGATCGCATGCTCGAGGTCTGGAAGCACGAGCTCCCCGAGCTCGACCTCGCCACGGAGGGGATCGTCGAGCGCATCCAGAAGCTGACCAAGCTGCTGGATCGGGTCATGAACGAGACCCTGGCCGAGTTCAACCTGGACCGCGGCGAGTGGTGGCTGCTCGGCGCCCTGCGGCGCTCGGGCCCGCCCTACCGCCGCTCGCCCGGCAAGCTCGCCGAGGAGATGGGGCTCTCTTCCGGTGCCATGACCAACCGCCTGGACCGATTGGAGTCAGCCGGCCTGATCCGCCGCCTGCCCGATCCCGATGATCGGCGCGCGCTCAAGGTCGAGCTGACCGACGCGGGCTGGCAGGCGTGGCAGGATTCGACCGGCGCCCAGGCGCAGAAGGAAGCCCTCCTGGCCTCGGCGCTCGACCCTGCCGAGAAGGACGTCCTCAACGGCCTCCTGCGCCGATTGATGCTCGAGTTCGAGCGGATGGGCGCCAAGCTGCCAACCCACGCCGATGAGCAGGAGGGCGCCAAGGCGGACTAGGCTCCGGCCTCGCCACCTCGCCGTGCGGCATATTGGCCGACGAATCGTTCCTGGGCCACCGTCTCGACCGCGGTGGGATGGCGCAGCGCCCGGATGACCTCGATCGCCTCGTCGGCCGGGCGGCCGGCACGCACCAGCGCACAGGCGGCCACCGTCCCGGTGCGGCCGACCCCGCCCATGCAGGCCACCACCACGTCGCCGCCGACGCGCGCCGCGTCGATCTCGTCCAGGATCCGATCCATGGCTTCCACCGAGGCGGGTGGCGAGCCATCCGCCATGGGATGCCGGCGCACCTCGACCCCCTCGCGCGCGCCAAGATCCACGATGGTCGGGTCACCCCAGGCCTGCAGCTCACGATCTTCGACCAGCAGGATCAGCCGCACCACGCCCATCGCCCGCATGGCGGCCAGGTCATCGGTCGTGTCCCGTCGGTAGGTGTGCCCCGGATAGCGGGACGAGGCGCCCTGCTTGCCCGGCAGGAAGGTCAGGCCCAGGCGGCCCGGCGCGGCCGGGAACAGCGCCTCGGGCTCGATCCAGTCGATGCGCATCTCCGGGTCGAACCCGGCGTGCGGCGGGGCGCCGGCGCTCATCCGCCGGCTAGTTGAGCAGGCCGTTGGCTCGGGCGCAGAAGTGCCCGGCCGGATCCAGGGGCTCGCCGCAGTACGGACAGGCCGGCCGGCCGGCGGTGACGAGCCGTTCGGCGCGGCCGACGAAGGCGTGCGCCTGCTCGGGCGCCAGCCGGACCCGCATCAGGTCCGGCCCTTCGTCGTCGTCGTCCGCAACCTCCAGGTACTCGCCGCCGGCATCCTCCGGCTGGGCCTCGATCATCACGCGCCCGCCGGACGGGTCCCACGCCAGCGCCATGGCGCCGACGCGGAAGACCTCGACCAATGGCTCGTCGAGCGGCGCGTCGTCGGCAATCGGCTTGAAGGCCGGCGGCGGGCGGTCGACCGTGGAGAGCAGCTCCGTCATGCGGGCCGCCAGCACCGCGACCTGCGACTTCTCCAGCACGACGCTCACCACCGCTCGACCCTTGCGGGCCTGCAGGTAGAACGTCCGATCGCCTGGCTCCCCGATGGTGCCGGGCACGAACCGATCTGGCTCGTCGAAGATGAAGAGGCGTCGCGTCATAAGGCCATCCTAGCCCGTGGGCGATCGGTACAGTGGAACCGTCATGGCGACACGCCGGTCACAGGCCCGGCGCCTGCAGGCCGCAGGGCGGTCCACCCGTCGCTCCCTGCAGGCGGCTCGCCGCTCGACGGGGCGGTCCCTGCAGAGCAACCCCCTCGTCGGCTGGGCAGTGGCCGGCGCGCTGCTGGTGGTGCTGGCCTTCATCGTCGGCGGGCCGGCCGCCGAGCAGGGCCTGCTGGGGAACCGGTCCTCCCCCACCCCCTCGCCGCCGGCAGGTTTGCCGATCCGCTTCGGGCTGGCGCTCGACCCCGAGACCAGCCGCGCCGTGCGACCGGTCCGGCGCTTCCACGCCGGCCAGCGCTTCGCCTACTCGGTGACGCTCGCCCAGCCGGCCACGACGTCCAGCATCTTCGTGGAGGTGGAGCGCCTGAGCGGCAAGACGCCGCGCGTCGTCCAGGAACGATCGATCCAGCACATCACCGCGGGGCGCCGGACCTTCGCCTTCACCGTCCCGGTCGACGACCTGCTGGAAGCCTGGGGCGCCGGGCAGTTCGCGATGCGGATCTACCTGCCCCAGGAGAGCGTGCCGCTGGCGACCGGGCGCTTCAGGCTGGCGGCCCCGAGATCGGACCCGCCATCGGGAGAGCCGGCACCATCGGGAGCGCCGGCACCATCGGGAGAGCCGTCGCCGTCGGGCTAGTCCCGGACAACACAACGGGATCGGAGATGTGCCCGCTCTCCGATCCCGTCTCCCCCGATGTTCGAGCCGGTCCGTCAGTTGTCATGACGGGTGCCCACACCAGCTCGTTGCGTTGAGCCTATGCTCACCGCACCACCCCTGTCAATACTTAATTGACAGTTGGCGCGGGAAGTCAATTGACGGCGAGCGCCTCGCGGGTGAGCTCGTAGGCGCCCCGGTGGTCGCCGCTCTCGGCGCGGAGCTCCGACCACTCGCGCAGCACCTCGCGCAGACGCGACGGGAAGTGGCCCTCGCGAGCGATGGCCGCCGCGGCGGCGTACTGGCTCTCGGCCTTCTTGCGGTCGCCGTTGCCGCGCAGCGCGCGTGCCTCGGTGAGCATGGCCGCCATCTGCACCACCTGGTTGCCGGACTGTCCGGCCAGCGTCACCGCCCGACGCGCCAGCTTGATCGCCTCTCCCCCGTCGCCGGAGGCGAGCGCCACGCGCGCCTCGGTGTCCAGCACGGCCGACAGGTAGCGCTCGTCGCCGGCCTCCTCGAACTCGCGCCGTGCCTCGCCGGCCAGCTCCCGGGCGCGAGCCACGTTGCCGGTGGCCAGGTAGGCCATAGCCAGGTCGTTCTCGATCTGTGCCGATTCGAACGACGAGCCGGCCGCCCGCAGCAGGGCCAGGCCCTGGGTGCCGGTTCGGATGGCGGCCTCGACGTCGCCGGTCTCGCGGTAGCTGATGGCGAGGTTGAAGAGGAACATGGCGCGCCGCCGGTCGTCCAGGTCGTCCGCCATGCCGCGTGCCGCCTCGAGGTGGGCCAGCGACTCGCTGTAGTTGCCGACCCGCGACTCGACGGCGGCCAGCGCGATCAGCAGCCGCATCTCGAACTCAGGCTCGACCTTCAGGCCCGCCCGCACCCGCTCCAGCAAGGCGAGCAGCATGCTGCGGGCGTCCGCCTCGGCATCGGACAGGTAGAGGCCGTACGCCAGCCAGTAGCGGCTGAGCGCCTCTTCCGAGATGCGGCCGAGCGAGCTGAAGATGCGCGCTGCCTCGGCTGCTGCGGCCACCGCCTCGCGCCCGCGGTCCAGGCGTACCAGCGCCTCCGCCTGGCCGCGCAGCACTTCGGCGCGCACCTGCTCGTCGGCGGTGTCGTTGAGCAGGGTCGCATAGCCGTCGGCCGCCGCCTGCCATTCGCCGGCGGCCAGCTGCATGTCGACTTCGAGGCGCGTCCAGGCCGGCGTCCGCTCATCCAGGAAGTGGCTCGGCGGCAGTCCCAGCCGCTCGGACAGGTAGCTCAGGGCCACCATCGAGGGGCGGGCGATGCCGGTCTCCAGCGCGCTGACATAGGCCTTGGTGTAGCGATCACCCGCCAGCTGCTGCTGGGTCAGGCCCGCCCGGCGCCGCGCCTCGCGGATCCGCTGGCCGATCTGCTGCGCCAGGGCGGCGTCATGCGCGCTCGGTCGAGCGGCGGCTTTCATGCGCGGCATGGCTGCAGTCTACACGGCCTGGCAAGCGTTACTTGACCCAGGTGTAGGCCAAAAGTACTGCCGCGGCGGCAGTAGTCCCAGACCGATGGGTCATTGCCGGCCGGACCTCCCTCCCCGAACGTGGGTCGCGGACGTGATCAGAGCCGATCGCGCCGCACCCAGGGAGACTCCGAATGCGCAGCGCCAGTACTGGCGGCGGCTGGCCCGTCTAGGGCCCGACCCTCGCTCACCGCGGGGGAATGACGCGCCACGGGGCCTGCCGCGAGGCCGGCCACCGCGGCGCGTTTTGCGTCCCCGCCGTCACAACGCCGGCAGCTCCTGGGCCAGCTCCGTGGCCGGCGCGAACAGGTCCCCCACCTTGCGCACGCGGGCACCGATGGTGCGGATCGTCCACCGCTCGGAGCGCAGAGCCGGATCATCCAGCTCTTCCCAGCGAATCGGCGCCGAGACGGGCGCGCCGGCTGACGGCCGGACCGAGTAGGCCGCCACCAACGTCTTGTTCACGGCGTTCTGGGTGAAGTCCAGGCGCGCCCGGCCCTTGCGGTCGCGCTTGGCCCACTCCCAGCTGACAATGTCGGGCACCAGCCGTCCGATCATCAGCGACAGCTGCTCCACCCAGTCGCGCGTCTCGTCGAAGCGGTAGCCGCGCCGCACGGGCACCCAGACCTGCAGCCCTCGTTTGCCGGTGGTCTTGGGCAGGCCGATGACGCCCAGGTGCTCCAGCGCGGTTCGGTACAGCCGCGTGAGGGCGAGCACCTCCTCCCAGGTCGTCTTGTCGCCCGGGTCGACGTCGATCAATGCGAACGTTGGCTCGTGCGGCGAGATGGTCCGCGACGTCCAGGGATGCAGCTCCAGGGCGGCCTCCTGCGCCAGCCAGGCGAGGGTCGCGACCTTGTCGACCACCACGTAGTCCTTCCGACCCTCGTGCCCGGTGTAGCTCCAGCGGCTGACCCAGTTCGGCGCGTGGCCGGGCACGTCCTTCTGCCAGAAGCCCATCCTGGCGATGCCGTCCGGAAAGCGCTGCAGGTTCAAGCCGCGGCCGGCCAGGTGCGGCAGCAGAGTCGGGCCCATGCTCACGTAGTAGCGCAGCAGGTCGCGCTTGGTCACGGGCGCCAGATCTCCCTCGGCCGGAATCAGGACCTTGTCCAGGTTCGTGACCCGCACCTCGTGGCCGGCCACCGTCCAGTGACCCTCGCGCTCCATCGCGTCGAGCGCCTTCAGCTCGGCGCGGCTGGCCGGGGTGAGGTCCATCTCCGATGGCGGCCACGCCTCCGTCGAGGCCGGTGCGGTCCTGGCCGGCGGATGCGGCTCGGCCGCGGCGTCGGACGCGGCGGGGCGCTTGCTGGCGCGACGGTTGGCGGAGGGCGCGTGCTGCACCACGCGCGCCGCCGGCATCGCCTCCTCGCGCACGACGTTGGCCGGGTCGCGGTCCAGCTCGATCCCCTTGAAGGCGGCCTGGCGCAGCAGCCCGTCGCGCGTCCAGTCGCTGAACTCGGCGCGGATGACGATGCGTGGCTCCACCCAGCGCGCCGCCGGCAGCCGCGGCTTCCGGGCCAGCGGGGCGTCGGGCCGACGGATCGGCTCCATGGCGGCCAGCAGCTCCCGGCGCATGCGGGCGTTGATCCCGCTCCCCACCTGGCCGGCGTGGCGCAGGCCGCCGTCGTCATTGACCGCCACGATCAGCGAGCCCAGGTCCTTGTGCGTCCCCTGCCCGGGCAGCCAGCCGACGACCACGATCTCCTGCTCGCGACGCAGCTTGATCTTCAGCCAGTCCCGGCTGCGGCGGCCGGCCAGGTACGGGCTCAGCCGTCGCTTGGCCACGATGCCCTCGAGCCCCTTCTCGGCGGCCGCCCGGGTGAAATCGACGCCGTTCTCGACCACGTGCGAGGCGTAGCGCACCAGCCCGTCAGGGCGCAAGACGCGCCGCAGCACGTGCTTGCGGTGCTCGAGCGGGACGTCCAGCAGCGACCGGCCGTCAAGGTGCAGCAGGTCGAAGGCCATGTAGGCCATCGGGATCGCCTCGCGTTGCTCGCGGGTCAGCTTCGGCGCATCGGGATCGGCGCGGCGCGTGGCGATCTCCAGCGCCCGCAGCCCGGTCTTCTCCTGCAGCCGGCTGAACGAGGGTCGCCCCTGCTCGTCGAAGGCAACCACCTCGCCGTCGACGATCGCCTGCTCGGCATCGATCCACGGCGCCGGGCCGGCCAGGTTCGGGAAGTAGGTGGCGGCATCGACGCGGTTGCGCGTCCAGATGCGCGCCTTTCCGTCGCTGACGACGGCCTGCACCCGATAGCCGTCCCACTTGACCTCGTACAGCCAGTCGTCGTCGTCGAAGGCGGCATCGGTCAGGGTGGCCATCATGGGTGGGATGAATTCGGGCTGGCGCTCCGCGCGGGCCTGCGATAGGTCGGGGGCGACGTTCGGAGCGGGGGCCGGCTGCTCGAAGCGCGGCGGCACGCCGTCCCTGACCTCGTCGTTGGTCCGCCCGGTCTTGACGCTGGTCGGGTAGTCCTCGGCGTCCCAGCCGTCCCTGGCGACCTCGTCGCGCTTCTTGATCAGCAGCCACTGGTCGCGCTCGTCGCGGCGACCCCCGCGGCCGCTGGTGCGGACGATGGTGTAGCGCCCGCGCAGGCGCTCGCCGAAGAGCCGGAACTTAAGCTCGCCCTCGCGGATGGCGCCGGCCGGGTCGTCGGTCTCCTCCGGCTCGAAGGCGCCCCAGTCCCAAATGATCACGTCGCCGGCGCCGTACTCGCCCTTCGGGATCGTGCCCTCGAAGTCGAAGTACTCGATCGGGTGGTCCTCGGTCCGCATGGCCAGGCGCTTCTCGTCGGGGTCGAGAGTCGGCCCCTTCGGCACGGCCCAGCTGACCAGGACGCCGCCCACCTCCAGCCGCGTGTCGTAGTGGAGGGCGGTGGCCCGGTGGCGCTGCACGACGAAGCGACCCGCCCCGTCGCCGACCTCGCCCGGCTCCGGCTCGGGGGTGCGCGCGAAGTCGCGCTTGGACCGATAGGTCTCCAGGGGCATCGGTCCGATCATAGCCACCCCCGGTTGGCATGCCGCTTGCGCCCTCAGTCGCTGCGAAACCGACGCCCGCACGAGGTGACCTCATGGCCATGACCTTCACGCGCGACCTCGAGCCGTTGACCAGCAGCGGCCTGGAGCTCGAGGACCCCTCCCGCGACCTGCGTGGGCGTGACGTCCGCGACCGTGACAACGACCGGATCGGCACGGTGGCCGACCTGCTGATCGACCCCAACCTGCGCGTCGCCCGGCTGCTGGTGCTGGAGAGCGGCGGTGGGCTGCTGGGCATGGGCAAGAAGCAGTACCTGGTTCCGCTGGAGGCAGTCCAGGACGACGGCAGCCAGGTGCGCATCGACCGCCCGCGGGATGAGATCACGGCCGAGCCCGAATACCACCTGGCCGATGGCGAGGAAGAGGAGCTGCAGTACATGCAGACCTACACCGCCTACGGCATTCGACCCTACTGGGAGGTGGAGGCGGCGCCGAGCAGCACCACGGTCGAGCCGGGAACCGGCCAGACCTGACCTAGACCGATTCCCCTCGCCTGCGATGGAGCTCCGCCTGGAGCTCCATCAGCGTGCCGGTCACCAGCCTGGCGCCCGTCTCGCGCAGGGCGGACGCCGGCACCGCGGCGCCGGCGGTGACGCCGACCGCCGGCATCCCGGCCGCGGCCGCGGCGCGCATGTCCCAGGTCGAGTCGCCGATGCACCAGCAGTCCGGCGGGTCCCGCTGCAGCGCCTCGGCTGCGGCCAGCAGCAGATCCGGCGCCGGCTTGGCGTGCTCCACCGATGAGCCGTCGACGATGGTCGGGTCGCGGCCCAGGTCCAGCGCGGCCAGGGAGGTCCCGACCTGCTCGCGGCGCGACGAGGTGGCGATCGCCCAGCGCCACGACGTGTCGTCCAGCCAGTTCAGCAGCTCCCGCGCTCCGGGCAGCGGCCGCGGGTCACGATTGAGCTCCTCGTAGATCGCCCCGCAGCGACGGTCGACCTCCTCGTCCTGGCCGGCGTCCAGCGGACGGGCGGCCGCGGCGGCGACCTCGCGGGCCAGGCGCTTGCCGTCGATGCCGATCAGCGGCGCCACCTGCTCGTGCGTGGCCGGGATCTCGAACTCCTCGAACACGTCCAGCCAGGCGCGGATCCGCGTCTCGACCGTATCGACCAGCGTGCCGTCCAGGTCGAAGACGAGCGCCGCGGGCGCCTGATCGGGTGGAGGGGCGGAGTCCATCGGCTAAACCATAGCCAGTGCCGTCCGTGCCGGCGAAGTGCCGGCACCGACCGCCGTCAGCATTACTCATGCACCTCCGCGTCCCGCCAGGCATGTCGTCACTGCTGCCGGCGGTGCCGCAGCCTCAATGCTCTCTGCCACTGCCCACAGCAGTGGCAATGCAGAGGCAGGTTGAGGAGTACCACCACCGGCGGTATCCGCGGCTGGTCACAGGCGCGGCAGCCCGCCGCGGCGTGCCGTAGGTCGCCGATCCCCGCCGTTCCGGCCCTCGCCGCATCGCGCAGGGCCGATGGATCCGGATTAATGGATCCGGATCAATGGCATCACCGTCAGCAGGCGGCGTGCCGTTGTGGATGGGGTGGGGATAGGTCCGGGCGCGGCCTGCCAAATTCGTGGACAAAGCCCTTGGCGGGTCATCGGCCAGCCGATACGGTAGTTGCAGGCCGGGCGCCTCGGAGGTGCGACCCGATCAGCCACCGGAGGTGACACCGGACGCAACACTCGGCGCGACGCTCGATCGCTCACTCGAGTCGACGGCGGTAACGTCTCGACCACGGGAGGCGGCGCGGGATCGCACGCGGGACTGCGCACCGGATCATTCACTGGAGCTGACGCGGGGGTTCCTCCGGGTCCCCGGCCTATTGCTGCCCGGATAGCGGGCAGTGTGATAGGAGGCAGCCGCCAGCAGCCCTCGGGACGATGGTTCCTGCGGCTGCCTCTATCTGGTTCCGGCGTCCGGGACCGATGGCGCGAACCAGCGCCCCTCGCTCGCCAGCGCCACCGCCGCGTAGGCCAGCGCCGCAATCACGGGCACGAAGATGACCGGCGTGGCGCCGCCCGTCTGGCCGGGCCGCAGCATGGCCAGCACCAGGGCCGCCGTTCCCACCGCGGCCAGCACGATCCCCAGGCCTCGCGCCCATGGCCGGCGCCGAAACGCCTGAACCCCCGCCACCGCGCCGGCCACGCCATAGGCCACCAGGATCAGACCGATCCCGACCGCGGCTCCGGCAAAGCCCGCAGGAGCAACCTCGATGTAGCTGGGGAGCGCGGCCGGATTCGAGTTGACGGCGACCACGATCAGCAGGACCACGCCGACCAGGCCGGCGAAGACGCCGATCGCCAGCAGGATGCCGGCCGCCGCGGTGACGCTGAGTGGCCGCGACTCATCGTCGGCTGCGGCCGGGGCCTCGTCCGTCGGCTGCGGCTGAGCCGATTCCACCACCTGGCGTCCTCGCGCTGATCGTCGTCAGCGGAGTCTACCGGCGCGCCGCAGGCGCGCAGCGGTTGACATCGCGCTGCGCGGAGGATGCCGTCGCGCCGGCGTCGGGGCCGGCCGGGGCGCTGGACCGCTGGGACCGCGCCAGATGATGGCCCCCACCACCAGCGACGCGGCGAGGGCGGCCAGCACCAGCGGCTGGCGGATCGCCACCAGCACCCGTCCCAGGCCCGGAACCAGGACCCACGCCTTGCCGACGACATCGGTCCCGCGCGGCACCCACGGATCTGTGCTGGGGTTGTTGTCGCCGCGCACGGTGAACCCGGCGCCCGGGCTGCCGCCCACGATCCGATGCACGACCACCAGACCCTCCCCCACCTCACCATCCGGCACGCGATAGGCGATCACGTCCCGGCTGCCGTAGGAGGACTGCGAGTGGACGAGGAGCAGGTCGCCGGAGCGATAGTCCGGTTCCATTGAATCGCCACGGATGACGACGTAGGTGACGGACCCGCCCAGCGAGACGGGCCGCAGGAGCACGAACCACGCCGCCAGCAGGACGAGGAGGAGCGCCAGCCCCGCGCGACCCGCCGTCACGGCACGACCACGTACGTGATGACGAGCTGCGGACCGCGGGCGGCACTGCCCTGCTCCTTGGCGCTGAAGGTGGTGGTACGCGTGGGTGCGGCGCCCTCGAGGTCATCGCGCAGCATCCACCCGAAGTTAGTGGCACCACCCGCCACGAAGGCGGCGACGTCGGCCGTGACCGTGCCGCCCACGACGTACGAGTTGTTGGTGCGGTTCTGGCAGGCGGCCGGCGTCCCCACGTCGAACGACCCCGTGCGGCTGGCGGTGGGCGGGTTGTTAAGGGCCGTGCCAAACGGCTGGTTGTTCCAGGTGAGGCCGGTCTCGGTCCAGGTTGCCATGACCGGGAAGATGTCGACCGTGCGGCAGCCGGCGGGCCGCCCCGTCATGAACAGGCGAAGGGTCGCCTGCCGGATCGTGGCGCTGGCCGGGATCATCGGCGTGCATCGGGTCAGGTCGAAGCGCAGGTAGATGCGCCGGTTGGCCGTGGCGGCAGCCGAGACGGTCAGGCTATTGACCGTCCCGAAATTGTTCGTCGGGTTGCCCTGGCGTGCCGTGGTGTCGATCGCCACCGTTGCCGCCGCTGGCGTCGCGGTCAGGGTGCAGGTCCGGTACGGCGTCAGTGACTGCGAGCTGAGCGAGAGGCTGGCCGCCCGCCCCGCGACCGTGCCCGCCCCGATCAGCACCCCGAGCAGGACGGCGACAAGCGCCGTGCGCCACGCGCTCATGGGCCGACCACCACGATGTCGGTCTGCGCAGCCTGGCTGACGGGCACGGCGGCTGCCAGGGTGATGGTGACCGACCCACCGGCGGCCGGGACCACGGCCGAGCCGCTGCTGTTGGTGGTGCCGTTGTTGACGGTGGCCTGCAGCGTTCCGCCGCCGCAGGCGGCCGGCAGGCCGCTGACCGTGACGCTGGCGACGTTGCTGCCGACGAGGTTGTGGAGCACGCCCAGGTTGGCGGTCGTGCAGCGCGGCGTGGCCAGCTGGCCGGCGCCGAGGGTGCCAGGACTGAGGTTCAGCGAGGCGGCGGCACCAATCACGGTGCCGCTGAGCACGAACGCCAGGACGAGGCCGATTCGGCGCCAGGACGGCATCGGCGCCTCCGTTCCACGCGGGCCATCAGGCCCCGTTTGGGAACGCCGTCGGCCGACAGGCCGCAGCCCGCCGGCCGATGCGCTCAGTGAGGACTACCCGCTCAGCACCACGCTGATGCCGGTCACCGAGGCGGCGCTCACCGCGGGCGAGAAGGTCGCCGCGAAGCTCGTGCCGCTCGCCGGGGTCGTGCCGGTGGCCTCACCCAGGGAGGCGTTGCCGGCGCCGGACAGCGTGATCTTGTACGCCTTGCTGTAGCAGCTGGCCGCCAGTCCGGTGACGGTCACGGTGCCGACCGTGTAGCCCGGCGTGCTCGCCGAGTAGCTGGTTGTGTAGGTCGCGTTCAGGGCCCCCGCCTGACAGGCGGCGACGGTGGCATTCCCTGCACCAAGGCTGTCGGTGGTGAGGTTCAGGCTTGCCGCCAGACCGTAGATCCCCCCGAAGGTGATGAGGCCGGCAAAGAGCGCGGCCAGAACGCGTTTCATGTGGACTCCGCAATCCAATATTGACCGGAGTCCAGCATCGCCGCCCCCACCGGGGACGGCGATAGTACTTTCAGCGTCTGCCCGCTTTACTCGCCCAGAAACCAGGCGGTCTGTGCGGGGCCGAGGGACGGATCCCCCGGCCCCATCAACGAGCTAGTTGAGCGGGCAGCCCGCGTTGTTCTTCGCGTCCAGATCGGAAGCGAGACCAATGATCGTTGCCTTGTTTCCAGTGGCCAGCGCGGCGTTGACCTGGCTGATGACGTCGCCGGTCGACAGCGCGAAGTCGACGCCCGGGTGGGCCGAGTTCAACAGCGACGCGACGGCAGCGCGGAGAAGGATCCGGGCCTTATCGGCCACGCTCGGACCGCCACCGCCCTGCAGGGCTTGCAGCAGGGTCATGTTGTCGAGCCCATAGGCATCCGGCACGTCGAAGACGGACTCGACCGTCTGGCCGGTGGTGTAGCCGGTCGGCGCCCATGAATCCTGGTGGTTCTTCCAGTAGCCAGGCGTGCAGCCCTCGTTGCCGCCGTCCGGGGGCGGGGGCTGCTTGATGTAGAAGTCGACGCCACCCGAGTCATCGGTCCAGATAGTGATGGTGTCGGTGACGAAGTTGGTGGCGGTGCAGGCTGCGCCGGCATCTCCAGTGTTCGGGCCGGGCATATTGTTGATGAACCAGCCGCTCTCACCGGCCTCGGGGTCATTGCCGAACCACAGGATGCCAGTGACCTGCACGGGCTGTGCGAAGGTGATCGTCGCGGTCGAGCCACCCGCGACGCCCGGGAACCGCCCGACCTTGTCGCCGTTCGACACGATGCGGACGTTCATGACGTCGTTGTGGTTCGGGTTGTTGACCACGATCGACGTGAAGGTGCCGCCCTGCCAAGTGTCGCCGGGGTGGAACTTGGTGTTGGTCGGAGCTGAGCCGAAGAACGCCAGGTCGTTGTTGCACGGGCCGACGGCGGCGGCGACCTTGCCATCTCCCGCGGTGATTCGTCCGTTGACCAGCTGCGCGGCGAACAGGGCAAGTGCCAGCGCAAGGATCAACAACATGGTGCGGTGCATCGACCGCGTCGCCAGGGGCATTGAGGACTCCTCCCTAAGGGCACGAAGAGTGCTGAAAAGCGTGGGCAGGTTAGCCCATAAGTACTGGGCGGGACGGTACTTCAGCGCACACCCCAGCGGAACCTGTCCGGCCGTGAATACGTTGCCGTGTAGCACCGGCATCGCGACCTTGCGGCGAAGTCCCTTCAAACCACCGAATGAAAGGTTGACGGCAAGGTGCGTCCGCTATGCTCGCGTGCGTGGGGGACCATGAACCAACTCTCGTTCTGCCCGATCGGGTCGTTGCCGGCGACTTTGCCGGATGGCTCGGCGAGGTCATGGCGGAGCGGCGCCTGTCGGCTCGTGTCGTCGCCATGAGAACGGGCATCGACCACAGCACCATCACCCGCCTGCTCCAGGGCGAGCGCCAGCCCAGCCTCGCCACGCTGCTCGCGCTGCTGCGCCTGTTCCGGCCGCAACGGCTGAACAACGGGCACACCAACGGCCATCCGGTCGCCTTCAGCAGGTCCGAAGTCTCGGTTTCCTGACGAAGGGCACCGCCTGACCGGCGACGCCTATCGGTCTTCCTCGTGGACTCGATTCCATTCAGCGCTGCGGGCGTGGACTTGTAGACCTCCGAATGCGCGATGGTCTCGTGATCGCGAGACCGACGCCGAGCCCGACAAGCAGGACCCCGGTGGCCAGCACGACCGTCGGAATCAGGCTCGCCCCCCAGTCGCGAGGCGGCGCGTGCGTTGCCGCATTGGGCAGGAGGTGTGGGAACTGGTCGACGATCGCGCCGGCCAGGCTCCTGGCAAGCTCTCCGGCGTGCCGATATGCCTGCCGCCCGATCTCGAAGGATTGGTCGTACCGGTCCGCCGCGTAGGCTTCCGCCTGCGCGACCAGATGCTCGATGTGCTCGCCGACGAGCGTCTCGAAGGCCGCCGCGGAGAGATGCGGGTTCGCATCGGCGAGGTAGTCAGTAAATTCCGATCGGTACGTCTCCAGCTCGTCGATTGCGGCGGAAGTGGCCGCATCATCGCCATCGGCAAGGCCGTTGATATAGGCCGTGTACGTGGCCACGTGGTCGTTCCAGAGGCGGACGAACGCCTCGCCCGCTTTTGCGCCGTACAGATCGGCGATCATTGCCCCCAGGTCGGCGGTGTTACCGGCGAGGGCCTGCCCGATGCTCGGCGCGTCCTGCTCCTGCCGCAGCATCGCTCGCATGTACACGGCCGCGAGGTGCGTGTGCTCTCCGAGCAGTCGGTCGAGTTCGAGGCGGAAGGTCGTGGCGGGACTGAACGCCTGCTCGTGTCCGGAGAAGCGGTTCGGGTGGAGGCCGATGATGCCCTCCGCCAGACTGTCGCCGACCATGAACATGTGCGCGTAGGTTTCCCGGATCGCTCCGTACGCCTCACCCACCTCCCCCATCTCGAACGAGGCGACGTGCTCAAGCTGCTGGACGTGCCCGCCGATCAGGCCCTCGACGGCATCCGGGGCGAGGGCCGGCAGCGCCTCCGCCAGGAAGCCGCTGAAGTCATCGACGTAGCGCTCGAGCTGCTGCTGAGCGAGCTGGGCGGCATCGGGATCGCCGTCCGCCAGTGCCCTGCCGTAATCCACGATGTAGGCGACGTGGTTCCGCCAATGCTCCGCGAAGGCATCGGCGGCATCGGCGCCGTAAACGTCCTCGATGAGGGCGACCACGTCGGTCGTGTTCGCCTCGAGCGCAGCCGCGGCGGCGTTGAAGTCCGGCAGGTTGCCGATCCCGCTCCTGACGACCTCGCCGAGCAGGAACGCATGCTCGCCGAGCGCTCGATCCAGGCTCAGGCGGAGCGCCGTGGCTGGCGGGTCGCGCGGCATCTCGTCCTGGGCTGCCACCGGACGTGTGCCGGCGACGAGCACCGCCACGACCGCGAGGAGAATGACGCGCCGTCTGTTTCCGATCATCGCAGGGTCTCCATTTCGTGGGCGGGTGGCGGCGTCATCGGCCGAGCCGGACGTCGTCGATCAGGAGGCTGTCGCCCGGCGCTCTGCCGGTCAGCTCGAGGCATGCCGCGGACTCTCCGGGGAGAGGCTCGGCTCCGACGGTTGTGGGGATGCGGATCGCCGGCCGATCCTCGATGCTCATGAGAGGCCGATCCACATCCCCGTGGATGTCGTGATCGATGGCCAGCCGATACCAGTCACCGTGCGCCAGATCGAGTGCGTCGAGTTCAAGCGCGAGCGCGATGCCCGTGGCCCCGTCGTTCCGCAAGTCGAGTCGAGCACTCGGGCGCCCCTGCTCGAGCTGAAGGTCGAAGCTGATGCGCGACAGCGTGGCGTCTCCCGGGACCGCGAAGCAGATTCGGGCGCCAGGCGCAGTCAGGCGAAGTGAGCGATCGAAGGCGGTCGGGAACGGCACGATCTCGACGGCACCGATGGCATCCACCGTTGGAAGTTCGGCGGGATCGAAAGGGCCGACGGGATGAAGGTCGAACGTGAGCGCGACGGTCGGCGATGACTGTGGCGTGAGACTCGATTGCTGCACGTCATCGGATCCCGACGGACTTGCCGTGATTCCACGGGAATCCTGTCCAGCATCTCGGCCGGAGCTGAGCAGGTCGAAGGCCGCAACCAGGGCCGCACCGCCGACGACAAGGCCCGCGGCGAGACTCCCGGCAAGGAGGACATGGCGCCAGGTCCGACCGCGCCGAGCGGCAGCAGGCTGCGAACGGGTGTCCGGTGCTGTCGGCAGGGTCCGAGGTGTGCTCCGGACCGAGGCCGGCGCCTCCGCTGGCGGCCGACGATGAGCCGGTTGTACGGGGGCCGGGATCGCGGCAGTCGCGGCGGCCGCGACACGTGCCACCTGGGTTGCCGAGTTAACCTCCTGTCGCGTGGACGGGGCCTCATCGTCCGGCGAGGGCGCCGTCACCGGCACCGGCACCGACGTCGACCGAATCATACGGACGGCGACGCGTATGTCGGCGGGAACGGCCAGATCGCGGAGCTCGCTGACGAGTCGACCGGCCGCGTCGAGTGCCTCGGCCGTCATCGTCCATCGGGCGTGGAGCTCGGTCAGGGTCCGCGCCAGGTCAGCTTCGATCTCGGCAACGCGTTCGGCCTCGTGTGCCGGACTCGAGCGCATCCACGCTGCGGCGGCGTTCCGATACGCGTTGATACGGACACGAAGCTTGCTGAGCTC
>DATBME010000016.1:0-2528 GCA_036555005.1 Candidatus Limnocylindria bacterium | reverse complement strand
GCGAAGCCGCTCGACGAGGCGTGCCTGATCGAGCACGCCGCCGGCAAGCGGCTGATCGTGACCGCCGAAGAGTCGGCGGCCATGGGCGGCTTCGGCGACGGCGTGCTGGACGCGCTCAACCGGGCCGCCGTGCATGCGCCGCTGCTGAAGGTCGCGCTGGTGGAGGGTTTCGTGCACCACGGCGCGGTCGACGACCTGCGTCGCCAGCAACGGATCGACACAGAGGGGATCTACGACCAGGTCCGCGAGGCGCTCGCCCTGCCGGAAGCGCCGACCGTCTCCCGGACGCGCGGCGTCGGAGCCGCCTGAACCCATCGCCTGGTGGGCGGTATGCGCGACCGCATGTTGCGTGGAGATCTGTACCTGGCCAGTGATCCGGAGCTTGTCGCCGCTCACGAGCGTTGCGCGCACCTCCTCCACCGTCTGAATGGGCTGAGCAACGCGGATCGTCCGCGGCGCGGCGAGGTCCTGCGCGAGCTGCTGGGCGCCATCGAGCCAACGAGCACCATCGTCTCGCCGTTCTTCTGCGACTACGGCACCCAGATCGCCGTGGGCGCGCGCTGCTTCGTGAATGCCGGAGCCGTCATGCTCGACTGCGCGACCATCACCATCGGCGATGACGTGCAGATGGGACCGAACGTCCAGCTCCTGACTGCGACGCATCCGATTGACGCGGCCGAGCGGGCAACCGGCTGGGAGCTGGCGCATCCGATCCACGTGGGCAGCGGCGCCTGGCTGGGCGGCGGCGTGATCGTCGGCCCGGGTGTCACCGTGGGCGAGCGGACGGTGGTGGGTGCGGGCGCGGTGGTCGTGCGCGACCTCCCGGCCGACGTGGTCGCGGTCGGCAACCCGGCGCGCGTGGTTCGCCGCCTCGCCTAGCATCGCCAGCATGCCGCGCATCCGCCTGGATCAGCTCCTGGTCGAGCGTGGGCTGGCGCCGAGCCGGATCGCGGCCCAGGGCATGGTGCTGGCCGGCGAGGTGGAGCTGGAGGGGGTCGGGCGGTCGCTGAAGCCGGGCAACCTGGTGACCGCGGACGCCGCGGTGACGGTCCGCGCCCGGCCGCGCTGGGCCAGCCGGGCCGGCGACAAGCTGGAGGCGGCGCTGGATGCCTTCGGCATCGAGGTCGAAGGGTCCAAAGCGCTGGACGCCGGCGCCTCGACCGGCGGCTTCACCGATGTCCTCCTCAGCCGTGGCGCGAAGCGGATCTACGCGGTGGACGTCGGTCGTGCCCAGCTGATCGAACGCCTGCGCCACGACCCGCGGGTGGTCGCCATGGAGCGCACCAACCTGCGCACGCTGGACGGCCTGCCCGAACCGATCGACCTCGCCACGCTGGACCTGTCCTTCATCTCACTGCGGCTGGTGCTGCCCGTCGTGCGTGGCCTGTTGCGCCAGGACGGCTCGGTGGTAGCCCTGGTCAAGCCGCAGTTCGAGGCCGGCAGGGGGGCCGTGCCCCGCGGAGGCGTGATTCGGGACCCGGCCACGCACGCCGCCGTGCTGCGCCGGTTCGCGACCGATGCCACGGCCGCCGGCTTCGGCCTGCATGGCCTCATGCGATCGCCGGTCATCGGGACCGATGGCAACGTCGAGTTCCTGGCCTACCTGGTCGAGCCGCCCGGCCTGCCGCCGGAGGCGCTGGAGCCGCTGATCGCCAAGCTGACCACGCCATCGGCCTAGCCTCCGCGTATTACGATGCGGCACGGCATGAGAAAGCGAACCGCCCAGCCGCCCGGCGAGCAGCTCAGCGTCGGATTCGAGGGCCTGGAGGTGGTGGCGCCACCGGTCCAGGACCCGGCGGCTGACACCATGCGCCAGATCGTCTCGCTGCGGATGCCCGACGCCCTGCTGGCGCGGGTGGAGGCCGCCGCCCGAGCCCGGGGCGTGTCACCGTCCAGCCTGATGCGCGCCCTGATCGCGGCCGGGCTGGACCGGTCGTACGCCGCGGTCCAGGAGGACATCGGCAGCGAGATCGCCGCTTTACGGCGGCAGGTGGCCGAGATCGCGGCGCGCCTGGGACCGGCATCCCAGCGGACGCCCGACGAATAGATGCGCATCGGCTTCGCCTACAACCCCACTGATCCCGAGGCGCAGGGCCTGCTGGCCCGCGGCAAGGCCTGGTGCGCGGCCCACGGAGCGGAGGCGTGGGACTCGGCCGCGGACGACCGGCAACGGATCGCCGAGCAGTGCCCCGGCACCGACCTGGTCTGCGTGCTGGGCGGGGACGGGACCTTCCTGCGCACGGCAGGCGCGATCGGCGACCTGGGCGTGCCGGCGCTTGGCGTGAACCTGGGCCGAGTCGGCTTTCTGGCCAAGGTCGAGGCCGAGGGCCTGGAGCGCGCGCTGGACCAGGTGGCGGCGGACGACTACGGGATCGACGAGCGGTTCCGGATCGAGGCCACCGTGGTGCGGGCCGATGGCGCCCGGGAACTGCACTCCTGCCTGAACGAGGTGGTGGTGGCCCGTGGCGCGCGGGTGCGCATGATCCAGGTGGAGGTCGACGTCAGCGGCAGCCACCTGGCCACCTACG
>DATBME010000118.1:0-11662 GCA_036555005.1 Candidatus Limnocylindria bacterium | reverse complement strand
TCGGCGCGGTAGTCCGCCAGCAGCGAGGCGTTGCGTCCCTGGCGGCCGCTCCAGTCGGGCAGGATGCCGCGGTCCGCGACGGCCGGCAGCGTGTCGTCCAGCAGGCGATCGGCCACGATCGCCAGGCGGGCGAGCCCGCGACCCAGCTCGTCGCGGCTCAGGCCTGCGGTCGGCAGCTCGGTCATGAGCATCGGCCGATCATCATCGGCCAGCGCGAACTTGACGAACGGGTGCTCGGAGTTGGCGTGGAGCATGCGGTGGAAGGTGCGCTTGGGGATCTCCATCGCCTCCTGGCCGTAGTAGGCCCACAGCGAGAGGCCGACCCCCTCGACCCAGGCCACCGTGGTGCGCAGGTCGAATCGGCGCTCGCCGTCCAGCACCAGGTCGCGGCTCAGGGCCGCGTCACCGGGCTGGCCGCTGCCGTCGACGACCTCGATGCCCAGCTCGGCGAGCCAGGCGTCGAGCGGCGGTGCCTGCTCAACCAGCGTGAGCCACCGTCTCGCCCGCTCCGAAGGCGCGCCGTCGCGCGAAGTCGGCCGGCACCACGCCCGGATCGATGCGGCAGTTCCGTCCGACCGTGACCCGTGCCGGGACGGTGGCCCGCTTGCCGACGATGGTGATGCCGGCATAGAGGCGCTCAGGCTCCTGGCGATTGGGCTTGAGGTCGTCGCCGCTGCCGATCACCGACCCGACGCCGATCCGGCAGTCCTTGTCGATGATCGCCCGATCGACCACCGCCCGCTCGGCGACCCAGGTGTCGAACATCACGATCGAGTCGCGGATGGTGGCTCCCGGTCCGACGCGCACGCCAGGCGACAGGATGCTGTGGTCCACCGTCCCCTCGACCACGCAACCGTGGCTCACCATGCTGCGGCTGACCCGCGCCTCCGGGCCGATGCGAGCCGGCGGGCGCTCCTCGCTCCTGGTGTAGATCAGCCAGCCAAGGTCGTTCAGCTCGATCTCCGGCCGGTCGGAGAGCAGGTCCAGGCTCGTCCGCCAGTAGCTCTCCACGGTGCCGACGTCCTGCCAATAGCCCTTGAACTCGTAGGCGTGGACCCGGCGGCCGGCCTCGACCATCCACGGCAGGAGGTCGCGCCCGAAATCCACGCGGTCGGGCGACAGGACATCGCGCAGCACCGGCCAGGAGAAGACATAGACGCCCATGCTGACCAGGTTGCTGACCGGCTGCGCCGGCTTCTCGATGAAGTCGACCACCCGGCCGTCGGCATCGGTCTCCAGGATCCCGAACCGATGCGCCTCTTCCAGCGGCACGGTGCGCACGGCGCAGGTGACTTCGGCGTGCTTGGCGCGATGCGTCTCGATGAACGGGCGATAGTCCATCTTGTAGACGTGGTCGCCGGCCAGGATCAGCACCAGGTCGGGCTCCCGATCGGCGATGAAGTCCAGGTTCTGCAGCACCGCGTCGGCGGTGCCGCGATACCAGTCGCGCGTCCGGCCGCGTCCGATGTAGGGCTGCAGCAGCGTGACGCCACCATGGCTGCGGTCCAGGTCCCACGGACGCCCGACGCCGATGTGATCCATCAGCGAGCGCGGCGCGTACTGGGTCAGCACCGCCACGTCGGTGAGTCCCGAGTTCACGACGTTCGACAGGGCGAAGTCGATGATCCGGTACTTGCCGCCGAAGGGAACGCCCGGCTTGGCGCGTACCTGCGAGAGCACCGACAGCCGTTCCCCCTCGCCTCCGGCCAGGATCAGGGTCAGGACGGACGCCGACACGCGTCGGATTCTCCCATGCGCCGCGACCGGCGGCGGACGATGGCGGTCAGCGGCGACGGCGCGCCGCACGGGCGCCGAGCGGGATCAGCCAGGCCGCCAGCGAGAGGCCGAGGGTCGGGATGACGATGCCGAAGTCGGCGTGCGGCACCGCACCGGTCGGCCCGAGGTCGTCGTCGTCGCCCCTGATGGTCGGCTCCGCCGAGCAGTGCGGATTGCCATTGCCCTTGCACTTGTCGTCGTCGTCGTCCGGATCGTCCGGATCGTCGGGGTCCGGGGTCTCATCCGGCTCGGGCACGAAGATCACCTCGCCGCAGATCGGCGATCCGAAGCCGCTGTTGCCGAGCACCGGCGCGATCTGCAGGTGATAGCTGGGATTCTCCTTGAGCTCGGTGGCGTCGCCGACCGATCCCGTCTGGCCGTTCACGTAGCGGAAGGACCAGTCGTCGGCTGAATCGATCCACTCCAGCGGCCGGCGGCGATCCTGGGCGATCGCCTGCACGATGTCGAAGCAGCCCTGCGAGTGGACGTTATCGACCGGCGGCACCGTCCCCTCCAGGAAGGGGATCTCACGGGTTTCGCCGCAGAGGCCCGGGAGCATGCCGCTGTACTTGCAGACGGTCTCCACGGTCACGCCGGCCGGTTGCGGGAAGTCGGTCTGCGGCACCGGCTGGCGGCCGTTCCAGTCCCACTTGCGGTTCAGTGCGATCTCCATGAAGTCGTGCCACAGGTAGAGCGGACCATCGGCGCTGAACAGGCCCACGCCCAGCGCATTGGAGAGCGGCTCCCGGTTGTTGTTGCCCATCCACACCCCGGTCACCAGGCTGCCGGGCACGTAGCCGAACCCCGAGACGTCGATGAAGTTGTCGGTCGTGCCGGTCTTGAAGCCGGCCTGCCGGCGCAGGCCGTTCGGGTCGCGCAGCTCGGCCCGCGGTCCCCACAGCACGTTCGTCTCGGGATTGGTGTTGCCCTCCAGGATCCAGTGCGTCAGGTAGGCCTCCGCCTGGGTCATCGGCCTCGACTGCTCCGGCCCGTCCTTCCGCAGGCTGTAGATGACCCGGTTGTTCCGGTCGCGTATCTCCAGGATCGAGGTCGGCGGATGCAGGACGCCCTGCTGGGCGAAGACGCCATAGGCACCGGTCATGTTGGTCAGGTTGACCGGCACCGAGCCGAGGCCCAGCGACAGCCCAGGATCCTGGTTCAGGATGTAATCGCGGGTGGCGATCCCCATCGACTCGGCGAACCTGGCCGTCTCGTTGACGCCCACCAGGTACTGCATCATCACCGACGGGACGTTGAGCGAGTAGCGCAGCGCGTCGACCGCCAGCAGCGGTCCGTGGTCCTTGATGTCCGCGTTGGTCGGCATGTAGCTGGTCGCCCGATCAGCTCCGAACTGGGTGACCGAGTCGACGAAGAAGGTGGCCGGCGTCGCCTCGCGGGCGCGGAAGGCGGACGAGTAGACGATCGGCTTGAAGGCGGATCCGGGCTGCCGGACACTGAGACCTGCCACGTCGAACTGGCCCTGCACCCGCGGGTCCTTGCGGTTGTAGTAGTCGACGCTGCCCACGTAGGCCACGATCTCGCCGGTGGCCGAGTCGATGGCCACCAGCGCGCCGTTGTGCACGTTCTTGTCCGCCAGCGCGTTGACCCAGGTTTCGACCTGGCGGTGCGCGACCTTCTGGAGGCCCAGGTCGAGCGTGCTCTTGATGCGATAGCCGCCGGTGCGGACCGCCTCCGCCGGGTTGGCGACGCCCAGCGCCGCCAGGATCGACTCCGCCTCGCGCTGCACCCTGAAGCTGAAGTGCGGCTCGCGCAGGACCGAAGTGATGCGGTTGGGCTTCATCTCGCCCCAGGTCACCTTGAGCGCGTCATCCAGCTGCTTCTGGGTGATGTAGTTGTCGCGGCGCATGGCCTGCAGCACCTGGTCGCGACGAGCCATGGCCCGCTCCGGTCCCTGGTCGTTGAAGTAGGGGTCGTAGACCGATGGCAGCTGCGGCAGGCCGGCCAGGAAGGCCGCCTGCGACAGGCTCAGGTCGTTCAGGTCGTCCTTGCCGAAGTAGTTCGCCGCCGCCGCCTTGATCCCGTACGAGCCGTTGCCGTAGAAGATCAGGTTCAGGTAGGTCTCCAGGATGCGCTGCTTGCCGTCCTGCCCCGGGTAGGCCTCGGTCAGCTTCCTGGCCATGACCGCTTCCTGGACCTTGTCCCACAGCTTGCGGTCCGACTCCAGGAAGGTGAGGCGCGGCGGCTGGCAGATCTCCGGCTCGGCATCCTGCTCGGTGGCCTTTGGATCCAGCTCGGCTGACGGCGCCGCCGAGCCCGACGGCTGCATCGCCTCCTCGGCCAGCTTGATCGAGCCGGCGTACTTGATCACCTGCTGGGTGATGGTCGAGGCGCCCTGCACCACCTCGCCAGCCTCAAGGTTGGCGAAGGCCGCGCGCAGGATGGCGGGGTAGTCGACCCCGTCGTTGGTCCAGTAGGTGCGGTCCTCGGCGGCGACCGCGGCGTTGACGATATTCGCCGGCACCTCGTCGAAGCGCACCTGCTCGCGGTTCTGGCACTCGAAGCGCGCCAGCAGCCGCTTTCCGGTCCGGTCGTACACGTACGTCGAGGCGGGCAGGTCGATGCCGTCGAGCAGGTGGCCGTCCGGCAGGCTGGTGTAGACCGACTGGTAGGTGAGCAGCAGGCCGCCGGCCGTGCCGCCGAAGGTACCGACGACCGACAGCGCGAACAGGCCGACCAGCACGATAAAGGCGGTAGCGGCCATGCCGCGCCGCGAGCCGCGGCTGCGGGTCGTGCGGCGCGCCATCAACCGATGGCGCCGCCGCTGCATGGCGGGGTGCATCCGGCGCTACGGTACCCGAAGCGCCGCCGTCGGTCGAATCATCACCGGATAAGAACTCTTAGCACCCACCGTGCCTGCCTCGCCTGTCCGCGTCGCTCTGAGCGTGGTTGGAGGCCGGTGGGCATGCCGCCGCGAGCGTTGCGCCGCCGCGAGCGGTGGGATGGCCGGCGGCCATCAGCTCCGATGGGTGAGATCGGTCTAGGGGAGGTAGTTGCGGGGCTCGACCGGCTGCTCGTCCAGCTGGATCTGGAAGTGGAGGTGGCAGCCGGTCGCCTTGCCGGTGGCGCCCTCGTAGCCGATCAGGTCGCCGGTCTCGACCTCCTGCCCCACGCTGACGACCTCGCGCGCCAGGTGCCAGTACCACGTCTGCAGGCGCTGGCTGTGCCCGATCACGACGCCGATGGCCGTGTCGCCATAGGCGAGGTTCGGCCGCCCATCGGCCAGGATCGTCCCCGATCCGGCGGCGTAGATCGGCCCGCCGCAGCCGGTGTGGTAGGCCATGTCCATGCCGGTGTGGTGATGGTCGAAGTTGGTCCAGCCGAACTCCTGGGTCACGTAGAAGTCGCCGCGCTCTGGCCAGGCGAAGCGGCCGCGATAGGCGATGTCCAGGCGGTCGGCACGCCGCTTCAGGCGCTCGACCAGCTCGCGCTGGCCGGCGAGCTCCTCGTGCTGCTCGTCGATCAGCTCCCGCGTGTGCCGCTCATTGCGCACCGACCGGGCGTATTGCGCCTCCTGCCGCGCGCGGAGCTCCTCCAGGCGGCGCTGGTAGGTTTTCAGCGTGCGCCGCGCGGCATCCACCTGGCGCTGCTGGACGGCCAGGGCCTGCGACCGTTCCTTCTCGGCGTCGCGCAGGTCGGTCAGCGTGACTCGCCCATCACGCAGGGTCTGCTGCCGCACTGCCAGGCGCTCCCTGGTGTCGCGGATCTCAGCCGCCAGGCGACGGTCCTCGTCGGACAGGGTGAGCATCGAGGTCAGCTGGTTGGAGGCCTCGCCGAACGAGTCGGTCGAGAGCAGGACTTCCAGCATCGAGGTCTGCGACTGCTCGTAGGCCAGCCGCAGGTGGTCCTGCAGCAGCGCCTCACGCTCCGCCAGCTCATGGCGCGTGGTCACCAGCTCGGCGGCCACGCGTTGCAGGTTGTCGGCCAGGTTCTGGATCTGGCGTCGGTAGTCGTCGAGCGCGGCGCGCGAGGCCTCGAGCGACACGGTCACGCGCTCCAGTTGCTGCACCGCCTTGGCGAGCTCCAGCCCGGTACGTCTGAGGTCAGTGTGCAGGGTCGCCAGGCTGGCGGTCAGGTACGCCTGCTGGCGTCGCAGCTCGGACAGCTGCTGCCGCTGGCGCGCGAGCTCGGCCTGCATCCGCTGCTGCTCGGTGATGGCATCGTCAACGCCGCCGCCGGCCCTGACAGCGGGCTGGGTGCTGCCCGGTGCCATGATCGCGACGACGGCGATCAGGGCCAGGATGAGCAGGCTGCGGTGGCGGACGGTCGACATCGGCTCCTAATGAGGCGTGTGTGAAACTTCGCGCGCGATGCCGGCAACGCTCGGACGCCCTGAGCAGCGGAGGCGACGACCGACCGGAGTGGCCCCGGGCACGGGGGACATTGGCGGGAAGAATACCGGACCGCTTCCGGCGATGTCAGGTAAACGGACCGGCTAGTACATCCGGCCCATCAGCAGGCCGATGAACGCGCCCGCCGCGGCGGTCGCATCCCCCAGCAGCTGCTCGTCGCGCAGCAGCGTGATCACCGAGCCGGCCGCCAGGAACGGACCGAAGGGCACGTAGCTCTTCAGGCCGACGCGGCGGCTGAGCAGCAGGACCAGGCTGCTCAACGACACGAACAGGGCGGCGATGAAGATGGCCACGAAGATGGCCGGCCAGCCCAGCAGCAGGCCCAGCGGGGCCACCAGGTACAGGTCTCCCAGCGCGACGCCGGAGCGGATCACCAGGCCCAGCCCACCCAGCAGGGCGACCGCCGCGCCGGCGCCGATGACCGCATCCAGCAGGCTCAGCGCCGGATTCACGAAGGCGAAGACCACGCAGATCACGATCAGCGGATCGAGCAGGAGATGCGGCAGCCGTCGCTGCTCCAGGTCGGTGGCTGACAGCAGGACCAGCAGGGCCAAGATCACCAGGTGCACGGCCGTGGCCCAGGCCGGCAGCGTCGAGCGAGCGACGATGGCCCAGGCGGCCGCACCCGAGGCCAGTGCCATCAGGACGGTCCGCCAGCCGGGGGCACGCCGTGAGGCCTCGTCGGGCGGCCAGACGGACGCGATCCGCTCGGCTGCGGCGCCGAGGATCGCGAATCCGGCGCCGGCGGCCAGGGCGATGGCGGTCACCGCGGCATGCTAGCCGCGGTCCCTGCCGCGCGAGGCCAACGAACGACGCTGGAACGGTTGGCACGCGATATGCCTCCACCGCTCGGCAGCCGATCGAATCGGTCGGCACCGTCCACAAGCCAGGGAGGAACCGATGGACAGCGATCGCATCGAGGGCGGCCTCAAGGAAGGCGCCGGCAAGGTCAAGGAAGAGTGGGGCGACGCGACCGACGACGCGTCGACCGAGCTCGAGGGCAAGCGTGAGCAGGCGGAGGGCGACCTCCAGCAGAAGTGGGGCGAGACCAAGGACGCCGCTCGCGACGTCGTGGAGGGCGATGACGACGAGTAAGCGCGTCGCCTGAGAACGCCTGACCAACAGCGGGCCTGCCGCTTCGGCGGGCCCGCTATGCCTGGTCGCCGGCGCCGTCCCGGTAGTCGAGCGCCAGCCGCACGAGCGTGGAGACCGCCGTGCCCAGCGCTCCCTTGGGATTGACCGCCTTGTCGGCGGTGAGATAGGCGCTGCCGGCGATGTCCACGTGCACCCACGGGACCGTCACGAAGTCGTGCAGGAACACCGCGCTCTTGATGAGCGACCCCTCGCGCGTGCCGGAGTTGACGATATCGGCATGGGCGGAGTCGTAGGCGGCGCGGTACTCGGTCGCCAGCGGCATCTCCCAGAACCACTCGCCGGTGGCATCGGCCGCACGCTGCACCGCCTGACCCCAGTCGCGCGGCTTGGCGAAGTAGGCGCTGATCAGCTCGCCGAAGGCGACGGCCGCGGCCCCGGTCAGGGTCGCGACGTCCACCAGGTGGGTCGCGCCCTGGGTCTCCGCCCAGTGCAGGGCATCGGCCAGGATGAGGCGACCCTCGGCGTCGGTGTTGATCACCTCGATCGTCTTGCCGTTCATGGCCTTGACCACGTCGCCGGGTCGCTGCGCGTTGCCGCCAGGCAGGTTCTCGACCATGGGCGCCACCGCCATCAGGGGCGCATCCGGCGCGATCCGCGCCACCGTGCGGGCGGCGGCGATGACCGCCGCCGCGCCCGACTTGTCGTGCTTCATCTCCTCCATCCGCTCGGGCGGCTTGAGGCTGATGCCACCCGAGTCGAAGCAGACCCCCTTGCCCACGATCGCCAGGCGGCGGTCGTCGGCCGCTTTCTCCCAGCCGGGCAGCTTGACCGCCACCAGCCGCGGCTCGTGGAAGGCCCCCTGCCCGACACCCAGGAGGGCACCCATGCCCAGCCGCTTCATGTCGTCGACGTCCAGGACGTCGACCGTGCAGCCATCGGCCTCCAGCTCCCGGGCCACCTCGGCCATGCGCTCCGGATACAGGTCGTTCGAGGCGCGGTTGGCGAGCGTCCGGCCGAATTCGACGCCCTCGGCCATGGCCAGTGCCTGCTCGATCATCTCGGTGTTTGGGGCGCCGTCGCCGATCAGCACGACCTCCTCGACGCTGCGCAGCATGGCCGGCGTATCTCGGACGCGGCCGTAGTGGGCGTAGGGCCGATAGGTACCCTGCATGGCGCCGATGCCGGCGCTGACGAAGCCGTCCGCCTCTTCGCCGTCGCGCAGCCATAGGGCCAGGCGCTCCACCCCGTGGCCTTGCAGCCGCCGCGTGGCGGTGGAGGCGATGCGCCGTGCGCGCCAGTTGCCGCGACCGCGACGCACGCCGTTGACCAGCAGGATCTTGTCGGCCGCGATCGGCCCGGCGTCCACCAGCGCCGTGTAGTGCTCCAGGATGTTGAACTCGCCCCAGTCGATCGCGCGGCTGATGGCGCCACCCGAGGCTGCGTCCAGCGCGGCGAGGTCCCCGGTGATCTCCCGGTCCTCCTTGTAGAGGGGGAGGGCCAGGACGTCGGCCTTGACGCTGGCAGGATCGATCGATTCGGCGCGAAGGCGCACGAGCGGTTCTCCTTCAGGGCGAAATGGACAGGCCGGGACGAGGACGCGAGCTCGGGGTCAAGCGAGTATAGACCGATGCCGAGGCCACACCCTCACGGCGCGGCCGGGATCCGGGACAGCGCCTGGCGCTGGGCGGTGGCTGCGTCGAGCGCATCGGCCAGCAGCTGCAGCGGGGTCGATGCCAGGGACGATCCCGACTCGGCGACGGCGATCGCCAGCGCGGTGTCCGCGCGACGCGCCTCCTCCGCGGCTCGCGCATAGCGCGCTGCCGCCCGCCGCACCGCTTCCTCATCCCCGGCCAAGCTGGCCAGCGCTATCCGGCGCGCGGCCGTCACCAGCTCACCGGTCGTATCCAGCCACAGCGGCAGCACGGTCGGTGGCTCCTCCCAATCGCGCACCGCGTCGAGCGCCCCCTCGGCGCGGTCCAGGTCCCGCAGCGCCGCCTGCGGGTCGTTGTCGTCCAGCGCCGACAGCGCATCGGCCAGCGCGTCGAGCGTCCGCTCCGTGGCGCGCCGTCGCCCGACGAAGGGATCGGCCGCCTCGGCCGCCGCCGTGAACTGGGCGGCGATGCCCGGCAGCAGCGTTGAGGACGGTCCCGCCGGCAGCGGGCCACGCCGCGGAGCGACCGAGGCGAGCGTGCCATCCACCCGTGCCGCGGCGGCGGCGGCCAGCGCCGCCTCGTCGGACGCGTCGGCGACGATCCCGGCCGCCTCCTCCAGGTCCGGACGCGGGGACCGGTCACCGGCAATCACCAGCGCCGAGCCGCGGCGCCCCGCGTCCAGCGCCGCCTGCAGCTGTTCGATCAGCCCGTCCAGCCGCCCCGATGCCTCCGCGGCCTGCTGGTGGAGCAGCTCGGCGCGCTCGGCGGCGACGGTCGGATCGGCTCCGTGCGCCGGCCTGGCGGCGAGCATCGCGCCCAGCAGCATGACCGCCAGCACGCCGGCCGCCACGGCCGTGCTCGGCCGGCGGGCACCTATCATCTGTCGATGCACCGGTGGCCTCCCGAGCCCGCCGACCTGCGCCCGCTGCCCAAGGCTGAGCTGCACCAGCACCTCGACGGGGCCCTGCGCCCAGCCACCGCGGTCGAGCTGGCCGCCGAGGTCGGGCTGCCGCTGACACCGGAGGATGCAGAGGCGCGCATGGTGGCGCCGGCCCGCTGCCGGGACCAGGCGGAGCTGCTCACCTACTTCGACCTGCCGATCGCCCTGCTCCAGTCAGCCGGCGCGCTGGAGCGCGCGGCCGCCGAGCTGGTCGAGGACCTGGCGGCTGACGGCGTGCGGTACGCGGAGGTGCGCTGGGCGCCGCGGCTGCACCTGGCAGGCGGGCTGTCGGTGGGTGACGTGCTTGCCGCCGTGGCAGAGGGCGTCGCGACGGGACTGCGGGGCGGGGCTCCGGACCAGCTCGTCGTCCTGATCGTGACGGCCATGCGCTCGCATCCGCCCGGGGCCAACGTCGAGCTGGCGCACACCGCCGCGGAGTTCGGTCCGCCGGTCGTCGGCTTCGACCTGGCCGGCCCCGAAGCCGCGTATCCCGCCCCGCCCCATGCCGCCGCCTTCCGGGCCGCCGAGGAGGGCGGCCTGGCGCTGACCGCACACGCCGGCGAGGTCCCCGGCCCCGAGCACATCCGCGACGCGCTGAGGCTCGGCGTGCGCCGCATCGCGCACGGGGCGACGACGGCCGACGAGCCGAAGCTGGTGGCCGAGGTGCGGGAGGGCGATGTCACGCTGGACCTGTGCCCGACCAGCAACGTGCAGGCGGGCCTGACGGAATCGCTGGCCACGCACCCGCTGGCCCGCCTCCATCGGGCTGGAGTCAGCGTCACCCTGTCGACCGACGATCGAACGGTGTCGGGCACCGACCTCAGCACCGAGATGGCGCGCGTGGCCGGGGCCCAGGGGCTGGCTGCCGACGAGCTGCGGTCGATTGCGCTGAACGGCTTCCGGCGCGGCTTCGGCCCGCGGCCGTACCTCGAGTCCGCCGTGGCGGCCGCGGATCGGGCCTGGAGGGTCTGGTCAGGCATCAGCTGAGCGTCACTCCCAGGAGCGCTGCCACGGCTGCCGGATCGGCGGCCACCCAATCCGGCCTGCGCTCCCCCTCCAGCTTCTCGGCCGCGGCCGCGTCGGTGACGCCGGTCAGCACCAGGATCACGGGGATGCCCGCGCGCCGGGCGGCGGGAACGTCGGCATCGGCGTTGTCGCCGATCACCAGCGCCTCAGCCGGCGCCACGCCGGCCGCCTCCAGGATGGCCTCGAACATGGCCGGCTCGGGCTTGCCGATCACCAGCGGCCGCTGCCCGGTCGTGGCCTGGAGCGCGGCCACGATCGCCCCCGCGCCGGGCATGAGGCCGCCCGGCACCGGATAGCGCAGGTCGGCATTGGTGGCCACGAACCGCGCCCCGCCGCGGATCGCCGCGGCGGCGATGCCCAGCGTGCGGTAGGTCACCGCCGGATCGAGGCCGGTCACCACGGCGTCGTAGCTCGCACCCAGGGGGGCCCCGTTCCAGTCCGAGCCGGCCGCCGCGTCCGCATGCGTGGCGTCGTAGCCCGACGCGCGCAGCTCGGACAGCATCCCGGCGGCGCCCAGCGCCAGCAGCCGGCGCAGCTGCGGTTCGTGAGCGCGCAGGTGCGTGATGGTCGCCCACGTGCTGGTGACGATCTCCTCGGCTCGAGCAGGGATGCCCTGTCCCGCCAGGCGCTCAGCGTAGGCGGCGCGGGTGGCCATCGAGTTATTGGTGGCGAAGCGCACGGCCGTGCCGGCATCGCGCAGGGCGGCAACCAGGGCGGCAGCACCGCCGATCGGCTCCGGCCCCCGGTAGACCACGCCATCGAGGTCGAAGATGGCGAGCCTGGGCGCAGGCGCGGGAGGGGTC
>DATBME010000104.1:0-4357 GCA_036555005.1 Candidatus Limnocylindria bacterium | reverse complement strand
CCGGCGCGTCCGGGCCCCTGCGCGAGCCGGTCTCGACGGCGGTCGACCTGATCAACGGCATCCGGGTCCACGCCCACGCCGCCGGCCGGCCCTGCAGTGTCCTGGCGGTCGATACACCCACGCGCATCGACCTGACCGATGGCAGCCGCTCCGCCCCGGTGGTCGAGGCTGACGCGACCATCACATTCCATCGCGCCAAGGCGGGCTTCGCCCTGGACCCAGAGGCGCGGCGCCTGGCCGGCCGCTACCTAGTGGCGCCGATCGGGATCCCGCTCGAGGCGGAGGAGGGCGTGGTGCCGCCCGACGGCGAGTTCCCGCCGGCGCGCATCACCGAGGTGACCTGGCAGGAGCCGATCCCGCGCGAGGACGAGGGGTTCGTGCGACCCGGCGGCGGGGTCGGCGCCGGCCCGGGCGTCGAGGGGTGAGCCGTTCGCTCCAGGAACGCCGTCGCCGGTCGTTTGATGCGGTCGCGGGCAGCTACCTGGCGCATCGTCTGCCCTACCCGGAGGCTGCCTACGACCTGATCGCAACGCGGGTGCCCCCGCCGGCCGACGTGCTGGAAGTAGGTCCCGGCCCCGGGCTGGCCACGCTGCCGATGGCAGATCGCGGCTATCGCGTCGTCGGGATCGAGCTCGGGGCGCGCTTGGCTGCCGAGGCGCGACGAAATCTCGCGGGCCACGCAGCCGTTCGGATCAAGCACGCCGACTTCGAAACGTGGCAGCCAGCCGCACCACATACCTTTGACCTCGTGCTTGCTGCCAGCTCGTGGCATTGGATAAGCCCCAAGGTCGGCTATGACCAAGCGTGGTTTGCGCTCCGAGCGGGTGGCTGGTTGGCCTTGATGGCGAATCATCCCCGGCCTGGAAGACAGGGGTCACCGGCGCGGCGCTTCTGGCGCGCGACCGATGCACTGTACCGGCGCCACGCACCGCAATTGGTGCGCCGCCGTGGATGGAACCCATCGGCGCTCGAAGACGCGCGGCGAGCAATCAAGAGCAGCGGACGGTTCGCGTCGGCCGAACGTCATGTCATGCCCTGGCGACACTGGTTCGACGCCGATGCCTACGTCGGCCTGCTCGGCACCTACTCGGACCATCTCGTGCTTCCGGCCCGCGATCGTGCCCGGCTCCTCGCGGCCATCCACGACATGGCCATGCGCGACTTCGGCGGCCGGGTGCCCCGCTCGTACCTGACCATCGTGTACCTGGCGCAGGTGATCCCCGGCGCCTAGCTCGAGCCCGGCTTTTCCAGCGCCACGCCATCGGCGCACAGCGGGCAGTCGTGCGCCTCCCACGAGGCGATCTCGATCCGCGCCAGCGCCTGCAGCGGAACGCCCACCTTCACCGCGGCCGTCGAGCGGTCGACGATCACGGCCGCCGCCAGCGGCCGGCCACCGGCCGCAGTGACCGCCTCGACCGTCTCGCGCACCGACGCGCCGCTGGTCAGGATGTCGTCGACCAGCACGACCCGGTCATCGTCGCTCACCGGCCAGCCGCGACGCAGCGCGCGCTGCCCGGAAGCCACCGGCTCGGCGAAGATGCCGCGCACCGTGTGGCCGCTGCCCTCCTGCAGGTGACGCGCCGTCTCGAAGGCCAGCAGCACGCCGCCGGTGGTCGGACCGACCACCAGGGTCGGGTCGTGTGGCGCCAGCGCATCGGCCAGCCGCCGGCCGATCTCGACCGCCAGGGTCGGGTACTGCAGGACGGCGAACTTCTCCAGGTAGCGCTCGGAGTGGCGCCTGCTCTTCAGCGCGAAGTGACCGCGCCGCAGCGCCCCGGCCGCCTCGAACATGGCCTCCACCGATGCCGCCCGTGGATCGGCCAGGACGTCGCCCGCGGCCACCTCCGCTACTCGTAGACGGCGCTGAAGTCGACGTGCGGGTAGCGCTCGGTCAGCGCGTCGGTGACCCACTGCAGCACGTCGGCCGGGTCGTAGAAGTCGGCGACCACCCGCGCCTCGGTCACGGTCAGCCCGGCTCGGTGCGCCTCGACGTTCAACGCCGAGCCCGCCGGCAGGTCGCTCAGGTCCAGGCTGGTTTCGAAGCGCCCGTCGGCGCGGAGCAGGAGCGTGTCATCCGTCTCGTCGAGCAAGAGCAGGTCGCCGGTCCGGGTCAGCGCGTCCTCGGCATTCGCCGCGAACTCACGCAGGACCTGCTTCTGCTGCTCGGAGATCTGGGCGCGGAATGCGTCGGCCAGCTGCCAGAGCCGCTGCGCCGCGATCGTCTCCTGCTGCGTTGTCGGCAGCTCAGCCTGCCAGTCCTGCTCGGCCTCGTCGACCAGCTCCTCCTCGGCAGCCAGCTCGTCGGCCGGCAGGAGGTGGTTGGCGGGGTCGCGCGCCGCCTCCAGGAACCAGCCGAAGATGTCGGCCGGGTTGTACAGCTCCGCGATCTCCGAGAAGGCATCGATCACCTGCTCCTCGTCGTACCACTCGTTGTCCGCCGGGTCCTGGTAGGTGAGGCGCGTGGTCCACGTCTCGTCGACCGGGTGGAAGAGCAAGTAATCCTGGTCGTCGTCGACCAGCTTGATGGGACCGATCTCGCGCAGCCGCTCGCGGTTGCTGTCGATGAAGCGGCGCAGCTGCTCGGTCGCCTCGTACAGGAAGTCCCGCCGTTCCAGCTCCGCTTCCTGCGCCAGCTCGCGCAGGGCGGTGATGCGCGGCGCGCTCATGGCTTGTACACGAAGTCGGGGCCCATCCGCTCGCGCAGGAAGATGGTGTGCTGCTTGTCGAAGATCGAAGTGGCGACCCGATGGCCGAATCCGCGCGTGCTGGGATCGGCGTAGAGCTGGTCCAGGACGCCGTAGTTCGGCAGGTCCAGGATGATGACGTTGTCCCACTCGGACCCCTCGGTGACGTTGAACCAGCCGATGAAGCGGATCCCGTACTGCTCCTCGTAGCGCTTCGCGGTCCGGGGGAAGAAGTGCCGCATGCCGCGCTTGAAGATCGTGTCGCGGCCATTGCGCACGTTGAAGAGGGTCACCATCAGCGGCATCTAGGCGCCCTTTCCGGACCGATCCAGCCCGAGCCCGATGGCCAGGCCGATGACCAGGCCCAGCAGCACGCCGATGCCAAGGTTGTCGAGCGCCACGCCCAGGCTGGTGCCGACACCGATCCCGATCGCGGTCCATACGCCCACCATCGTGTGCTGGCGGGCAGGCTGCTCGTCACTCATCGGGCGGAATCGGCTCGTCGGGCGCCGGCTCCTCGGTCGAAATGACGCGGGGCGGCTGCCGGGTCACGCCCGTCTGCCGGCCGCGTCCGCCTCGTCGATCGGCGAAGAAGACGCGCAGCAGAAACACGGCGGTCATGCTCACGAAGAAGAGCAGGAACAGGTCGATGAAGAGCAACAGGGTCAGCAGCCAGATCGGCCAGCCGAAGGTGAACAGCCCGACCGGGATGAGCAGCAGGATCCCGGCGAACAGGATCGCCTGCCAGATGAAGCACCCGAATCCGGGTCCCTCGTTCGGGTCGAGATCCTCGTTGTAGCGAATCGTCATGCATCACTCTGGCCGGGGCGGTCTGTGGCGCCGGGATGGTCCCATATCCACCACGGCGCCGCATCCGGTGGCCGGTGGTGGGGATCGGCGCCGATCAGGAGAGCGGCGCGAGGTCGGCTGCGTAGGTGATGCGCCCGCCGGCGACCGTCAATCGCACCACGCCAGGCAGCTCCATCCCCAGCAGCGGCGTGTTCGAGGAACGTGAGGCAAGCTCCTCCGCTTCAACCCGCCAGGTCTGGCGCGCGTCGAAGACCACCAGGTCAGCGGCTCCACCCCCCGCCACTGAACGCGACTCGCCGATCAGGCCGGCCGGTCGCGTGCTCATGGCGGCAATCAGCGTCATCAGCTCCAGGCGGCCCGATGCGACCGCCGCCAGCCCCAGGCCCAGCGCGGTCTCGAGCCCGATCATCCCCGGCGTGGCGTTGGCGAACTCCACCGTCTTGCGCTCCGCCGGGTGCGGGGCATGGTCGGTGGCGATGGCATCCACGGTGCCGTCGGCCACGCCGGCCAGCAGCGCCAGCGCGTCGCCCCGCGAGGCGAGCGGCGGGTTGACCCGGGTGCGCCCGTCGTAGGCAAGCGTCGGATCCAGGGCCGCCTCGAAGGCCTCCGCCTCGCTGCGCCCCTCGTCCCAGGCGAAGGTGCGTTCGCCGGCGACCCACGCATCGGTCATGGCCAGGTGGTGCGGGGTCACGTCGCAGGTCACCGGCAGGCCGCGTTCCCTGGCGCGCCGCACCGCGTCCAACGAGGCGGCGGTCGAGAGGTGGGTCAGATGCAGCCGCGCGCCGGTCTCGGCGGCCAGGGCGATGTCACGCTCGACCACCGTCACCTCCGCGCTGGCCGGCCAACCCGCCAGTCCCAGGCGC
>DATBME010000094.1:0-4458 GCA_036555005.1 Candidatus Limnocylindria bacterium | reverse complement strand
AGTCGATCCGTGGCCGCGCCGTGTCGCGCTTCGAGGCGGCCACCCTGCTGGGGATCGGCTTTGGCATCGTGGCCGCCGGACCCATCTTCGATACCGTCGGCCGAGTCGGGTTCATCGTGAACGGCGCCATCTATGTCCTTTCGTTCGCCATCTACCGCTGGGGCGTGGCCGAGCTGCACCACGCGCCGGAGTCGGCTGAGCCCGAGGCGCACGAGCAGCGGCCGCAGCGCCTGGACCTGGGCCGCTACCGCCACATCCTGGGTTCGCCGCGGGTCTGGCTGCTCGCCCCGACCTGGATCGCCCTGAACGCGGTGCTCGGCTCGTGGACGACCCAGTCGGTCTTCCAGCTGGTCCGCGAGCCGCCGGCGCGCTTCGAGAACCAACTCTTGATGCAGGGGATCAGCCCAACCAGCGTGAGCATCGCCTTCGTGGCAGTCGGCTCCGTGTTCGTGGCCGGCCTGTGGTACTGGGGCAACCGTTTCAAGCGCATGGCGCGCACGACCATCATCGCGATCGGGCTGGTCGGCGCGCTGGTCATGCTGGCGGCGGCGCTGATCCTGAACCACTCCGCCGGCTGGCCGGCGCCAATCCAGCTGGCGCTGGTGGCGGTGGCGGGAGTTGGGCTGTTCGTGATGGCAGGCGCCACGCCCGCGGCGGTCGGCCTGTTGGCCGACATCACCGAGAGCTATCCGGCCGACCGCGGCGCGATCATGGGCCTCTATTCGGTCTTCCTGGGCATCGGGCAGATCCTGGGCGCCCTGATCAGCGGCGTCGCCGGCGAGCTGGCCGGCATCGACGGGCTGCTGATCACCAGCAGCGGCCTGATCGTGATCGCGCTGCTGCCACTGGGCCGGCTGCGCCGTTCGGAGCACCTGGTCGGCGACCGCGAGGCGACGGCCGCCAGACCCTAGGCATCCCGCTATCCTTCACGGCCCATGCGGCTGTCACACCTCTTCTTCTCCAGCCTGCGCGATGATCCGGCCGACGCCGAGATGGCGAGCCACAAGCTGCTCGTGCGCGCCGGCTACGTCCGCCAGCTGGGCTCCGGCATCTACACCCTGCTGCCGCTCGGCTATCGGGTGCAGCGGCGGATCGAGCAGGTGATCCGCGAGGAGATCGACCGCATCGGCGGCCAGGAGATGGAGATGCCGGTCGTCCATCCCGCCGAGCTGTGGAAGGAGTCGGGGCGTTACCAGAAGATCGGTCCCGAGCTCGTCCGCTTCAAGGACCGTGGCGGGCGCGACATGGTGCTGGCCATGACCCACGAGGAGGTCGTCGCCGACCTGCTGCGCGACCTCGTGAAGAGCTACCGCCAACTGCCCGCCATCGTGTACCACTTCCAGACCAAGTTCCGCGACGAGCCGCGGGCGCGCGGCGGCCTGATCCGGGTCCGCGAGTTCGTGATGAAGGACTCGTACTCGCTCGACGCCGACGAGGCCGGGCTGGATGCGTCGTACCGCGCCCACCACGAGGCCTATACCCGCATCTTCGATCGGCTGGGCCTGCCCACGGTGCCCGTCCTGGCTGACGTCGGGATCATGGGCGGCACGCTGGCCCACGAGTTCATGGTCCTCAACCCGCACGGTGAGGACACCCTGGTGCTGTGCGACAACGGCGATTATTCGGAGAATCAGCAGATCGCCAGGGTGGCGCTTCCGGAGCCCCCCGCGGAGGAGCCCCTGCCCACCGAGGAAGTGGCGACGCCCGAGGCCGACACCATCGCTTCGCTGGCCGCGCTGCTGGGGGTCGGGACCGACCGCACCGCCAAGGCCACCTTCTTCGTCACCGGCGACGGGCGCCTGGTCACGGCCATCGTGCGAGGCGACTTCGACGTCAACGAGACCAAGCTCTCGAACGCGGTGAAGGCCGTGGGCGGCCTGCGGCCCGCCACCGCCGAGGAGATCAAGTCGGCGGGCATGGAGCCCGGCTACGCCTCGCCCATCGGCGCCCGTGACACGATCGTGGTCGTCGACGAGCTGGCGGCGCGCTCGCCAAACCTGGCGGCGGGCGCCAACCGGCACGGCTTCCACCTGCGCAACGTCAACGTCGGGCGCGACTTCACGCCGGACCTGGTGGTCGACATCGTCAACGCGCGCGAGGGCGACGCGTGTCCCAACTGCGGCCGGCCCCTCACACTCAGCCGCGGAATCGAGGTCGGCAACATCTTCAAGCTCGGCACCGACTTCACCGAGAAGCTGGGCGCCACCTACCTGGCCGAGGACGGCAGCCGGCACCACGTGATCATGGGTAGCTACGGCATCGGCCTGGGCAGGGCCATGGCCTGCATCGTCGAGGCGCACCACGATGAGAAGGGCATCGTCTGGCCGGCGAACGTGGCTCCCTATGCGGTCCACCTGGTGGCGCTCGGCGCCGGCAAGGACCCGGCGGTGGCCGAGACGGCCGATGGGCTCTACCGGCGCCTGACCGATGCCGGCGTGGAGGTGCTGTATGACGACCGCGACGAGTCGCCGGGCGTGAAGCTGACCGACGCCGAGCTGCTGGGCATGCCGACAATCGTGACCATCTCACCACGGTCCCTGGCCGCAGGCGGCGCCGAGGTCACCAGCCGCGCCACCGGCAAGCGCTGGGTCCGACCGATCGACGACGTCATCGACCCCCTGAGCGGGTCCTAGCTCAACGAGGGCTGACCGATGCCGCGCGACCCGAACATCCCCGACGCCTTCGACGTGTTCACGATGGTGCTGCTGCGGCGAGCCCCGGACGCCCCGGAGATGTCCGATGAGGCGCTCGACGAGCTCCAGGCGCGCCACCTCGCCTATCGCGCCGGGCTGCGGCGGGACGGCATCCTGGTCGTCAACGGGCCGCTGGGCGAGCAGTCGGACGTCTCGATGCGCGGCCTGTCGATCTTCGCCTGTGACCTCGAGGAGGCCCGTCGGCTGAGCGACGGCGATCCATCGGTGCAGGCCGGCCGGTTGGCGTACGACGTCTTCGAATGGTGGGTCGCGGCCGGCACCCTGGCCTTTCCCGAGGCCTCGGGCCGTGTCGGTGAGCGGCGGTCCATGGAGGACGACTGAGCCGCCTGGGATGACGCAGGACGAGGCGGTCCATGGCTGGTCTGCGGGATCGCTGGCCACGCTCGCGACCGTCTTCGCCACCTTCGTCCCCGGCAGCGAGGCCGATGCGCCCCGCCGGGCGGCTCTGGCGGCGGAGACCCTGGCCGCCACCGCCGACCACGATGAGCTCCGGCTGCTGAAGCTGGCGATCGGCTCCCTCGAGGTTGCGGTCGCGAACCTTGCGTCCGCAGCCGTCTGGGGCCGGTTCTCGACCCTCGACCGCCGCGACCGCGAACGGGTCCTGCAGGCCTGGGCCCGGCATCCGGTGCCGCGGCTGCGAACCGCCTACCAGGCACTCAAGCGCCTCGCCCTGTTCCTCGCCTACGCCGACGATGGCGGAGTCGACCCGCCATCGAACCCTCTGTGGGAGGGAATCGGCTACACGCCGGCACCAACACCGACACGCGACTCCGCGGCTGGCCCGCCGCCGGCGTTTCGCACCATGGATGTCGACCGCGCCTCTGCGGGCACCCTCGAGCTGGAGGCCGATGTCGCCATCGTCGGCTCGGGCGCCGGCGGCGGCCTCGTGGCGGCGCGCCTGGCGCAGGCGGGGCTGTCGGTCATGGTGCTGGAGGCCGGCGCCTATATCCCGGAGGCGGAGCTGCCGCGTGGCGAGGCCGCCGCCTTCCGCGACCTCTTCCTGGATCGCGGCACGACCGCCACCTCAGACCTGGGCATCACCATCCTGGCCGGCGCGGGCGTGGGCGGTGGCACGACCATCAACTGGACCACGTCCCTGGCTCCGCCCGACTGGCTGCGCGCGGAATGGGCCACGATCCATGGGCTGGCGGGCTTTGACGGTGCCGAAACGGACGCCGACCTCGATCGGCTGGCACGTGAGCTGGACGTTCAACCGCCCAGCGCTATCCCGCCCAAGGAGCGGGTGATCCTGGACGGCGCGGCCGCGCTCGGCTGGGAGGCGGCGCCGAACCTGCGCAACGCCGGGCCGTGCACCGACTGCGGCGCCTGCAGCTTCGGCTGCCCGTTCGGCCGGAAGCGCGGCGGCGAGCGCGGGCACCTGGCCGCCGCCTGTGCCGCGGGTGCGCAGCTCGTCGCGCGCGCGGCGGTGGACCGCATCGACGTCAGCGGGGTATCCGCGACGGGAGTGCGCGGCCGGTTGCGGCCGGACGGCGACGGCCCGCCGCGGCCGTTCTCGGTCCGCGCGCGACAGGTGGTCGTGGCGGCGGGCGGGCTGCGCACGCCGTTGCTGCTGCAAGCCAGCGCGATCGCCCATCCGCAGCTGGGTCGCAACCTGCGGCTCCACCCGGTGGTGGCCGTCGCCGCCATGCTGGATGAGCCGGTCGTCGTGTGGCAGGGCCCCACCCAGGCCGCCCGCTCGCTTGAATGGTGGCGACCGGGACCCCCCGCCGCCGGCGGGATCGGC
>DATBME010000043.1:0-6524 GCA_036555005.1 Candidatus Limnocylindria bacterium | reverse complement strand
GTGTAGAGCCAGGCGCGCACGTCGCGGCCATCGAAGCGGGACCAGGCGCGATAGGCGCGCAGGTAGGTTTCCTGGGCGAGATCCTCGCCGCCGTGGAGGTCGCCGACCACCAGCGTCAGGCGGCGGACGAGGGCGGCGTAGTGCGGCGCCACGGCATCGGTGAAGTGCTCATCGTTCGTCCGTTCGCGTGGCTGGGCGTCCACGAAGGCGATCCCTTCCATCTACCCGGCACAACAGCCGGGCCGCATGGATTCTTGCAGGGCGGCCTCATTGACTGTGCGCTGGATCGGTGACACTATCAGGACGTGAGTGACACTGAATCAGTGACGGTGGGACCGAAGGGGCGGGTTGTGATTCCGGCACCCATCCGCAGGGAGCTCGGGATTGCCGACGGAACGGAGCTCGTGGCGATGGTCGATGACGGCGCGGTGGTGATGATGCCGAGGCCCGTCGCCAAGGCGCGGCTGCGGGCCTTGTTCGCCCACGTGCGCGGCAGCCTGGCGGACGAGCTCATCGCGGAGCGTCGGCGGGAGGCGCAGGACGAGGACCGGCCGTGACCTCCGTCGTTGACGCTTCGGCCGTCCTGGCCTGGCTGCAGGACGAGCCGGGGGCCGAGGCCGCCGAGGCGATGCTGATGGAGGGCGTGATCGGCGCGGCCAACTGGTCGGAGGTGCTGCAGAAGGCCCGGCAGCACGGCGTCGAGGCGGCGGCCGTGGCGATGCTGCTCGCCACGTTCGGCCTCCAGGTGATCGACGTCAACGCCGCCGATGCCGAGCAGGCTGCCAGCCTCTGGCGAGCTGGATCGGGCTTGTCGCTGGCCGATCGGCTGTGCCTGGCGCTCGCGATGCGGCTGGCGGCGCCGGTAGCCACCGCCGATGCGAGGTGGGCGCGGCTCAGCGAGGGGCCGGAGGTTGTCGTGATCCGGTGACCTGCCCCTGCGGCAGCTGGTCGCCGACCGTCCGAGCCTCGCGCAGCCAGGCACGGAGCTCGTCGTCGAGCTGAGCCTCGTCCCGAATGCGGATCTTGTAGCCCCAGTCACGGCCGCCGTAGGACTCGATCTTGTCGAAACGGGGCGAATCGACCTGGCGCTTCAGCCAGAACGCGAGCCAAACGAAGTCGCGCCGCACGGAGACGCCGGCGAAGCGGGCGCGGGTCATGAACTCGATGCGGGTCTTGCTGATGCTGACGATGACCGGTCCATCGGCCTCGAGGAAGCGCAGGACCGCGTCGTACAGCTCCTGAGCGCGCGGCCGGTCGACGAAGTGCGACTCGAGCGGCACGACCACGCAGGAGTGCCACATGTTGCGGGTGACGTACGACTTGCCACAGCGCGGGCAGGTCCAGAGCGGACGCGGTGCCATTACTCCACCGAGGTGAGGAAGAACGCCAGGGCGAAGCCCGCGACGGTGACGAGCCCGGTCAGGCTGCCACCGCCCTCATACGCCTCCGGGATTATGGTGTCGACCAGCATGGTCAGGATGGCGCCGGCGGCGAAGGCCTGGATCAACGGTACCCAGAAGGGACCCATCCCGCCGAGCAGCCCGTAGCCGACCGCGGCGGCCAGGCCGGAGGCCAACGCCACGCCGACCCACAGTCGGATGATCCAGCCGGGAGCGTGGCCCTCGCGGCGCAGGTCGGTGGCTGCGGACAGGCCCTCAGGCAGGTTCGAGATGGCCACCGCCACCAGGAATGGCACGCTGACGCCCACGCCGGCCAGCAGCGTGGAGCCGAGCACGATCGACTCCGGGATGCCGTCCAGCAGCGCCCCGAGCACCAAAGCCAGCCCGTTGCTGGTCTCCGGCGGCTCAACCCGCTTTCCGCGCCGATCCTCGCTGAGCAGCCGGTTGCCCGCATAGAAGGTCAGCGCACCCGCCGCCAGGCCGGCGGCCACGACGGCGGCGTTGCCCTGCTCGAACGCCTCCTCGGTGAGGTCGAATGACAGCGCGCTGATCAGCGCACCGGCACCGAAGCCCATGGCCAGCGCCACCCAGCGCCGGGGAATGGATACGTAAAGGCCGATCAGCGCCCCGATCACCAGCGTGGAAGCGGCGACCAGGCCCCACAGGCCGGCCTCGAGCACTATTCGTCCTCGCCGAAGGGGTTCGGGCGCTTGGGCTTCTCCGGCAGGCGGAAGAGGTCGTCCTCGGTGGGGCCCTTCGGCATCGGCAGCGGCCAGTCGTCGCCCTTGTCTTCTGGTGCGGCGCGTGCCAGCAGGTCGCCCCAGCCGACGTCGGCCGAGCCTTCTCCGCCAAGCTCGCGGCGCATGACGGGGAACCGATCCTCCCCGGCCACGCGAACGAAGCCTGCACGCTCATAGACCGATAGCGGCCCGGGTGACGGCAGCCAAGGGTCGGCCACGCCCTCCGGGTATGCCTCGACGGCGATGATGCCGCGCCGATCCAGGTCGCGGCAGACGGCGGTCAGCAGCGCCTCGGCGGCGGCCTGGCGATCAGGCTGCGCCTCCACCACCTGCAGGCAGGTGACGACCCAGGGCGCGGGGGAGGTGGGCAGCTCGGGGTAGCGATCGCGGATGACCTGGGCGCGCGGGTAGGCGGAGATCGGCCCGAACTGGCACCAGCCGATCGCCAGCCGGTCGCCATCCTCGCCGCTGTGCCAGGCGAGCATCCCGTAGGCGCCGGCCAGCCGCTCGCCGGCCATCAGCGCCGACAGCTTCTGGCTGCGGCCCGACTCGGTGTCCCGCGCCTCGCGCGTCCCCTCCAGCCGCTCCCAGTAGTCGCAGGTCTGGCAGCGCGCGCCGGGCGCTGCCGGCGCGGGGACGTCGCCGAACGAGTCGGGATCGACCAGGGTGAAGAGCAGCTCAGTCATCGATCGCCAGCTCTCCGACGCGCAGCAGCTCGCGCACCTCGGCGATGTCGTCGGCCGGCGGGCGGTCCTCGTCCAGGTGCGGCACCAGCGCGCGGAGGCGCGCGTGGGCGCGGGCCACGCCGGCGCCGGGGTGCAGCGGCGCGCGGAAGTCCAGTCCCTGGGCCGCACACAGCGCCTCGATCGCCAGCACCGTCTCGGTGCGGTCGGCCACCTCGCGCAGATGCAGGGCGGAGGTGGCCCCCATCGAGACGTGATCCTCCTGGTTGGCGCTGGTCGGGATGGTGTCGACGCTGGACGGGTGGGCCAGCGTCTGCAGCTCGTTGACCAGGGCGGCGGCGGAGTACTGGGCCATCATCAGCCCGGAGCGCAGCCCGGGCGCATCGGTCAGGAAGGCCGGCAGTCCGGAGAGGTGGGTGTCCACCAGCCGCGCCGATCGTCGTTCGGAGATGGATGCCAGCTCGGCGACCGCGGTCTTGGCGTAGTCGATGGCCAGGGCCAGCGGCTCGCCGTGGAAGTTGCCGCCGGAGATCACCTCGCCGGTCGGGAAGACGAGCGGGTTGTCCGTGGCTGCGTTCATCTCCACCGCCAGCACCCGTTCCAGCTGGTCGAGCGCGTCGCGGACCGCCCCGTGCACCTGGGGCATGCAGCGCAGCGAGTAGGGGTCCTGCACCTTGTGGCCACTCTCGGCGTGCGACTCGCCGATCTCCGACCCGGCCAGCAGCGCCCGCAGGTGGGCGGCGACCGTCACCTGGCCGGGGTGCGGGCGCGCCTCGACCAGGGCCGCGTCGAAGGCGGCGGCCGTCCCCAGCATGGCCTCCAGGCTCATGGCACCGATCACGTCCGCCGAAGTCGCCAGCCGTCGCGCGTCCTCCAGCGCCAGGGCCGCCAGCGCAGCCATCAGCTGCGTACCGTTCAGGAGCGCCAGCCCCTCCTTGGCCTCCAGCGTCAGCGGCCGCAGGCCGGCGCGCTCCAGCGCCTCCGCGGCGGGGCCGGGACCGGCCTGGTCGACCCACGCCTCTCCCTCGCCGATCAGCACCAGGGCCAGGTGCGCGAGCGGCGCCAGGTCGCCCGACGCGCCCACGCTGCCGCGCGACGGCACCACCGGATGGACCTGCCCGTTGAGCATGCCGATCAGCAGCTCCACCACCTCGGGCCGCGCGCCGGACAGGCCCACCGCCAGGGCGTTGGCGCGCAGCAGCAGCATGGCGCGCACCACCTCGGCGGGAAGTGGCTCGCCCACCCCGGCGGCGTGCGACCGCACCAGGTTGCGCTGCAGCTCGGCGGTCTGATCCGAGTCGATCCGGACGTCGGCCAGGTCGCCGAAACCGGTGGTGATGCCGTACGCGGTGCGACCCTCGGCCACCAGCCGCTCGACCACGGCGCGCGAGGCGCGCATGCGCTCGGCCGCTGCCGGATCGAGCTCCACCTGGCGCCCTGCGCGGGCGACCTGAGCCACGTCCTCCGTGCTCAGGGAGGTGCCGGTCAGCCGCAGGACGGGATGGGTGGTGGTCTCCGTGGCCGGCTCCTTTCCAAACCTATACTACGAACGTGCGACGCCTGCCGGACCCCACGAGTCGCCTGCTCGTGGACGCCGACGGCAGAAACCGCCTCGGCGGCGCCGTCCCCAGCCCAGCTGCGGCCTTCCTGTTCGCCCTGATCACCCTCCCGTCGCTCTTCTGGCTGGTCACCCTCAAGCGCACGACGGTCCAGACGCAGCCGGAGCAATGGCTGATGTCCGACGTGGTGCCGCACGTCCGGGAGTGGGTGGAATCCACCCTGCCGCTGGTCCACGGGCTGCTGCTGGGCATCAGCGCGCTCGGCGCCGGCTGGTTCGTGGCAACCGGCATCGCGGTGCTGGGCCTGGTCGCGCTGGCCAAGGGACGCCAGGACCTGGCCCTGGTGCTGGCCGCCGGCGTGCTGGCCTTCCCGATCGAGTGGGCGCTCAAGTACTTCGTGGCCATCCCACCCATCACGCTCCCCGAGCTGACGGCGGCGATACTCAACGTCAACGGCATCGGCCTGGATGACGTGGCCGACTTCCCGGCCGGCCACGCCCTGCGCGCGGTGGCGTTCTACGGCCTGGCCGCCTTCTGCGTGGCGCGGCTGGCGCCGGACCGGCGCCAGGGCTACACCGCCTACCTGGTGGCGCTGGTACTGATCGGTGCCATCAGCCTGACCCGCATCTACCTGGGCGCCCACTTCCCGATCGACGTGCTTGGCGGCTGGATGGCGGGCGCGGCGCTGGTGTCGGTGATCGTGGCGGTGCACATCCTGGGCGTCGACGACCGCCTGCGGGCGACCGGCCGGATCACCGCCCCCCGCGGCGAGCTGCAGCCGCAGCACCACAAGGTGGCGGTGCCGCTCCACCATCCGGCCGAGCCCGACGGCTAGCCGATGCTGGAGTTCATCGACACCTACATCATCCCCTTCTTCCTGGACATCTACGACGCCATCGGCTACGTCGGCGTGGCGATCGCGGTGGCGCTCGAGACCTTCATCCCCATCATCCCGTCCGAGGTGATCGTGCCGATGGCGGGCTGGAAGGTGAGCCAGTCGGCGGCCGACCCTTCGGTGGTGGAGCCGCTGACCCAGCAGCCGTGGAGCTTCATCGCGGTGCTGATCGCGGCCACGCTCGGCGCGCTGGCGGGCTCGCTGGCCGGCTACCTGATCGGGGCCTGGGGCGGACGTCCGCTGCTGGATCGCTGGGGGCGGTACGTCCACATCTATCCGGACGACCTGGACCGCGCCGACGCCTGGTTCGAGCGCTACGGCGGCTGGGCGGTCTTCTTCGCCCGGCTGGTGCCGCTGCTGCGCGCGCTGATCAACTATCCGGCCGGCATCGCCCGCATGCCGCTGGGCCGCTTCCTGCTGTTCAGCACGCTCGGCTCGCTGCCCTGGAACGCGGCCCTGATCCTGGCGGGCTACCTGCTGGGCGAGAACTACGAGACGTTGTACGAGGCGATCCGGCCGTACGAGCTGGTCATCTACGCGGTGGTCATCATCGGCGGCGCGTACGTCATCTACCGATGGGCCCGCGGGCGCGGCAGCCCCAAGGACACCACCTCTTCCCAAGTCGAGGGCGAGCCGGACGCCGGTTGACGTGATGCTCGCTGCGGTGCGACGCTAGCCGCAACTGAACAATTCCATCGTCTTCGGGGCGGGGTGAAAGTCCCCACCGGCGGTCGGCTCCCCAAGGAGCCAGCCCGCGAACCTCGAACGGCCCGCTGCCGCGGAGACGGCATCGGGAGCCACCGGTCGAGGCCGACCTGACCCGGTGAGCGCGACGCTCACCGGCCGACAGGGCCGACGGTCACAGTCCGGAAGGGAGAAGGCGAGCGCGAGGCGTTCCTCCGACGCATCGTCCGCGGCTCTCGCTGCGCGTGCGCAGCGCATGGCCTCGGAGCCGATGTGCCCGATGGACTCCCGGTTCGCGCCATGCCCCGGCCGTCGATGGTCAGACCGATTCCGGAGCGTGCATGGCCACCGTTCTCAGCCCGCCGCCACCAGCGAGCACCGAGCCGAGTCCCGGCGAGGCGGTTCGTGTCGTCGATGCGCGTGTCACGTTCCCCGCCTCGGGCGGGTCGCTGGTGGCGCTCGACGGCTGCTCGCTCGAGGTCCCGGCCGGCAGCTTCACGGTCGTGATCGGCCCGAACGGTTGCGGCAAGTCAACCCTGCTGCGCCTGGTCGCCGGGCTGCTG
>DATBME010000115.1:0-4974 GCA_036555005.1 Candidatus Limnocylindria bacterium | reverse complement strand
CGGCTCGCCACCTGGGAGCAGGAGCGGGTCGCCGACCGGCTGTGGGCCCGGGATGGCGCCTCTGGGCCGAGTCGGGAACGCCGCCCGAGACGCTGAGCGGCTGGCTGGGCTGGCTGGACCTGCCGGGAGCGATGCGCGAGCGGGTCCCGGAGCTCGAGCACCTGGCGCGTGATGTGCGCACCGATAGCTACACGCGTGCAGCGGTGCTGGGGATGGGCGGCTCCAGCCTGGCGCCGGAGGTCTTCAGCCGCACCTTCGGCGCGAGTGGCGCCACCCGCGATGGGCTGGAGCTGCGCATCCTGGACTCAACCCACCCTGACGCCGTGCGCGGGTTCCGCGAGTGGGCGCAGTCGGCGCGCACCGTCTTCTGCGTCAGCAGCAAGTCGGGTTCGACCACCGAGCCGAATGCGTTCCACGCGGCCATGGCCGACGTCGCCCCCGCGCTGGACTTCATCGCCATCACCGATCCGGGCAGCTCGCTGGCCGAGCTCGCCCGGGCGCAGGAGTTCCGCGCCATCGTGGAGGGCCCGCCCGACGTCGGCGGCCGCTACTCCGCCGTGTCGGTCTTCGGGTTGCTGCCGGCCGCGCTGGTGGGCGTCGACCTGGCGGCGCTTCTCGATCGGGCGGAGAGCATGGCGGAGGCCTGCCGCCGCCCCGCGCCATCCAACCCAGGACTGAGGCTTGGCGCCGCCATCGGCGAGGCCGCCCTGGCGGGACGTGACAAGCTCACCATCCTCACCTCGCGTCGCCTGGCCAGCTTCGGCGACTGGGCCGAGCAGCTGATCGCGGAGAGCACCGGCAAGGCGGGCCGAGGCATCGTGCCGGTGGTCGGCGAGCCGATCGGCGACGCTGAGCGCTACGGCGGCGACCGCTGTTTCGTGGTGGTCACCCTGGACGAGGCCTCGGCGCCCGACCTGGCGGAGCTCTCCGAGCTGGCCGAGCTGGCGTCCTCGCTGGAGGGGCTCGGCCACCCGGTGATCAGGATCGGACTCTCCGACCTGCACGAGCTGGGCGCCGAATTCCTGCGCTGGGAGGTGGCGACCGCCGCCGCCGGCATGGTGCTGGGCATCGACCCGTTCGACCAGCCGAACGTGCAGGAGAGCAAGGACGCCACGCGCGAGCTGCTGGAGGCATTCCGTGGGCAGGGCAGCCTGCCGGTCCCCGCACCGATCGTGGCCGAGGCCGGGCTGTCCGCAACGGCCGATGAGGCGGTGCTGGGCGACGCGCCGGTGACCGTGGATGGGGCGCTGCGCGCCCTGCTGGGCGGCATCGGTCCCGGCGACTACTTCGCGGTGCTGGCCTACCTGCCGCAGGACCCCGATGCGGTCGCGGCGCTGGAGCGGGTCCGGGTGCTGGTGCGCGACGGGCTGGGCAACGCCACCACCGGCGGATTCGGGCCGCGCTTCCTGCACTCGACCGGCCAGCTGCACAAGGGCGGTCCGCCGAGCGGAGTCTTCCTGCAGCTCACCGCCGAGGCGAATCGCGACCTGCCGATCCCAGGCTGGCGGGAGAGCTTCGGCACGCTGATCGCGGCACAGGCGCTGGGCGACCTGCGCTCCCTGCAGGCCCGTGACCGCCGCGTGCTGCGGCTGCACGGCGATGACGCCGCCACGGTCCTGCAGCGGGTGGAGGCGGTGACCGCCGACGCACTGGGCGTCACCGTCGGAACCTGAGCCAGACACAATTGGAGGGGGCACCACACGGGACGGAGGCATCGGGACGGATGCAGGTCGGGATCGCGGGCCTCGGGCGGATGGGCGCCGGCATGGCGCGGCGGCTGGCACGTGCCGGCCACCAGGTGGCGGCCTGGAATCGCACCGAGCAGGTCGCCGTCGAGGTCGCGGCCGAACCGGAGAACGCGGGGCGGATCGTCGTCGCCGAGCCGATCGAGACCATCGTCCAGAAGCTGGAGCCGCCGCGCCACGTCGTGATCAGCGTGCCCGCCGGGCAGGCGACGGACGACCTGATCGGCCAGCTGGCGGAGGTCCTGTCTGCCGGCGACGTGATCGTCGATGCGGGCAACGCCAACTTCCGCGATTCGCAGCGGCGCGCGGCGGAGCTGGAGGCCAGGGGCCTCGACTGGCTGGACATGGGCGTCAGCGGCGGCATCTGGGGGCTGCAGGTGGGCTTCTGCGCCATGCTCGGCGGCAAGCGCGAGGTATTCGACCGCTTCGAGCCGGCGGTCCGCGACCTGGCGCCGGAGGGCGGCTACCTGTACTGCGGGCCGGCGGGCGCGGGCCACTACGTGAAGATGGTCCACAACGGCATCGAGTACGGGATCATGCAGGCCTACGGCGAGGGCTTCGACATCCTGCACGCCGCGGACTACGAGCTCGACCTCGCCGCCATCGCCCGCATGTGGCAGCAGGGGTCGGTCATCCGCTCCTGGCTGCTGGAGCTGGCCGGCGACGCGTTCACCCGCGAGGGCAACGACCTGGAGCGGATCAAGGGCTGGGTCGCCGACTCGGGCGAGGGCCGCTGGACCGTGGCCGAGGCGATCGACCATGACGTGCCGGCGCCGGTCATCACCCTGTCGCTGATCCAGCGCTTCCGCAGCCGCCGCGAGCCGGACTCCTTCACCGATCGCGTGCTGGCCGCGCTGCGCAACGAGTTCGGGGGGCACGCGGTGAAGTCCTCCGGCGGCCAGGAATGATGAACCGATGACCGCCGTCGACCCGCCAGGCACCGTCACCGATCTCTCGGGCGATGGCGCGGCGGCGGCGGCGCAGGCCAACCCGCTGCGCGAAGGGCTGCGCCTGGTGCGCATGCCGGAGCCCTGCACCATGGTCATCTGCGGCGCCACCGGCGACCTCACCGAGCGCAAGCTGGGGCCGGCCCTCTACAACCTGCTGCTGGGCGGCTTCCTGCCGCCCGAGTTCACGGTGGTCGGCTTCGCGCGCCGGGAGATGAGCGACGACGAGTTCCGGGACCACCTGCGCGAGGGCGTCGATCGCTTCAGCCGCAATCGGCCGATCAAGGAGTCCATCTGGGAGTCGTTCGCGCAGGGAATCTCCTACCACCATGGCTCCTTCGACGACCCGGAGGCCTGGTCGGGGCTGTCGGCGGTGCTGGACCGGATCGACCGCGACCGCGGCACCGCCGGCAACCGGCTCTACTACCTGGCCGTGCCGCCGACGCTGTACCCGGGCATCGTCCACCAGCTGGGAGAGGCGGGCCTGGCGGCCAGTGGCGGCGACCGGTCCGTCGGCCGCAAGGGGTGGTCGCGGGTCATCGTGGAGAAGCCGTTCGGCTATGACCTGGCCAGCGCCCGGCAGCTGAATCTCGAGCTCCGCACGGTCTTCCGCGAGGAGCAGATCTATCGCATCGATCACTACCTGGGCAAGGAGACGGTCCAGAACCTGGCGGTCTTCCGCTTCGGCAACGGGCTGTTCGAGCCGATCTGGAACCGGCGCTACATCGATTCCGTGCAGATCACCGTCTCCGAGACGGTCGGCGTCGAGGGGCGCGGCGAGTTCTACGACCAGACCGGCGCCCTGCGCGACATCGTCCAGAACCACGCCCTGCAGCTGCTGGCCATGTTCGCCATGGAGCCGCCGGTCGAGTTCCGCGCCTCGGACCTGCGCGACGAGAAGCTCAAGGTGCTGCGCGCGGTGCGCACCATGTCGACCGAGGAGGTCGCCCAGAACGTGATCCGCGGCCAATACGTGTCGGGCTGGGTGGAGGGCCACAAGCTGCCCTCCTACCGTGACGAGCCGGAGGTCCGGCCCGACTCGGAGACCGAGACGTTCGCGGCGCTGAAGCTGGAGATCGGCTCCTGGCGGTGGGCAGGAGTGCCCTTCTACCTGCGCACCGGCAAGGGGCTGCCGACCCGGGTGACCGAGGTGGCGGTGCAGTTCAAGAGCCCTCCGCTGGCGCTGTTCGAGCGGGTCGGCGCGCCCCGGGTCGACCCCAACATCCTGGCCGTCCGCATCCAGCCCGATGAGGGCATCCTGCTGCGCTTCGGCGCCAAGGTGCCCGGCCCGGGCATGCAGATTCGCAGCGTCAACATGGACTTCCGTTACGGGTACAGCTTCGCCGTCGACTCGCCCGACGCCTACGAGACGCTGCTGCTGGACGCCATGGTCGGCGATCCGAGTCTCTTCACCCGCAACGACGAGGTGGAGCGGGCGTGGGAGATCCTGGAGCCGATCCTGAACGCCTGGCAGGCCGGCGCCGGCGGCCCGCTGCACTTCTACGGCGCCGGATCGTGGGGGCCGCCGGCGGCGGACGAGCTGCTGGAGCGTGGCGGCCGGTCCTGGCGACGGCCCTGATGGCCGACACGAACGGCCAGCTCGCCTCTGAGGCGGAGCGCGAGCTGGAGGTCCATCGCCACCTGATGCGCTTCGGCGAGGCCGAATCACGGGTGGCGCCGGTCTGGTCGATGCGCGACACCAGCGTGGCGGTCGTCGCCGACCACCTCGCCCAGCTGTGGACCATGGCAGGCGACGATGGGCCGCGGGTCACCGAGAAGGGCCTGCCGCACGCCCGGGCATCGGTCCTGAACCTGATCGTGACGGTGCCCGACGAGCCGTCGGCCGGGCGCGTGGTGGAGACCATGATGGGTCTCGGCTTCCGTCATCCGTCGCGCGCGGTGGTGCTGGTGGCCAGCCCGGACGCCATCGGCCCGACTGTCGACGCCGCGGTGAGCGCCCACTGCCACGCCGTCCAGCAGGCGGAGGAGCAGGTCTGCTACGAGGAGGTGGTGCTGACCGTTCGTGGCGAGGCGGCCGCGCACCTGGACGGGATCGTGGCGCCGCTGCTGATCCACGACCTGCCTACCCTGGTGTGGTGGCCCGGCGATCCGCCCTTCGCCGATCCGGTCTTCGACCAGCTGGTCGAGCTGAGCGACCGGCTCATCATCGACAGCAGCGACTTCAGTGACCTGCGGGTTGGCTGCCGGCGGCTGGCCAATCTGCGCCGGCGCAGCGGGGTGGGTGACCTGGCCTGGAAGCGGCTCGGCTGGTGGCAGGAGCT
>DATBME010000109.1:0-20474 GCA_036555005.1 Candidatus Limnocylindria bacterium | reverse complement strand
GCCAGCCCGGCGGAGGTGGCGAACAGCGACGCGAGATACAGTGCCAACTCCAGGCCGGTGATCTCCTGGGCCGCCGAAAAGGGGAGGATGATCAGGAACCCGAGCAGGAGCTCGACGCCCGGCAGCAGGACGCGCTCCTCCTCGAGCAGCTCGCGCAGCTCGCGGTCGACGCGTTCCTTGTCCGACTCGCCGGGAGCGCGGCCCGTCGTGTCGGACTTGCTGGCGGAGCTCATTGGCGAGCGAGCGCTTGCCAGCGGCGTGCCAGCGAGGCGGCTACAGCGCCAGCACCCATCGCGCGATCTCGAAGTAGATGATCAGCCCCGTGCCGTCCACCAGCGTGGTGATCAGCGGGGCCGATACGACCGCCGGGTCGACCCCCAGGCGCCGCACCACCAGCGGCAGGGTGGCGGCCACCGTCGCCGACCAGGCCGAGATGACGACCACGGTCATTCCCACTACCAGGCCAACCTCGGAGCCCACGTTGAGCACCGCGGCCAGCGCGAAGCCGACCACGCCCATCACCGCGCCCATGATCAGGCCGACCCGCAGCTCCTTGAACACGATCCAGCCGAGGTCGCGCAGCGTGACCTCGCCGATGGCCATGGCGCGCACGATCAGGGTGGCGGTCTGGCTGCCGATGTTGCCGCCGGTGCCGATCAGCAGCGGGATGAAGAAGCCCAGCGAGACCACCGCGGCCAGCTCGCCCTCGAAGCCACGCAGCACGGTGCCGGTGTACGCCTCGGCGATGAACAGCACCAGCAGCCAGGCCACGCGCTTGCGGACCAGCAGGCTGACGTTCGAGAGCCGATAGGGGATGTTCAGCGGCTGGGAGCCGCCGAGGCGCTCGATGTCCTCGGTGGCCTCCGCCTGCAGGACGTCCGCCACGTCGTCCTCGGTGATGATCCCGATCAGCCGGTCGTCATCGTCGACCACCGGGATCGCCAGCAGGTTGCGGTCGGTGAGCAGCCGGGCCGCGACCTCCTGGTCGGCCGACGCACGGACCCGGACCGTGGTGGGGGCCATCAGCTCCACCACGGGCGCCGCCGCACGGCTGAGCAGGAGGCGGTAGAGCGACAGAACGCCGAGCAGCATTCGCTCGTCGTCCACCACGTACACGTAGTTCACCGTCTCGGCCTGGTCGACCAGGTTCCGGATCGCGGCGATCGCCTCTGAGGCGGTGGCGTCGCGGGCCACCGCCACGAAGGCGGGCGTCATGATGCCGCCGGCCGAATCGGGCGGGTAGACGGACAGCTCCCGGATCTCGGCGGCCTCGCTCGGCCGCATCCGGATCAGGATCGCGTCGGCGTCACGGGATGGCAGCTGCTCCACCACGTCGGCCGCGTCATCGGGATCCATCTCCTCCAGCAGCTGCGCGGCCTCGGCGGCTGCCAGGGTGCGGAGGATGCGCGCCGCCTCGGACGGCGGCAGCTCTTCCATCAGGACCGGGATCTCGTCGTCCGGCAGCCACTGGAGCAGGACGGCGACCTCAGGTGGCTCGAGCTGGGGCACCAGGTCGGCCCACTCGGCCGGACCGATGCGCTCCGCCAGGCCCACCACGCCCTCGCGCTCACGCTCGCGGATGAGCGCCTGCACCTCGGTCAGCAGCTCTGCGGTCTGGGCGGAGGTCATGGCCGCACCACCCTGGGCCGCGCCGGGGGCGTGGCGGGCAGCCACAACGGCGGCCTGTGGCCACCGAAGAATCGGTTCGAAAACAGCATCTCGACCACCTCGGATTGTCCTGGTCGCGCGGGAGCGCGCCGGTGGTCGGGGGCGGGTGACGGGCTAGGCGGTCACCTCGCGCCGCAGCCACGGGCGCGCGCGTTGACTGGAGCCTGCGTCCACGTTGGCTCGCGTTCGCCTCGCTGCGGGTTTGGCTGTGCGCCACGCCGGCAATCCGGCGGGCCGCGGCAGATTCTAGTCCGCGAGGGGTTCGGTGGGAACCCCCGCCGCCAGCTCCCGGGCGCGGGCGCGGTGGCGCGCGACCTTCGCCTGGTTGCCGCAGGTCCGCATGTCGCACCAGCGCCGCCGGCCGCCGGGCGACCGGTCGACGAACACCTCGCCGCAGCCGTCGTTGGCGCAGACGCGCAGCCGATCGGGCGCGTCATCAGCCACGAAGTGGGCGAACGAGCTCGCAATCGCCGCGCGCGCCTGGTCGAGCCGATCGCCGATCTGCGACACCTCGTAGCGGTTGCCGTCGGGGCGGATGCGCAGCTGGTGGTAGTGCAGGCCGCCTCGCAGGACGTGGTTCAGCTCGGAGAGCTGCTCCGGCTCGGCACGGCCGGCGATCGAGATGGAATGGGACATCGCATGCAGCACGCTGCGCAGCTCCCGGAAGCGCTCCAGGCGACGCTCGGCCTCGTCCGGGTCGCGTCGCAGGCGGGCACCTTCCGTGGCGCGACCGCGCGCACTCAAGAGGTCGTTGGCGCGCAGCCAGTCGAGCAGGGCTTCGGCGTCGGGGATCGTGTCCCGCGCGATCCCACGGATGCGGCTCAGCGTGTTGGCGAAGGCGACGAAGAGCTCCTCCGTCTCGATGGGCTCAGCCATCGGCTCACGCGTCATCGGTCCATTCCAGCCATGAGGTAACCAGTATACGCCATTTGACGAGTTACTTCGTACACGGTACACTTCTAATGTAACCACGAGATGGCACAAAGTAAGTTACGTCGCAGTGGGAGCGACGTTCAGGAGGCAATCAGATGAGCCGAGGCGCTACGTATCTCGGCCTGCTGGCCACGCTTCGGCAGGAAGAGCTGCTGGGTGAGGCGAGTCGACGCCAGCGCGCGACGAACGTGATTCGTCGGCGACGCGGTCAGACTCTCGCCAGTCGCATCCGCCGGGCGCTGCGCACCGTCAAGCGCTAGCCGGCCCAGGCCAGACCACAGCACGGCCCGATCCCGCTCCGGGGTCGGGCCGTTTCGTGCTCCTAGAATGGCCACCATGCCCCGACCGCGCGCCATCTCGCGCTCCGACGATGCGCTGCTGACCAACGCCGAGCTGACGCGCGTCTTCCGCGAGATCGGCGACATGCTCGAGATCATGGGCGAGGTGGTCTACAAGGCGGTGGCCTATCGGCGGGTGGCCGACGCCATCGAGCGCTACCCGGAGGACGTTGCCTCGCTGTACCGGCGCGGCACGCCGCCGAAGCTGCCGGGCGCCGGGCCGGCGCTCTCCACCAAGCTGGCCGAGCTGTCCGAGACGGGCCGCCTCGAGTATCACGACCGGCTGCACGCGCAGGTGCCCGACGGGTTGCTCGAGATGCTGCGCATCCCGGGCGTGGGGCCGCGGACGGTCAAGCTCCTGCACGAGGAGCGCGGCATCGACTCGGTCGATGCGCTGCGAGCCGCGGCGTCCGACGGCCAGCTGCGCGGCGTGAAGGGCCTCTCCGAGCGCACCGAGCAGAACATCCTGGCCGGCATCGCGCGGGTGGAGCAGAAGATCACGCGCGTCGTGCTCCACGAGGCGGACGAGATGATCGCCGGCCTGATCGCGCACCTGCGCGAGGTGCCGGGCGTGGTCCGCCTCGAGCCGGCCGGCTCCCTGCGCCGTCGGAAGGCGACGATCGGCGACCTCGACCTGATGGCCGCCACGGAGCAGCCGCTGGAGCTGATCGCGGCACTCGACGGCCTGACCGAGGTGGGCCGCATCCTGTCGGCCGGCACCGACAAGTCGAGCATCGTGTTGGCCGCCACCGGGCTGCAGGTCGACCTGATGGTCTGTCCACCGGCCGCGTGGGGCACGCACCTCGTGCACTTCACCGGCAGCAAGGAGCACAACGTCGCGTTGCGCGGCATGGCGCTGGACCGCGGCCTGTCATTGTCGGAGAAGGGCTTCAAGGTGGTCGACACCGGCGAGCTGCTGCTGGACGACACCGAAGAGGCGGTCTACGCCCGGCTGGACCTGCCCTGGATCCCGCCCGAGATGCGCGAGGACACCGACGTGATCGAGGTCGCGCGCAAGGGCAAGCTGCCGGAGCCGGTCACGCAGGCCGACCTGAAGGGCGACACCCACGTGCACTCGGACTGGACCGATGGCGTGGATTCGATCGAGGTCATGGCGCGGGCCATGCGCGATCGCGGGCGCGACTGGATGGTGCTGACCGATCACTCGCCCTCGCTGGGCGTGACCCGCGGGCTGACGCTGGAGCGGATCGTGGAGCAGAAGGCGGAGATCGACCGGCTCAACACCGAGCTGGCGCCGTTCCGCATCCTGCACGGCACCGAGATGGAGATCCGGGCCGATGGCAGCCTGGACTACCCCGACGAGCTGCTGGCCGTCTTCGACCTGGTGATCGCATCGGTCCACACCGCACGCGCCCAGCCATCCGAGCAGCTGACCGCTCGCACGCTGGCGGCGATCGAGAACCCGCACGTGGACGTGATCGCCCACCCGACCGGGCGGATCGTGAACCGGCGTGACCCGATGCCGCTCGACTGGCCCCGCCTCTTTGCCGCCGCGGCGCGCACCGGTACCCTTCTCGAGATGAACGGCAGCCCGCGCCTGGACCTGGACGACGCGCTGGGCCGTGCGGCCGCCCAGGCCGGCGTGCGGCTGACGCTGGCCAGCGACGCGCATCGCACCGAGGAGCTGAGCCAGCTCGACTACGCGGTGTCGATGGCTCGCCGGGCCTGGCTGACCCGTGACCAGGTCGCCGGCACGCGCGACGCCGACGCGCTGCTGGCGTGGCTGTGATGATCGGACGCGTGATGAGCCGGCGGCCGGCGGCGATGCGCGTGCTGACGCGCCTCCAGTACCGCGAGGCGATCCTGGTCTCGATCGTCATGGCGGTGGTGGCCGCCGTCGGCTGGCTGGTGTCGCCCTTCTGGGTGGCAGTGGCAGTGGCAATGCAGCTGGTGATCGGTGGCCTCGGCGCGGTCTGGCTGATCGGACCGGCGCGGACGGAGCTCGGTTTCGCGCGCTACGCCACGCTGGCGACGGCGGGCGTGACGCTCACCCTGTTCGGCCGGCTGCTGGTGCCGAGCATCGGCCTGCTGCTGACTCCGGTGGTGGCGCTCCTGCTGTTCAGCGTCATCCGGCTGGAGCTGGGCCTGAGCGAGGCTGGCCAGCGGCGCGTCGGGCTGGACCTGGCGCTGGTGGGGATGGTCTTCGCCGCGGCGGCCGGCATCCAGGGCATGATCCCGGCGGATGCATGGCCGCCGGGGCTGGTGCTGCTCATGATCCTGTCCGCCGTGCCGGCCCTGCGGGCTGCCGAAGCCCGGGGGCGGAGCGGTGTGGAGGCGGTCGGGCAGGCGGTGCTGCACCTGGTGGCGGTCGCGCAGGTCGCCACCGCCGTCGGCCTGCTGCAGCTGCCGGGTGTCGTGGGTGCGGCGATCACAGCGCTCGGCTTCCATGCCTGGGGCGGCGCGGCCGAGGCGCTCGACGAAGGCGCGCCCGGGCGATCGGTGCTGCTCGAGTTCGGCGCCCTGGCGGTGCTGGGCCTGGTGGTGGCGCTCCTGCTGTTCGACGGCTGACGGCCAGATCGGGACCCGGGACAGCCCGCCTGCGTCGCTCGCGTTGACACCCCTTGGCGCCGGTGCTACAACAAGGCGCCCTCGGGCCGGGGAGGCCCGCTGCGGACCTGCGACAGCCTCTTCTCAACCACGATTTCGCGGGAGAGACGCCACCTCATGACGCTTGAGGATACTGAGACGACCATGCGCCAGCGCCGGCAGCTGGCGGACACCGCGATCGCACAGGCCACCCAGGGAGACTGGGAGGCAGCCGTCGCCACCAACCAGGAGCTGATCGAGCTGGGGCCCGATACCGATGCGTACAACCGGCTCGGCAAGGCCTACGCCGAGCTCGGCCGCCACGACGAGGCGCTGACCGCCTACGAGAACGCGCTGGAGCGCGACGCGACCAACCGCATCGCCGAGCGCAACGTGGCGCGGCTGCGCGTCCTGCTGGGCGGCGGCGACGGGACGGGCGGCAACGGCAAGCCGGAGAAGGCGTCGGCCGCCGACTTCATCGAGGAGATGGGCAAGACCGGCCATGCCCGCGTCATCAACGTCGGCCCGGCGCGCCAGCTGGCGCCGCTGTCGCCCGGCGATGCCGTCGAGCTCGCGCTCGATGCCGACGTGCTGGTGGCCCGCGTGGGTGACGTGCAGATCGGCCAGGTGGAGCCCCGCGTCGGCACGCGGCTGGGCAAGCTGATGAAGGGCGGCAACCGCTACGACGCGGCGATCACCGTGGTCAGCGGCGAAGAGGTGCGGATCATCATCCGCGAGACGTTCGCCCACCCGGACAACTTCGGCAAGGTCTCGTTCCCGGGCAGCACCTCCGGCCGCCCGGCTGGCGTCCGACCCGACATTCGGGGCAGTGCACTCCGCTACGATGACGAAGGGGACGAGAGCGAGGAGGTCGAGGAGGAACCGGAGGAGGTCGAGGAGCTCGACACCAGCCTGCCGGAGTTCTCCGCCGAGCCCGAGCTCGAAGAGGAGCTGATCGAGGAACCGTAGGAGGCCCGATGGGCGAGGCCCAACGGAAGCGTCTCGACCACGTCGTCCTTCCTCGTCGCCTCCCCGGCCTGGCGCTCCTGGAGCGGTACTTCCCCTCGCCGGCCGATAACCAGCTCGATGCCGAGCTGGCCTCGTACGCCCGCAGCGGCGACACGGTCCTCGATCCGTGGGCCGGCACCGGCTGGACGGCCCGCCGCGCGGTGGCGGCCGGCATGCGGGCCGTGGCCGGCGATCCCAGCCCCTTCGCCCAGCTGGCCGGGCAGGCCTTCCTGCTCGCCCCCGAGCCTGGCGCGATCGATGCCGCCTTCGCCCAGCTGGCCGCCTCCCGCCGCGTCGATGTGCCGCTGCGCCAGCACATCGAGGAGCTGTACGCCACGCGCTGCGCCACCTGCCGCCGGCCGGTGGTTGGCGAGCAATTCATCTGGCCGCGCGATGGCGACGCGCCCGGACGCAAGATCTATCGCTGCCCGAACTGCGACATCGCCGTCGGCGGACCGGTCGAACGCGTGGCCCCCGTCGACGACATCGACCTCGCCAAGCTGGGGATCGAGCGTGCCGGCCAGGAGCCACCGCCGGACGAGATCGCCGATGAGATCGTGGAGCCGGCCGTCGACCCGTCGCTCGACGCGGAGGACGACCTGCCGCCGGCGCCGGTCGGCCTGACCGCGCCCCCGACGGCGCTGGACGACGACCCGGCCGCGCCGCTTGGCGAGCTGGGCGAGCCACCGCCACCGCCAGTGCTCGAGCCCGACGCGCCGACCGGCGCCCTGGCCGAGGGACCGCGCTACGCATCCACCGTGCTGCCCGAGCAGGGAGCACCGCAGGTGGCCGCCACCGATGTCCGGCAGGGCCTGCACTACCAGCAGCTGCGCGACCGCTTCCCGGTGCTCGACGGCCGCACTGAGCTGGTCGACGAGCTGCTGGAGCTGTACACCTCCCGCAACCTGTACGCGCTCCAGACGATCGCCAACAAGATCGACGCCGAGCTGCGCGATCCGGCGCTCTCCGCGGTCTTCCGCCTGGCGCTGGCGGCGTGCCTGCTCCCGGCCAGTCGGCTGAACGGCTACCCGGGCCGCGTCGCCTCGCTGCGCATCAGCGGCGGCCACGTCCGTCAGCCCGCCTCGCGCTACCAGCGCGAGACGAACGTGTGGCGGCTGTTCGAGACCGCGGTCGACGACGTGCGCACCGCGGTCGCCGCCCTGGGACGGGACCGGCGCCCGGCGCGCTTCGCGGCCGGCCTAGAGGAGCTGGGCGGCATGGGCGCCGAGAACGTGCTCTGGATCCGCTGCCGCCCGGCGGTCATCGGCCAGTACCTGCCGGCCGACCACGTCGACATGGTGCTGTCCGCGATCGCCAATGCGCCGAGCGTGGACGAGCTCAGCTTCGAGTACCTGGCCACCAGCTGGCTGATCGGCCGCGAGGCAGCCGAGACGCTGCGGCTGGAGCCGCTGTTCGGCTCCTCGCCGGCGCGCTCGGACGGCGCCGAAGCCACCGCGCTGCGGCACGCCATGGCGTCGGCGGCCTCCGCGCTGAAGCCGGATGGCTGGTTCGTGGTCATGCTCGAGGGCGACGATCCGGACCGCCTGCTGGCCGCTGCCACAGCCGGCGCGGCCGCCGAGCTGGAGCTGGTCGATGTCATCCATCGCGAATCGCGCCGGTCGGGGGACGGCGTCACGCTCCACTTCCGCAAGCCGTCGGCGGAGGACCGTCTGCGCGACGCCGTCCAGGCGCGCCCGTTGAGGCTGGGCGCCGACGAGGGCCACCTGACCTACCCGGAGCTGGCAGAGGCGATCGACCAGGCGGCGGTGGGCCTGCTGCGCGCCCGCGGGGAGCCGGCGGGCCTGTCCCGCATCGCGGCGGCGGTGGTGCTGCACCTGCAGCGGACCGGCCTGCTCCGCCGGGTGGCGATGGGCCGCTCGGGCGGCGGTGACGACGAGGAGGTGGCGGCCGATGCGCGCCTGGAGCGCGGCGGCGCGGCGCTGCTGGCCACCCTGCTGCGCGAGGAGCTGTGGCGCGACGACCATCGCTCCCTGGCGCGACTGGGCGACGCCGATGGCCCGGTGTGGTGGCTGCGGGAGCCGGAGCTGGCCGAGTCACCCCTGGCCGACCGGGTGGAGTGGTCCACCTTCTCGATCCTGTCGACCGCCGGCCGGCTGGACGAGCACGGCTTCCTGGATCGCATCTATGCCCTCTTCCCGGGCCTGGATTCGCCCGACGAGGAGCTGGTGCGCGCCTGCCTGGCCGCCTACGCGGCCGGCGGCGAGAAGGGGCAGCTGCGGACCGACGAGGAGCTTGGACAGCGCCTGGAGGAGCATGCTCGGGTGATCGGCCTGCTGGTCGACTATGCGCATCGGCTGGGCCTGAAGGCCTGGGTCAGCAAGCGCGAGCACGATCGGCCATACGAGGGCGCGACCCTGCTGGACCGATTGCAGGACGACGAGCGGCGCGCCTACCTGCCGCTGGTCATCCGGGCGCCGTCGGAGGTGCTCGGCACGGTCGATGCGATGTGGTACCGGCGCGGGCGTCTGGCCTTCCTGTTCGAGGTGGAGTGGACCGGCATGCTGGGAGAGGCGATCCTGCGCCGCGGTCGCCAGATTCCGCCCGGCGACCAACAGGCCCGCTTCCTGGTCTTCCCGGCCGAACGCACCGAGCTGATCCGGCTCAAGCTCGATCGATCACCCTGGCTGCGGGCCGAGGTCGAGCAGCAGAACTGGCACTTCCTGAAATGGCAGCATCTCGAGACCCTGGTCGGCCTGGAGACCGCGGGGCTGGAGCGGATGGAACCCGTGTTGGGCTTGGACCCGCTCATCGAGCGGGGCGGCCAACAGCTCACGATGTTCGGCGAGTAAGCAAGCACTTGGCGGCTTGGCGAGCAACGGCTCGCCGGGCCTTGACTCCGAGCGTATGCTCTGCGCCGGGAGTGCCGTGGTTCCCCCCTGCGGCACTCCCACTCATGCCCGTCAGCCGCCGCTCGAGCTGGTCCCCGTGGGCTTGCGGCGGCTTGGTGGCCGGCCCATGGTGCGGCGCACGACGGCCATCACTTCATCGACGTAGGGCTCTCCCTGCCCGGTCTGGATGGCGTGGGCCAGGCAGCCGCTGATGTGGTCCTCCAGCAGGAGCAGGCCGACCTGGTCGGCGGCGGCCGTCAGCGCCTCCACCTGCTGCAGCAGGTCCAGGCAATACGCCTCTTCCTGCACCAGGCGCTGCAGCCCGCGCGCCTGCCCCTCGATCCGGCGCAGACGGTTCAGCAGCTCGCGCCGGTCCTTCGTGTACGAGTGGCGGAAGTGGGGCGGAGCGTCGCTGCGCGGTGCGGTCGACATACTGCGGGGCAGTATGCGGAGGCGGGGCGACATCGGTCAATCAGGCGTACCATGCGCCACCCGATGACCGACCTGGAACGCGATGAGCTGATCGCGCCGCTGGAGCGCGTGCTCGTGATCTTCAGCCACCCGGACGACGCCGAGTTCAGCGCCGCCCCGACCATCGCCGCCCTGACCGCCGCCGGCGCGCGGGTCGACTATCTCGTCACCACCGACGGCGGCAAGGGCACCGAGGATCCCGGCGTCACGCCGGAGCAGTTGGCCGCGGTCCGCGTCGCCGAGCAACGGGCGGCGGCCGACGTCCTTGGCGTCGGCCAGATCGAGCACCTGGGCTACCCGGACGGCTACCTGCAGCCCACGCTGGAGCTGCGGCGCGACATCGTGCGCCAGATCCGTCGCTTCCGGCCGGACCTGGTCATCGCCCAGAACCCGCAGCGGCGCGCCGACGGCAACCCGTTCATCGCCCATCCCGACCACCTGGCCACCGGCGAGGCCACGCTGGCCGCGGTCTACCCCGCGGCGCGGGACCGGCTGAACTTCCCAGAGCTGCTGGATGAGGGCCTGGAGCCGTGGAAGGTGCGCCAGGTGCTGGTCAGCGGCGTCGAGCGGCCGAATCTGTGGGTCGACGTGTCGGCGACGCTCGAGCGCGGCCTGGAGGCGCTGCGCTGCCACGAGAGCCAGATCGACGACTGGGACGAGGTCGAGGCCCGCACCCGCGAGCGGGCCGCCGAGGCGGGGGAGCCGGTTGGCCTGCCGATGGCCCAGGCCTTCCTCTCCATCCGGCTGACGTGATGCGCGGCCGGGGCATGGGCCGCGGCATGTGGGGCGGCGAGCAGCCCGACCTGACCGCGCGCCCGGGCAGCGGGCCGCGCACGCTGCGCCAGATCGCGACCTTCTTCCGGCCCTATCGCGGTCGGCTGCTGCTGATCGCGGTGGTGATCCTGGTCAGCGTCAGCATCGGCGTCATCAACCCGATCCTGCTGAAGCTGGTGATCGACAACCTGCTCGGACCGCAGGACGTTGGGCTGCTCTACATGCAATGCGCGCTGATGATCGTGCTGCCGTTCATCTCATCGGGCCTTGGCGTGTGGCAGGCGTACCTGTCGAACGTGGTCGGCCAGCGCGTGATGGACGACCTGCGGCTGGCGCTGTACACGCACCTGCAGTGGATGCCGCTCCGCTTCTTCACCGAGACGCGCACCGGCGAGATCCAGAGCCGGATCGGCAACGACGTGAACGGGGTGCAATCGGTGGTGACCGATACGGCCGCCTCCCTGCTCAGCAACTTCGCCACCGTGGCCACCACGGTCATCGCCATGCTCATCCTGGACTGGCGGCTGACCGTCCTGAGCCTCGGGATGCTGCCGATCTTCGCCTACATCACCTATCGCGTCGGCAAGGTCCGCCGCGAGGTGAGTGGCGCCACCCAGCGTTCGCTGGCAGAGGTGAGCGCGATCACCGAGGAGTCGCTGTCGGTGTCCGGCATCCTGCTGTCGAAGACGTTCGGCCAGCAGCGGGCCAGCATCGCGCGCTTCGCCAGGGAGTCGCGACGGCTGGGCGACCTGCAGATCCGGCAGCAGATGATCGGCCGCTGGTTCTTCGCCATGATCGGGATCTTCTTCAGCATCGCGCCGGCCTTCGTCTACCTGCTGGCCGGCACGCTGATCATCGAAGGCGACCCCGGAGTCAGTGTCGGCACCATCGTGGCCTTCACCACGCTGCAGAGCCGCCTCTTCTTCCCGCTCGGCCAGCTGCTGAACGTGCAGGTTGAGATCCAGGGCGCGCTGGCGCTGTTCGACCGCATCTTCGAGTACCTGGAGCTGCCGCACGAGATCGTGGACGCGCCGGATGCGATTGCGCTCGACCCGGTCGCGATGCGGGGCGACGTGCGCTTCCGGGACGTGTCGTTCCGCTACCCGCCGACGGCGGTGCAGCTGGCGGCCGAGGGCGAGGCGGAGGCGGCCGAGGCGAGCGGGCGCGCGGTCAAGCTGCCGATTCAGCCGTTCGGCCTGCACGACATTGACTTCGAGGCACGGCCCGGCCAGCTGGTGGCGCTGGTCGGCCCATCGGGCTCCGGCAAGACGACCACCACCTACCTCGTCCCGCGCCTGTATGACGTGGATGCCGGAGCGGTGGAGATCGACGGCAACGACGTGCGCCGAACCCAGCTGGAATCGCTGGGCCGCGTGATCGGGGTGGTGACCCAGGAGACCTACCTGTTCCACGCCTCGGTGATGGAGAACCTGCGCTACGCGAAGCCGGATGCCACCCTGGAGGAGGTGGAGGACGCCGCCCGCGCGGCGGCCATCCACGATCGCGTGCTGGAGCTGCCGGAGGGCTACGACACCATCGTCGGCGAGCGCGGCTACAAGCTGTCCGGCGGCGAGAAGCAGCGCGTCGCCATCGCTCGCGTCCTGCTCAAGGATCCGCGGATCCTGATCCTGGACGAGGCGACCTCAGCCCTGGATACGGTGAGCGAGCGGCTCATCCAGGCCGCTCTCAATGGCCTGATGGAGGGACGCACCACCATCGCCATCGCCCATCGGCTGTCGACCATCCTGCGCGCCGACCAGATCCTGGTCTACGATCGCGGCCGGATCGTGGAGCGTGGCCGGCACGAGGAGCTGATCCGGCACGAGGGCCTTTACGCCCGCTTGTACGCGGAGCAGTTCGCCTCCGAGCAGCCGATCACCGGAGCACCCATCTAGGCTGACCATAGTCGCGCGTTATGCGGTGACAGACTGATACGACCAACGACGATTCCTTCAGCCGCGTACCTACGCCATGCATGCGGCCACAGACTGACCTGACGCGGGAACCTGCTGGGGCTGGCGCTCCCTGGCCCAATCAGTCTCTGGCCGCATATCTCGCGGCCTTGTTCCGTCCTCATCACTCGGCGTCAGGGTCCAGGCGCATTCTCGGAGTTCGCCCTGACCACCTTCAACGTTCCGCACCGCCCGCGCGTCGGAAGGTCATGATCACGGGCGCCATGGACCCGACTGTCGAGCTCGCACCGCAGCCCACAGTGGGCACCGATGCCCTGCGGGCGGCAGTCGTCAGGCTGCAGGCCGAGCGCGGCGCCGAGCTCTGGGGACTGGCGCGGCACCTGGGCCTCTCCGTGGAGGAGGCTGATGACGCCGTGCAGGACACCCTGCTGCGGCTCTGGTCGGCCCTGCGTGATGGCCAGTCGATTGATCGGCCCGATGCCTGGGCGTTCCGTACGCTCTACCGCTCGGCCATGGACCGGCACCGATGGCGCCGCCGCGGGCGCCTGCTGGCCGAGCGGATCGGCCTCCAGCCGACGCACCAGCCCGCCGCGGATCAGGCCGACCGGATGGCGGTCTGGCAGGCGGTGGAAACACTGCCCGAACGCCAGCGCCTGGCGATCTACCTCCGCTATCGAGCCGACCTGCCGTTCGAAGAGATCGGGCAGATCCTGGGGATCGCCGCTCCCTCCGCGCGCAGTCATGTCAGCCGAGCACTCGACGCCCTCCGCGTCCAGCTCGGCGAGGAGCCTTCACATGAATGACAACGACCTCGAACGGCGCCTGCGCGCCGAGTCCGGCCCCCGCGAGCGGGGTTACGAGTCCACGCCGCTTCCCGATGCCCTTGACTCGTCGCGGGGTGTCCCGCGGCGGGGCGGGGTGATGCGAGGAGCCTTGATTCTCGGGAGCGTGGCCGCCGGCGTTCTGGCCGTCGCCGCGGCGAGCGCCCTTATGTCTCCCGGCACCCGCAGCGGCGGTGTCGGCTCGGGCAGCGACGAACCGGCTACCCAGCCGGTGTCCGCGGGCCCGCCGGAGGCCGTGGACTGCCAGGCGATCGATGTCGAGTTCACGGCTGAGCCGTGGGGCGGAGCCGCCGGCTCGCGCGGAACGACAGTCACCCTGGTGCTGGCAGACGGCCGGTATCCGTGCCTCGTGCCAGTTGAGATCGCGGGACAAGTCTTCTCGCCACGGAGATCTGAGAGCGTGATAGGTGTCGGGCCTCGTGGCCTCTCAGACTTTGGGTTGAGCGGGGCCACGATCCTGCTTGAGCACGGTAGCCCTGCCGCCGTGACAGTCGTCTGGAGCAACTGGTGCTTGGACGAGCCGATCGACCGCTTCACCCTTTCTCTGCGACTCTCGGGATGGCCGGCCTACGAACCGGTGGCGGTCCCTGACGGGGGCGTCAACTCCGCTCCCTGCAGCGACGATCGGGACGGACCTAACCTGAGCGTCTCGGAGCCGCAACTGCTGCCGTAGTCCTCGCGTGCCACACTCACCGGCGTGACCAATCGGCTAGCGAACGAGACGAGCCCCTACCTCCTGCAGCACGCCCACAACCCGGTCGACTGGTACCCGTGGGGGCCGGAGGCGCTGGGGAGGGCGCGAGAGCTGGATCGGCCCATCTTCCTGTCGATCGGGTACTCGGCCTGCCACTGGTGCCACGTCATGGAGCGCGAGTCGTTCGAGGATGAGGCCACCGCCGCGCAGCTGAACCGTGACTTCGTGGCCATCAAGGTCGACCGCGAGGAGCGCCCTGACCTGGACGACGTCTACATGGCGGCCGTCCAGGCGATGACCGGGGGCGGCGGCTGGCCGATGAGCGTGTTCCTGACGCCAGACCTCGAGCCCTTCTACGGCGGCACCTATTTCCCGCCCGATGACCGTCACGGCCTGCCGGCCTTCCGGCGGGTGCTGGATGGGGTGGCCGATGCGTACCGCAACCGTCGCGCCGACGTGACGGCGCAGGGCTCCCAGCTGGCGCGGCACCTGCGCGAGCAGGTCGCCATCCCGGCGGGGGACCGGGATCCGGCAGTCGACCTGCTGGACCGCGCCGCCGCACGCCTGGGCGCCGGCTTCGACCCGGTCCACGGCGGTTTCGGCGGCGCGCCGAAGTTCCCGGCGCCGATGACGCTGGAGTTCCTGCTGCGCACGTGGCGCCGGACGCGCGATGAGGCCCTGCTGGCCATGGTCACCCGCACCCTGGATCGGATGGCCGATGGTGGCATCCACGACCAGCTGGGCGGCGGTTTCGCCCGCTACAGCACCGACGCGCGCTGGCTGGTGCCGCACTTCGAGAAGATGCTCTACGACAACGCGCAGCTCGCGCACGCCTACCTGGAGGCGTATCGCGCCACGGGCAATGAGCGCTACGCCGCGGTGGCTGTCTCGACCGTCGACTTCATGCTCGCCGAGCTCGGGACCGATGACGGCGGGCTGGCCTCGGCGCTCGACGCGGACAGCGAGGGGGAGGAGGGCCGATTTTACGTCTGGTCCGCCGACGAGGTGGCACGCGTCCTGGCCGATGCCGGCCTCGGCGCCGACGGGGCCGAGGCGTTGATGATGTACTGGGGGGTCACGCCCGGCGGCAACTGGGAGGGTCACACCATCCTCACGCTCTCCGGCGAGCCGCCGGCGCCCGACCTGCTGGAGGCGGGCCGCACCGCCCTGCTGGCCGCGCGCGAGTCGCGGGTGCGGCCCGCTCGCGATGGCAAGCAGCTCGCCGCCTGGAACGGGATGGCCCTGCGGGCGATCGCCATGGTGGCCCTGGTCGTCGGCCACGAGCGGCATGCCACGGCCACCCGACGGCTGACCGGCTTCGTCCGTGACCACCTGGTGCGTGACGGCGACCGCCTATGGCGCACCGCCCGCGACGGGCGTGCACACACGCCCGGCTTTGCCGAGGACTACGCCAACCTCGCCGACGGCCTGCTCGCTGCGCACGCCGCCCTGGGCGAGGCCGACGACCTGCAGCTTGCAGCACGGCTGGTCGACCGCCTGGTCGCCGACTTCTGGGACGACGCCAGCGGCACGCTGTTCGACACCGCCGACGAGCATGACCGCGCCGTCGCGCGTCCGCGCTCGATCCTGGACAGCGCCACGCCGTCGGCCAACGCGGTCGCCGCCGACGTGCTGCTGCGGCTGGCGCTGCTCAGCGGGGAGGCCGAAGAAGACCGCCGCGCGCGCAGCATCCTGCGAGCCGTCACGCCGCTCCTGGACCGCCAGCCATCGGCCTTCGGACGGATGCTCAGCGCCGTCGACCGCAGCCTGTCGCCACCCATCGATGCGGTGATCGCCGGCGAGCCGGCGGACGAAGGGGCGGCCGCGCTGCGCCGGGCCGTGGCGGGGCCGTACGCACCCGACCTGGTGATCGCCGGCGGAGGGCCAAGCGGCAGCCTGGCCGGTTGGCCGCTGTTCGAGGGCAAGGTCACCCGCGACGGGCAGGCCACCGCCTACGTCTGCCGCGGCTACGCCTGCGAGGCGCCGACGGCCGAGCCGCAGGAGGCGGCGGCACAGGTCGCCCGCCTCGCGCTCAACCCGGCAGGAAGCTGAGCCGCACCGTCCGCGTCGCGTTGTCCGCGTTCGGATCGAGCAGCGCCACCGACTGCCAGGTGCCGAGCGTCATATGGCCGCCCAGCACGGGCACCACCAGCGAGGGGGCGGCCAGCAGCGGCAGGACGTGATCGGCGCCATGTCCGGCCGAGCCATGCCGGTGGCGCCAGCGGTCGTCGCGCGGCAGGAGGCGGTCGAGCGCCTCCATGAGGTCGGCTTCGGAGCCGCTGCCGAGCTCCATCACCACCAGCCCCGCCGTCGCGTGCGGCGCGAAGACGTGCAGCAGCCCATCGGCCCCGCCGCCGACCTCGCGCAGGAAGCCGGCGCAGGCCGCGGTGATGTCGGTCACGCCGCGGCCGTGCCCGGTCGAGACGCTGAGCTCGCGGGTCTCCATCGCGGCGAGCGTACCCGACACTCGCTATGATGCCGCGCGAATGTCTCCCAAGCGACCCCGGCGACCACGCGCCGTCCTGAGCCTCAGCATCACCGCGTCGATCCTGTTGGCAGCTGCCTGCGGCCAGGCGCCGACTCCGTCGCCCTCCCTCCAGCCGTCGACGCCCACGCCGTCACCCTCCCCGTCGCCGTCGCCGACCCCGTCGCCCACGCCGCTGCCCACCCCCGATCCGCTGAACCGCACCCTCCTGCACAACCGCCTCACCGTCCTCGTCGTCGGCGAGGACGTCAGCGCCGTGCGTCGCGCGCGCGGCTATATCGGCGACAACACCGACGCGATCATGCTCGTCAGCATCAGCCCGGACCAGCGGAAGGTCACCATGATCAGCCTGCCGCGGGACACGGTGGACGTGCCGCTCGGCGATGGCCAGATCTGGAGCGGCAAGGTGAACGGCATCGCCAACTCCTATGGCATGGACGGGCTGCGGCGGGCGCTGGCCAGGATGTGGGACGTCGAGATCCCGTATTACGTCAAGGTCGACATGGATGACTTCGTGGCGCTGGTCGACGCGGTCGATGGCATCCGGGTCAAGGTCAAGACGATCGTCCAGGAACCGCGCTGGGGCCTGTACCTGACGCCGGGCATGGCACGCCTGGACGGGCGGACCGCGCTCTACTTCTCGCGGGCGCGCTACTACGACAGCGACTACGCGCGTGCGGCGCGCCAGCAGCAGGTCATCCGCGCGCTGATCAGGAAGTACAGCGACCCCGAGACCGATGTGCGACTGGGCCGCCTGATCGGGGCGGCGGCCAGCCTGGAGACGAACCTGCCGATGGAGGACCTGAAGACGCTCATCGTGCTCGCCAAGCGGGCCTCGAGGGCCTCCTACGAGACCCGCGTGCTCAAGCCGCCAGAGTTCGCGCTGGGCTGGGGCGACCAGGGCGATGGGCGAGGCTGGGTGATCATCCCGAACGTGGACGCCATGCGGGCCGAGATCCGGGAGCTGATCGCGGACTGAGGCGAGGCCCGCTCGCCGGGCCTGGCCGTGCTCAGTGAGCGGTGGAGACCATCATTGTGGCGCGCGTCCCGCACCGGTAGCACGAGTCGTCGGCGGCCCGAATGGTGGTGCCGCAGTTGGCGCAGCCCAGCGCCAGGTCCGCTTCGCATTGGGTGCAGAAGCGCGCGCCGGGCGGGTACTGCAGGCCGTCGACCGGGCAGAACGGGACGCCGCGCGGCGCCTCGATCGCACCATCCGGAGCCCGTGGCAGGCGGAGCGTCGGCTGGACCACCGACTGCTCGTTGACCGAGATCTGCGAGACGCGCAGGTAGCCGATCACCAGCCACAGGATGTAGATGCCCGCCAGCCCCAGGAGCAGGTACGGAACCAGCGTCGCGGCGAAGCCCGCGACGTCGGACGAGACCCACTCGATGAGGTCACGGATGGCTTCCATAGGCCCGGCGATTCTAGCATCGGGTCCCCGCCGGATCGGTGATCGGGCGCTGCTACACTCCGCCAAACTCGCACGGCAATCGCCATCGATTCATGCCGCGGCCCACGCTTGATCCAGCCACCCCCCTGACCGAGCTGCACGTCCATCTGGGTGCGGCGGTGACGCCGGCCATCATGTGGGGCATCGCCCACGCCCAGGGGATCCGGCTGCCGACCAAGGACTACTGGGAGTTCCGCGACCTGATCACGGTGGGCCGCCGACAGCGCTCGTTCCAGGCCTACCTGGACCTCTTCCACTGGACCGAGCTGATCCAGTCCAGCCCCACCGCCGTCGAGCGCAGCGTCTACGAGGTCATCGGCGGCGCCTACCGCAAGAACAACGTGACGCGCCTGGAGCTGCGCTTCAACCCCATGAAGCGCAACCGCGGCGGCGAGCAGGACCTCGACCACATCATCGCCGCGGCCGTGCGTGGCATGGACCGCGCCGTGCTCGAGTACCCGCAGGTGCGCGCCGGGCTCATCTTCTGCCTGGACCGCGCCTTCGAGTACGACCTGAACGAGATCATCGCCGCGAAGGCGATCGCCTGGCGCGACCGCGGGGTGGTGGCGGTGGACATCGCCGGTCCCGAATCGCCCGGCTTCCGCTTCGCCGACTACCGCGACCTGTTCGCCCAGGTGCGCCGGGCGGGCCTGGGCGTCACCGTGCATGCCGGCGAAACCGGCGGACCGGAAGAGGTGCGCGAGGCGATAGAGGCGCTGGAGCCGTCGCGCATCGGCCATGGCATCAGCAGCACCCGCGACGTGCGCCTGCTGGCCATGCTGCGCGAGCGCGGCGTGGTGCTGGAGGTCTGCCCGTCGTCGAACCTGAACACCCGCGTGGTCCGCACCTACGCCGAGCTGCGCGGCATCCTGCGCGCCCTGGTCGACCACGAAGTGCGGTTCGCACTGTCGACCGACGGACCGGAGATGCTGCGCTCCTACCTGCGCGACGAGATCGCGCTGCTGCTGCGCAGGGAGATCCTGACGCTGGAGGAGGTCGAGCGCGCCCTGGCGACCGCCCGCCACGCCTCGTTCCTGGACCATGCCCCGGCCCCGGGCGGCATCCGTCCTGAGTCCGATGGGCGGATCAACCACGCCGCCATCGCCCTCGAGGTCGAGGTCTAGGCTGCTATCCTGCCGGCCGTGTCCTCGATCTGGCGGCCGATCCGCGAACGACAGGCCGCTCGCAGCCTCATGGTGATCGTGGCCCATCCCGGGGACGAGGCCTTCGGATTCGGGGGAGCCATTGCCCAGGCGGCGGCGGACGGCGCGTACGTGGTGGTCGTGTGCGCCACGCGCGGCCGCTTCGATCCGCGCCTGGTCGAGAAGCCTCCCGCGCCCGGCGGGCGGAACCGTCACTACACCCGCCCGGTGGTGTGGCGCAACCTGGATACCGTCCGCGAGGACGAGATGCGCCGCTCGGTGGCGCTCCTGGGCGTCAACGTCCTCCGCGTGCTGGACTATGCCGAGGAGGGGCTGACCGGCGCCAACCAGGCCGAGCTGGTGGGCCGGCTGGTGGAGCCGATCCGCATGCACCGGCCGGACGTGATCCTGGGTTTCGGCGCCGATGGCGTGACCGGCGATGCCGACCACGTGGCCATCAGCCGAGCGACCGGCGAGGCGTTCCTGCGCGCCGCCGAGCCACTCGCCTACGAGGACGACCTGGAGGAGGACCAGGTCGCGTGGCGGGCGGCCAAACGATACGAGCTGGTCGTGCCGCCCTCGCAGCTGGCCGCCCTGGGCGACGCTGCCCCGCCCCAATACGGGGAGCGCAGTGAAGACGAGACGCTGACCCTGGAGCTCGGCGAGCTGAGCCGGCTGAAGCTGGCCGCCATCTCACGCCACGTGTCGCAGACCGGCAGCGCGGGTCCGTTCCACGACTGGTCGGCGGAGATGCGTGACGGCTACCTGGCGACCGAGAGCTATCGGCTGGCAGCCTCCAACCTGCCGGTGCCGGCCGGCGGCGCCACGCCGGAGCCCGAGCAGTCCATCTGGGACGGGCTCGCCTGACAGCGTCCCACGCTCCGGGCACGGATAGCACGGGTAGGGCTATTTGGCCCGCAGGGGGGCGATCGCCGTCCAGCTGCCCGACCCGTGTAGCACCAGAACGGCTCCGCCGATCGAGTTGGTGAGTCGGCGGGCGGAGTCGTCGCCGAAGGTGCGGCGACCGAGGCGCCGAGAGCCTTACCGGTGCTACGGGCTGCGATGTGGCACCGTTGGTACAACAAAGGTCGCATCGGTTCCGATCGGCCTCTGCTACCCTCGAAGTGCCCAGCCCCGCACGGAAAGGACGCTGTATTCCCGCATGGCCGATCGGCTGACCGACGAGAACATCATGGCCGCCCTGGCCCAGGTCAAGGATCCGGAGATCGGACGCGACCTGGTGAGCCTGGGGATGGTCAAGCAGATCGATATCAACGGGAGCGCGGTGGACCTCACCGTCGAGCTCACCACGCCGGCCTGCCCGCTGAAGGCCAAGATCGAGTCGGACATCGTCGACGG
>DATBME010000102.1:0-9865 GCA_036555005.1 Candidatus Limnocylindria bacterium | reverse complement strand
CTTCAGGTGGAAGGTGATCGTCTGCCCATCCTCGCTGACGTCCCACGACTCGGCCAGGCCGCCATCGGACACGGTGTTGAGGTCCGCGTCGAAGAAGACCAACGGCCGCACCAGCTGCGTCAGGATGGTGATAGAGGTGCTATCCGACGCCCGATTGGGATCCAGCGTCGCCGGCTCGCCACCGAGCGGGATGCGCAGCACCTGGTCGGCAGCCGGCGCCTGCGAATCGCCGCCGCCGTCGCTCGCTTGGTCGGTGGTGCCCGGCGCGCTGCAGGCGGCGAGGGCGACGACCATGGCGAAGCCCGCCGCCGCAAGGCGTTTGGTGTGCATGAACTGTTTCCTCATGGCGGGTGGTAGGAATTGAGGAAGGAGTGGGCGCCACACCCTTCCCTATCGGTCTACTTCTGGGGGGACCGAATGGTTCAACGAAACTGGTCGCTGTCGAACTTTCTCGTCAGGTAAGCGCATCGGGCGAGGGTGCGCTATCGTTCGCGCTCGTGAACGCCGGAGCGGCAGGGGTGCCGCAGCAACCGCCCAGCGTCCGCATAACCGTGGGTGCCTCGTTCGAGCTGCTCGCGGCGCTGTGGGCATTCCTCGACGACGAACGCCATCCCGCCTACGAGGCCAGCTCGGACCTCGTCCGCCAGGAGGAGCGCCGCCTCGCGACCGATGCGGTCGCCATCCGCCGCTTTGCCGGGGGATCGCTGCGTCTCTGGGACCACGTGCTGGGCCTGGCCATCGACGCGGGCGGCGACCACGACATCGCCGGCCTCTTCAGCCTGATCGAGACTATCGACCCCGCCGAGCTGCGCCTGCACCTGCTGGGGCGCTGGAACGCCCACGTCCTGCGCATGGTGACCAGCGACCAGGTCGAGGCGGCGGCCGCCGGGGATGCCAAGGCACAGCGAGATTTGCGACGGGCGTCGTACCCGGACGAGGCGCCGTGGCAGCGGGCCATGCGCCATATCCTGCGCGCCGACCCGGAGCACCTGCGCGGCGAGCTGCTGCACATCCTGCGGCTCTGGCACGAGCGGGCCTTCGCCCCGGACGAGGAGCGACTGCTGCCGATCCTGGAGCGCGAGGCGGTGGCCATTCGGCGCCAGGCGGTCCGGCTCGATGGGCTGGGCATCATCGACCACGTGACCGACGGCCTGCGCTGGGCCATCGACGCCAGCCTGAACGATGTGCTGATGGCGCCCAGCTACGCGGCGCGGCCAGTCGTCTTCTACGTCGAGCATCGCGGCACCACGCTGGTGCTGTTCCCGGTCTCGGAAGAGTCCGTGCTGGGGGATGAGTTCGGGCCGCCGGGACGCCTGGTGAAGCTCGCCAAGGCGCTCGCCGACGAGGGCCGCCTCAAGGTGCTCTACGCGCTGCGCGACCGGGAGCTGACCGGCGCCGAGATCGCAGAGCGCCTCGGCGTGCCGCGCACCAGCCTGTGGCACCACATCCTGATCCTGCGCGGCGCGGGACTGGTGCGAGCCACCAAGGGCACCGGCAACCAGTCGACCTACGCCCTCCAGGAGGAGGTGCTGCCGGAGGTCAGCGAGCTGCTGGAGCAGTTCCTGGCCGGCGAGCCGGCCGCTAGGCTGGCGAAGCCGCTGCGTCGGCGCTGACTGGCGCGGTCCGCTCCGACAGCGGGTAGAGGCCGTCACCGGCCGCCGCACGGCGGGCCACCGGCTGGATTGCGTCCGGGTCCATCAGGTAGGCGGTCATCTCGCCCTTGCCCTTGACCAGCACCTGGCGCTCCTCCCACGGATAGCCGTCGCCGACCAGGTCGTGGGTGGAGGCCGCCACCTGGATCATGCCGGGTACGCCCGTCGACTCCATGCGGCTGGCGACGTTCACGGTGTCGCCCCACATGTCGTAGGTGTAGCGATGCTCGCCGATGACGCCCGCGGTGATCGAGCCGGAGGCGATGCCCACGCGGAGCTGCATGCCCCGGCGGCGGAGGCCGCCCAGGCGCTCGACGGCGCGGTGCATGTCGGCCGCCGCGCGGACGGCCGCCAGCGCGTGCCCCTCCATGGCGACCGGGGCGCCGGCCACCGCGATATAGGCATCGCCGGTCGTCTTGATCTTTTCGATCCCGTGGCGGGCGGCGATGCGGTCGAACGCCGAGAAGAGCTGGTTCAGCGTCAGCAGCAGGTCATCGGCCTCGACATGCTCGGCGAACTCGGTGAAGCCCACCACGTCGGCGAACAGGACGCTGACGTCGGGATGCGTCTCGGCGATCATGCGCTCGCCGTCGGCCAGGCGCTCGGCGATCCGGCCAGGCAGCATGTCCTGCAGCAGCTGCCGCGACTCCTCCTGGGCCGTCAGTCGCTGCCCGTCAACGAACCGGATGAGGAGCAGGACGAACAGCGCCGGACCAAGCAGGTTGTAGGCGAAGAGCCAGGACGGCGGGCTGCTCCATGAAGCGGGCAACTGCTCCACGATCCAGGGATCCAGGATGATGGCAGCGACCACGATGGCGCCGAAGCCGATGAACCAGCGCATGCTGCTCGAGCGATCGAAGTACAGGACGGCGGACACCGGAGCCACCAGGCCCCAGATCAGGCTCGCTCCGCCCGCGCTCATGCCGCCCAGCGCCAGGTGGCCAAGGATCACGTAGCTGAGCCCGACCAGCAGCAGGAAGCGCACCACCGGCTCGAAGGCCTTGGTGCTCGACAGGCCGACCAGCGTGAGCGGCATGGCCAGCGCAAAGTAGAGCGACGCGGCGATCAGCAGGGGCCGATCGATGATGACCCCGATGATCGCCCACAGCACCGCGGCCGGGATGAGGCCCAGCACGGTGATGGCCAGGGCGTGCTTGCGGACGCGCAGGTCCGCGTCGTCGTGGGGCTGGTCACCGATGGTGGCCATCCGGTCGACGAAGTCGCGCAGCCGATCGTAGGGCGTGGCGAGGTCCATGCGCGCACGGTACGGCTGCGCCCCGGCTGTCACCATGGGCATACGGCCCGCGCCGGCCTACGTCATGCGTCGCATGCGCGACAACGCCCCGCCGGAACCCGACGGGGCGTAGAGATCAAGATGCTCAGACCGGTCCGCTGCCCGAGCGGCTGCCGCGAAGCATGCCCACCACGACGACCACCACGACTGCGCCGATGATGGCGGTGAGCAGGGACGAGATGTCCAGCACGCCGTCCATCGGGTCTTCCCTGGTGACCAGGGTGACCACGAATCCACCGAGCAGGGCGCCAACGATGCCGAGCACGATGTGGCCGATGACCCCCATCCCCTCGTCGCCCTTGACCAGCAGGCCGGCGATCCAGCCGGCGATGGCGCCGAGCACGATCCATCCAATGATGCTCATCCACTTCCTCCTTGCCGCATGGTCGCGGCTGCGAAGGCCACGTCCGTGCAAGACGCGGGCCAGACTTGGGCGGTCGGCTAGGAACGGAATGTGCAATGGCCCCGGCCTGACGACCAAGTCACCGTCCGACGGGGAGACCGCCATGGATGCCATCAAGCTGCTCAAGGAAGATCACGACCGCATCAAGCCGCTGCTCGCGGAGCTGAAAGAGACGACCGACCGCGCCGAGAAGACGCGCGGCGAGCTCTTCAGCCGCATCAAGCTTGAGCTCACCGTCCACGAGATCATCGAGGAAGAGATCTTTTACCCGACGCTCAAGGAGCACCCGAAGGCCAAGGAGATCGTGCTGGAGGGCTTCGAGGAGCATGACGTAGTGAGCCGGCTGATGGGCGAGCTGGACGGCATGGACGCCACCGACGAGCGCTTTGGGCCAAAGGCCAAGGTGATGGCCGAGAACATCGAGCACCACATCGAGGAGGAAGAGGGCGAGATGTTCAAGACCGCGCGCCAGGTCTTCGACCGCGATGAGCTGGAGGACCTGGGCGAGCGCATGGCCAACCGCAAGGAGACGGCGAAGCAGGAGCTGTTCGGCGCCGCAGTCGGATGATCGCGTCATCGGCTGCCATCGGCGAGGATCGTTCGCTAGAGTGAGCCGATGATCGATCCCCAGCCCACCGAGACCTGGGACCTCTGGTATCCGGGTGCCGCGGCGACCGGGCTGCCGTTCGCCCGCGGGCGGCTGGACCCCACCGACGTGCTGTGGGTCCACAGCGCCCCGAAGAAGCTGGACGTAACGGTCCGTCGCTTCGATGGCAGCGTGCGGGCGCGGGGCAGCGTGACCCGCGAGGGAGACTACCTGCCCATGACACGGCTGTCAGTCGGCGATGGTGGCTTCGCGCGCGAGGACCGTTGGCCGACCGACCATGACCTCGGCTCGCTCGTCATCCTGCCGGGCGGCGAGGTCGGGACGCTGGTTGAGTGGTGGAACGCCCCCGACGGGTCCGAGTGGCGCTGGCGGCTCGAGCTCTACAACCGCCGCTGACGCACGCACGAGCGCCGCGCGCCTTCTCGGTGCCGCGACCGGTGGCCCGGCGCTTGCATGCCGAGCGGCCGACATGACCACTGAGGAGGCCAGAGGAGCCGGGCTGCGCGCCACGCTGTTCGATGCCCACGGCCGCGACCGCGAGGTGGAGCTGCAAACCGGCATGGAGGAGGACCTCGGGGAGCACCACCTCCTGTGGATCGATGTCGATGGGCACGACGAGGACGATCTCGACGCCCTCCGCTCGGCCATCGAGTTGCCCGACGACTCGCTGGCGTTGCTGGCAGAGGAGCGCGGCGTCGCAAAGATGCTCCGCTTCGCGGACCGGGTCCACCTGCGGCTGATCGCGATGCAGGCCCCCGACGAGTCGGGCGGGCGTTCGGATGCCGGCGTGGCGACGTCCACGCCCATCGACATCATCGTGGCGCGCAACACGGTGGTCACTGTGCATGACGGCAGCGTGGCTGCTTTTGAAGACTTCCTCGGTCACATCCGGGGCGAGACGCGGATCGGCGCCCTGGATGCAGCCGACTTCCTCGTCGCACTCGTCGACTCGGTGCTCGCCGCATACCTGGAGCTGGTCGAGACCATCGTGCGACGCATCGACGCGTTGGACGAGATGGCCATCCGATCCAGTGGGGCCGATGCCTTCCTCAAGGAGATCGTGCAGCTGCGTCGCCGGGTCGCGGCCCTGCGTCGGGCGCTGGCTCCGCACCGCTGGGCCTTCGCCCCGCTGACCAGGCCGGACTTCGAGCTGGAGGGCGTCGGCAAGCCGTGGCCCGGGATCGTCGATCGGCTGGATCGGACCATCGACGCGGTCGAGAACGCGCGGGAGCTGCTGATTGGCGCCTTCGACGTCTACATGGCGACATCGGCCCAGCGCACCAACGAGGTCATGAAGACGCTCACCATCCTGAGCGCCATCCTGCTGCCGGCGGTCGTCCTCGCCGGCGTGATGGGCATGAACTTCCAGATCGGGTTCTTCGACAACCCCGCCAACTTCTGGCTGGCGATCGGCGCCATGCTGACCCTTGCGGTGGCCGTGCTCGGCCTCTCGCGCTGGCGCGGCTGGATCTGACCCGGCCGCTACCATCGGGGCCATGGCGTCCGATCGGCTCACCGATATCACAGGCTGGCTGGCGCACGCCCGACACGCGGTGGCGCTGACCGGCGCGGGCATCTCGACCGAGTCGGGGATCCCGGACTTTCGCGGGCCGCAGGGCGTCTGGACCCGCGATCCGAAGGCGGAGGCGCTGTCGGACATCCGGTACTACGTGGCCGACCCGGAGCTGCGGCGGCGCGCCTGGCAGGGACGGCTCAACCACCCGGCCCGCGGCGCGGAGCCGAACGCCGGCCATAGGGCGCTGGCCGAGCTGGAACGAATGGGGCACCTGCAGCTGCTGATCACCCAGAACATCGACGGGCTGCACCTGGCCGCGGGCAGCAGCCGCGAGCGCACGATCGAGATCCACGGCAGCATGCGCGACTGCGTCTGCCTGTCCTGCGGCGCCCGCGGGCCGATGGCCGATGCGCTGGAGCGGGTCAAGGCCGGCGAGGCCGATCCGGCGTGCCGAGAGTGCGGTGGCATCCTGAAGTCGGCGACCATCTCGTTCGGCCAGTCCCTGGTGGCGGAGGACCTGCAGCGCGCGGAGGAGGAGTCAGCGGCCAGTGACCTATTCCTGGCGGTCGGCACGTCGTTGACCGTCTATCCGGTGGCGTGGCTGCCCGAGCGGGCGCTGCAGCACGGCGCGCGGCTGGTGATCGTCAACGCCGAGCCCACGCCGCTGGACGGTCGGGCCCATGCCGTGCTGCGCGGCCAGATCGGCGAGGTCCTGCCCGCCCTGGTGGCGCAGGTGGCCGCCCTTCCGGCATGACGGACGAGCTCATCAGCACGGAGCGGCTGGAGCTGCCGCTGCTCTCGCTGGAGCAGCTGGACGCCGTGGCGGAGGGTGATGTGATGCGCGTGGCGGGCGAGCTCGGTGCCGCCCTCTCACCCGAATGGGTGGATGAGGTCCGCTGGCTGGCCGGCTTCCGGGCCAAGCAGCTGCGGGAGCGGCCGCAGGACCGGCCCTGGCTGCTGCGGCCGATCATCCGGGTGGAGCCCGGCCAGCCGCGTGAGGGGATCGGCTATCTGAACTTCCATATGGCGCCGGACGAGCACGGCATGGCGGAGATCGGCTACACCCTGCTGCCAGCCGCGCGCGGGCGGGGCTACGCGCTGGAGGCGGTGCGGGCTGCCTTCGCCTGGGCGACGCGGGAGCACGGCGTGCGCCGCTTCCGCGCCAGCGTGGCGCCGGACAACGAGCGCTCGCTGAACCTGATCGGCAAGCTGGGCTTCGTCAGGACCGGCGAGCAGTGGGACGAGCGCGACGGCCTGGAGTGGGTCTACGAGCTCGAGGTGTGAGGGACCGATCGGCCGCTAGAGCCAGTCGTCGGCGACCAGCACGCCCGGCGCGACCTCCGACTCGAACAGCGCGAACTCCTCGTCGCTGATCGGGTAGGTGGGCTCCTCGGCCGGATAGGTGCCGGCCCGCACCTCGGCGGCGAACGCCTCCAGCCCACGCCGCGTCTCCTCGGCCACCGAGGCGAAGCGCTTCACGAACTTGGCGGTGCGCCCGGTGTTGATGCCCAGCAGGTCATGCCAGACCAGTACCTGGCCGGCGCACTGCGCGCCCGCGCCGATGCCGATGGTCGGGATGTGCAGGGCCTGTGTGATCCGCTCCGCCACCCGCGCCGGCACTGCCTCCAGCACGATCGCGAAGCAGCCGGCTGCCTGCAGGGCCAGCGCGTCGGCGAAGAGCTGCCGGGCCTTGGCCGCGGTCCGGCCCTGGGCCTTGAAGCCGCCCAGCATGGTGGCGCTCTGCGGCGTCAGGCCCAGGTGCCCCATGGTCGGGATGCCGGCCGCCACGATGGCCCGCGCCCGCGACACCATGGCCCCGCCCCCCTCGATCTTGACGGCCTCGGCGCCGGTCTCCTTGACCAGCCGGACGGCATGGCGCACCGCGTCCTCGTCGCTGACCTGGAAGGCGCCGAGCGGCATGTCGACCATGAAGAAGGCCCGATGCGTCCCGCGCCGCGCGGCGGCGCCCAGCATCACCATCTCGTCCATGCTGATGGGGGTGGTGTCCGCGTAGCCCAGGACGTTGTTCGCGGCCGAATCGCCGGTGAACACGATGTCGACGCCCGCCTCGTCTGCCAGCCGGGCGCTGGGGAAGTCGTAGGCGGTGACCATCACGATCGGGGTGCCATCGCGCTTCAGCGCGGCCAGCTCGGAGAGCCCCACCTTGTCAGGACGAGACGATGCGACAGTGCTCATGCGCGCCATTGTGCCACCGGATGCAACGGAATCCCCTTTGTGGCCGTCCGGCGCGCCGCTCATCGGCGCGCGCCAAGTCGATTGCTACTCAGGGGATGAGTACATCGGAGCGCGCGGCGCGATTCGGAGCCTTATCGGCGCTCGCGCACTCGAACCTTGAGTGTGGGGACGCCTCGAACGAGCCAGAGGGGCACCCTGGGCGCCGTTGTACTCACAGTCGGAGTATGCCGTGCGGATCACCTCGCCCAGCGCCGTGCTGATCGGTTGCGTGCCGGCGACAATCTCTGCCAGGACGGCCCAGGCCCTGTCCGGATCTTCGTCTGTCTCGAAGGGACCACCCCTCCAGATCCCGCGACGGTGATCTCCGCCGGCAGGGCGCTGCGAAACGCGTCTCCGTACTTTTCGCGCGCCGCGATCACCTTGGAGGCGACTGGCTCCGGGATGTCGAGCACCACGTAGGCGTCGGCGTCGAACGGGTACCGCATGTCACGCCGACCCGTCGAGGCGAACGTTGTCGATGAGACGCGTGGAACCGATGCGGATCGCGCCGGCAAGCGTCGGCCCATCCAGGTCGGCAACCGCGACGTAGTCGACCTCGACCCCTTTCGCAGCGGCCAGGACATCCCGCGCGGCAGCTTCGGCGTCGGCGGCGTCGCGATGAGCCTCCGCCCCGGCCTGCAGGGCACGCGGCAGCGCCAGGGCGCGCTCCCGCTCATCCGGCGACAGGTAAGCGTTCCGCGACGAGAGGGCCAGGCCGTCCGGGTCGCGGACCGTGGGGCAGGCCACGATCTCAAGCGGCAGCGCCAGGTCGCTGACGACCTGCTTGATCACCGCCACCTGCTGCGCGTCCTTGCGCCCGAAGTACGCCCGCGTCGGCCGCACGATCCCGAACAGGCGCGTGCACACCGTCGCGACCCCGCGGAAGTGGCCGGGCCGCACCGCTCCCTCCAGGACGGTGGCCAGCGCACCGGGGTCCACCCAGGTATCGAAGCCGGCCGGGTAGATCTCGTCGACCGGCGGCGCGAAGAGGATGCCCACCCCTGCCGCCTCGGCCGTGGCCGCATCGCCGGCCTCGTCTCGCGGGTAGCGGGCAAGGTCCTCCGAGGGCCCGAACTGGGCGGGGTTCACGAACAGGCTGACAACGGTCATATCGTCCCGCGCGGTGCTGGCCGCCATCAGCGCCAGGTGGCCGCCGTGGAAGGCCCCCATCGTCGGCACCAGCCCGATCGACCGCTCCGCCGCGCGATCGTCCGCCAGCGCGTCGCGCACTTCCGCGGCGGTGCGCAGCAGCCTCATGGGCGCGTCGCTTCGGCCAGTGCGCGGTACAGCGGCACCAGGTCCGGGGCCCGCTCCTCCAGGGCCCGCAGGTGGGCTTCGACCGTGGTCCAGTCGCCGCGCGCGATCGGCCCGGTCAGGACGAACCCGTTCTCGATCGTGCGCTGCATGAGGGGAACCAGTGCCTCCGGCGGCGCGGACGACTCCTCCAGGAGCCGCGCGGCCGTCCGGTACAGGGTCACCAGGAAGTTCGAGGCAATGGCAGCGCCGGCGTGGTACAGCGGCTTGTCGGCATCGGCCAGCGGAAACGCGCGAAGTCCAAGGGTGCCGGCCAGCCATTCGGCCGCGGCCCGGGAGGCATCGGTCTCGAAGGTGATGGCCGCCCAGGCCCCGTCGAGCTGCTCGGGACCACGTTGCAGGGAGAGTGTCTGCAACGGGTGCACGCTGAAGCGTCGCTCGTGCGGGTCGAGGGCGGTCAGCGATGTCGCCCCACTGACGTGCGCGACCCATGGGCCGATGGGCACCCGCTGCGCCACCTCGGGGATCGCGGCATCCGGGACGGCCAGCAGCACCAGGTCGGTGTCGGCGAGGGGTTGTCGGCCGGCGACGACGGAGATCCGGCGCTCGCGAAGGCGACCCACGATGGCCGATCCGGCGCGCCCAGTGCCGACCACCCGCACCGAGCCGATCATGGATCGGAGTCTGCCACACTGGCCCCGATGCGCACGCTCAGCCTGCAGGAGGCTCGCCGGCTGACGATCCTGGCCACCCAGCTCGCTGGGCCGCGGCCGACAACGCTGCTGGATGTCGTCGAGCGCTTGACGCGGGTGCAGGTGGACCCCACCTCCGCCGTCGAGCGCGCCGAGCGGCTGACGCTGTGGAGCCGGCTCGGCGCCTATGACCGCGACGAGCTGCGGCGCCT
>DATBME010000098.1:0-27440 GCA_036555005.1 Candidatus Limnocylindria bacterium | reverse complement strand
GGCGACCGCGATGCCGCTCACCGCCACCGCCTTGCCAACGCTGCCCATCATCCGCTCGAGAGCGATCTCCACCGAGTGGTGGCGCAGCTCCTCGCGGAAGCGGCTGACCATGAAGAGCGAGTAGTCGATGGCCAGCGCCAGGCCGATCATCGTGGCCAGGTTGTTGACGAAGATGCTCATCTCCATCACCGACGCCAGCAGCGCGATGACGGCGAAGACCGTGGGCATGGCCAGGGCGGCGATCAGCAGCGGCAGCCCAGCGGCGACCAGCGTGCCGAAGACGGCCAGCAGGATGAGCAGCGCGATCGGCAGGCTGATGGTCTCGGCCATGACCAGGTCCTGCTCGATCTTCTGGTTGAACTCGTGGTAGAGCTGCGGGACGCCGGTGACCTGCACCTCGACGCCGGCGGGAGCGTCGACCGCCTCGGCCAGGCGGGCCGAGTCCTCGACGGCTGACTCCACCTCCTCGTTCAGGTAGACGACGGCCAGGGTCGAGGCGCCGTCCTCCGACAGCAGGCCCGGGGCTGGGGCATCGGCGTAGGTGACCACCCGATCGACCTCGGCGTCATCCGCGATGCCGGCCAGGCTGTCGCGCACGGTGGCCTGGAAGGCGGGCGACGCCGCGTCGCCGTCAGGGTCCTTGAAGATGAGGAGCAGGGTCGTCTCGGTCGGGCCGAATCGGTCCGTCAGGACGTCCGCCGCCTGCTGCTCCTCCGAGCCGGGGATGACCCAACCGCCCTGGATCAGCTTGCCACCGCCGACGGCGGCCCAGACATTGAGGCCGATGACCAGCGCCAAGCCGAAGATCGGCAGCCAGCGCCGGAACCGATAGTCGAAGCGGCCGAGGGCCGCGAACATACCGGTCGGATGCGGCTCCAGGACGGGCTCCTGTGCGGTAGCGGCAGCAGGGGGAGGAGAGGAGACAGGAGGCGTGGCCATGGTGCTCAGGAACGCTCCGTATCGGTCAAGATGAATGATCGTTCAGTCGTGTGGGGGCTACGTTAGCCTTGCATTCGGCGCGAGTCAAGGGCAAAATGAATGCTTATTCACGTCATGGGAGTCGACCGCGTGCCGCGAGCCAGCACCGAGCATACCGCCGAGGTCCGGCAGCGCATCCTGGAGGGAGCGCACCGGGCCTTCCGCGTGCGCGGCTATCGGGGCACCTCCATCCCGGTCATCGCCGGCGAGGCCGGCGTATCGGTGGGGCTCATCTACCGCTACTTCCCGTCCAAGGAAGAGCTCTTCCTCTCTGTCTGCCAGCGCCAGACCGACCTGCAGCTCAACGAGCTGGCTTCCGCGCTCTCCGGGATCGCGGATCCCCAGGCCCGGCTGGACGCCGCCATCCGCTTCTTCGTGGACTCGCTGGTGGAGGATGGCTGGGGCGCGATCATCATCCAGGCCCAGGCGGAGGCGGATCGCAACCCGCGGCTGCGCGACATGCTGATCCGCATCTCCGACCAGGAGCGTGGCTTCTCGGCCATGTTCATCCGGGAGCTGATCGCGCGCGGGGAGGCGCCGGCCGACCTGGACGTCGACTCGGCCAGCCTCGCGTGCGCGCTGCTGCTGCACGGGGCGGTGGCTCACCAGGCGGAACGCGGTGCGGCCTGGGATCCCGAGGCCGTGGTCCGTGCCATCACCACCGTCCTCTCCTGGCCGCTCGCCACGCGGCCGCCAGCACAGGACGCGGCCGTTCCCGCGTGACGTTCTCACCCACCGAGTCATACGACCACGGAGGCGGCTCCCGGCCCGGGGACGCCGCCGTTCCCGCCTGACTGTCTCACCCAACGAGTCATACGACCACGGAGACGGCTCTCCGCTCGACTTCCGTCGTCCAATGACTCGCGGGCTGAGAACTTCGCCACCCAGAGGGCGTTCCCGGGTCCTATGACTCAGCTGGCGAGACTGGTGGCCCCGAAACCCAAGCCGCCGCCCGGCTGAGCGGCCATCCGAAGGGCGCCGACCGCTGGGTATGATCGCGGCGTGACCGTCACCGCCCAGTCCCTGAACCCGGTCTCGTGGTGGCAGGGGCTCGGTCGCCTCACGCGCTCGGGCAGCGCGGTCGAGGGCCTTTCCTGGGCCCTTTACGACTTCGCCAACACGATCTTCAGCTTCGCCATCGTCAGCTTCGCCATGGGCCCGTGGACCACCGAGGCCCTGGGCGAGACGACCGGCACGTTCGCCTTCACGGCCGCGGCCAGCCTGTCGGTCGCGCTGAACGCGGCCGTCTCCCCGGTGCTCGGTGCCATGAGCGACCGCACCGGCGGGCGGAAGCGCTACCTCTTCGCCTTCACCGTCGGCTGCGTCGTGCCGACCCTGGTGATCGGCCTGGTGAACATCTGGCTGGGCCTCCTCTTCTTCGCCATCGCCAACTTCGCCTACCAGGCCGCCCTGATCTACTACGACGCCCTGCTCCCCGACGTGGCGCTGCCGGCCACGCGCGGGCGGCTCTCCGGCGTGGGGGTGGCGCTGGGCTACGTGGGCAGCATCGTGTCCGCCCTGCTGCTGGGCACGACCACCGACGCCGACGGCAACATCACCGCCGCCAGCTTCCTGCTGATCGGCTCGCTGTTCGCGGTCTTCGCCATCCCGATCTTCGTGATCGTCCGCGAGCGGCAGCGCCAGGGCGGCTCGTTCAGCCCGGCCGAGGCCCTGCGTTCCTGGTCGCAGCTGCGCACCACCGTCGAGCACGCTCGCCAGCGGCCGGGCCTGCTGCGCTTCGTGGTCGGCCGCTTCTTCTACACCGACCCGATCAACACCGCCATCGCGGTGATGAGCCTGTTCGCCATCAATGCCGTCGGCTTCAGCCAGAGCGAGGCGCGCTACGTGCTGATCGGGCTGATCGTGGTGGCCATCATCGCCAGCTTCTTCTGGGGGATCGCCTGCGACCGCATCGGTCCAAAGCGCACGCTGATGATCGTGCTGGGCAGCTGGACGGTGGGCCTGCTGCTGATCGGCCTGTGGCTGGACAAGGTCGCCTTCCTGGTGGCCGGCGCCATCCTGGGCTCGGGCCTGGGTGGCGTGGCGGTCACGGACCGCCTGCTGCTGCTGCGCCTCACGCAACCGGAGGAGGTGGGCGAGATGCTGGGCCTGTACGGTATGGCCGGAAAGCTGTCCGCCGTGGTTGGTCCGCTCATGTTCGGCGCCATCGTCTTCGTCCTCGACCCGGAGCAGAACGGGCCGCTCGCCTACCAGGTCGCCATCCTGTCGCTGCTGGTGCTGATGGTGATCGGCTTCTGGATCGTGCGGCGCGTGCCGGAGGGAACGCCCCCGCCGGCTGATGAGATCCCGCTGGCGGCGCCGCTCGAGCCCGCCATCGTGCCGCCCGGCGAGGTGCCCAGATGACGCTGGTGGTTGCGCACCGGGGCGCATCGGTCCGGGCGCCGGAGAACACCATGGAATCCTTCCGGCTGGCGGCGGAGGCCGGGGCCGATGCGATCGAGCTCGACGTCCATCTCACCGCCGATGAGCAGCCGGCGGTCATCCACGACGAGACGGTCGACCGCACGACCGATGGCAACGGCGCGGTGGTCGACTTCACGCTCCAAGACCTGCGTACCCTCGACGCCGGGGCCCGATTCACCGATGCCGACGGCTCCACGCCGTTCGCCGGCAAGGGGCTCACGATCCCGACCCTGGAAGAGGTCCTCGACTGGCTGCCCGATGAGCTGGGGCTGGTGGTCGAGATCAAGGCGCGTGCGGCGGTGCCGAAGGTGGTCGAGGCCCTGCGCGAACGGCCCGTGCGCACGCAGGGCCGCGCCAACCTGATCAGCTTCGACGAGGCGGCGATCGACGAGGCCCACGCCCTGGATCCCGACCTGCCCACCGGCTACCTGCTGGTGCCGGCCCAGCCGTTCGAGCCCGCGCTGCGCTGGGCGGTCGAGCACGGGCACCTGGGGGTGCACCCGTGGGAGGGCGACCTGGGGCTGGACCCGGCGCCGGCGCTGTCGCAGGCGCTGGCCTACGGCCGGCAGATCGGCTGCTACGTCGTCAACGACCCGGACCGCATGAAGCACCTGGCCGTATTCGGGCTGTGGGGCTTCGTGACCGATGTGCCGGACGTGGCGCGGGGGGCGCTGGGCCCGCGGGAGGAGGCCTGACACAAGGATGAGCGGCCGCCTGGCGGCCGCTCATCGCATCGACTCAGGGGATGCCAGCCCTCAGGCAGTGGCCCCGGTCAGGGCGCCCAGCGCCTGCTTGGCGGCGTCGATGTTGTCGACACCGAAGGCGATGGTGATCCGGTTCCCCTCCATGCCGGTCGGGAAGATCGCCTCGATGTTGACGCCGGCATCGGCCAGGCGGCGAGTCGCATCGGCCAGCACGCCGGGCTTGTCTTCCAGCGCCGCCGAGGCGAGCCCCACCTCGCGGAACTTGCAGTCGATCGCCTGGAGGGCCGAGCGGGTGCCCGACTCGTCGTTGGTGACGATGGCGATCGTTCCGGTGCCACCGCTGGTGGCCCCCGCGATGCCGTTGATGTTGATCCCCTTCTCGGCAATCGCTGCGGCCGTGTCGGCCAGGCTGCCGGGCCGGTTCTCGAGCTCGATGATGAACGCGTTCATGGGCCGCCTCCTACGTGGTCCTCCAGTCTACGGCGGCTGTCACCATCCCCGGATGCACTGTGCAGCCTGCGCAGCGGCTACCCTGCGCGCATGACCTACTCCATCGTCGCCCGCGACCCGCAGACCGGCCGCTTCGGGATCGCCGTGCAGTCGCACTTCCTTGGTGTCGGTCCGGTGGTCCCGTGGCTGGAGGCCGGCGTCGGCGCGGTGGCCACGCAGGCATCGGTCAACACCGCCTTTGGGCCGATGGGCCTGGAGCTCCTGCGCGCCGGCGCCAGCGCCGAGCAGACCGTCGCCGCGCTGCTGGCCAGCGATGAGAACCCGCAGGTCCGGCAGCTGGGCGTAGTGGATGCGGAAGGCCGGGCGGCTGCCCACACGGGTGCCGAAACGATTCCCGCCGCCGGCCACCTTGCGCGGGAGGGTTTCACCGTCCAGGGCAACCTGCTGCTCAGCGACACGTGCTGGCCGGCGATGGCGACAGCCTACGAGGAGGGCCTGGCGGAGGGCGCGCCGTTCGTCGAGCGGCTACTCCGGGCCGTGGAGGCCGCCGAGCGAGAGGGCGGGGACGTTCGTGGCCGACAGTCGGCGGCGATCATCGTGGTGGATGCCGCGCTCCATCCCAGGTCGTGGCGCGGGCACGGCCTGGTGATGGACATGCGGATCGAGGATCATCCCGACCCCGTGCCCGAGCTGCGACGGATCGTGACCATGCAGCTCGCCTACGACATGCTCGACGACGACGGGGACGAGGCGAAGGCGGGCAGGACCGCCGAGCAGCGTTATGCGGAGGCGCGTCGCATGGCGCCGGACGCGTTCGAGCTCGTCTTCTGGCGCGCGCTGGAGCTGGCCACCGCCGGCGACGTGGCGGCGGCGCGCCGTGAGATGGCGATCGCCATGGAGGCGGACGACAGCTGGCGCCGAACGCTGGAGCACCTGGCCGAATCGGGCCGTGAGGGCGTCACTCCCGAACTGGCTGCCGAGCTGATGGCCTGAGGCTGCAGCCGCGTATCGCGCAGACGCTTGCCTCACACACCACTTGAGTACAACGGCGCCGATGCGCGCCAAGACGCGCCCCGTTTGCCGCATGGCGCGCCCTGGTACTCACACCTGGAGTCAGACGACGCCCGAGAGCGCGAGTGGCGCGCGCTACAGCGCCGATGTACTCACACCGTGAGTAGCGGCGCCCATCCAGCCGCGCCGCCCAGTAGAGTGACGGAGTGACCCGCTCGCTGTTCGTGCTCTTCCACCACCCCGGACCGCACTGGCAGCCGGGCGCGCCGTTTCCGGAGCAGCCGGGGATCATGGATCACATCGGTTTCATGCAGAGACTCGACCAGGACGGCCGCCTGGTGCTGGGTGGCCCTTTCGACGACCAGCCGACTGGACCGCCGGACGGTGGCACGGTCGGGATCGCGATCGTCGAGGCCGATGGGATGGAGGAGGCGCAGGTCCTGGCGGGAAGCGACGCGGCGGTGAAGGCCGGCCTACTCGCGGTGTCGGTACGGCCGTGGCGGCCGCGGATGGGGAGCGCTCTCGCCGACTGACCCGACGGCGGCTACCAGTTGGTGGCGGTGACTCGCTCCACCTCGCCGATCGACTCCAGCCAGCGCTCCACGTCGATGGCGGCCTTGCAGCCATCTCCGGCAGCCGTCACCGCCTGGCGGTAGCGATGGTCGTGGACGTCGCCCGCCACGAACACGCCCTCCACGTTGGTGTTGGTGTCGCCGTCGGCGGCCGTCTTGCAGTAGCCGCGTGGATCGAGGTCCAGGTGCCCCTTGAACAGGTCGGTGTTGGGCTTGTAGCCGATGGCCACGAACATGCCCTGCGCCGGCATGGCCGACTCCTCGCCGGTCACGGTGTCGCGCAAGGCGAGCTCAGTGACGGTCATCTCGCCGCGGACGTCGGTGACCTCCGTGTTCCAGCGCACCTCGATCTTGGGGTGCTCGAAGGCGCGGTCCTGCATGATCTTGCTGCCGCGGAACTCGTCGCGGCGCACCAGCATGGTGACCTTGGAGGCGAACTTGGTGAGGAAGAGCGCCTCCTCCAGGGCCGTGTCGCCGCCGCCCACCACGGCGACCTCGCGATCGCGGAAGAAGAAGCCGTCGCAGGTGGCGCAGGCGCTCACGCCGCGGCCGCGGAACTCCTCCTCGGACGTCAGGCCCAGCCACAGGGCCGACGCGCCGGTGGCCACGATGACGGCATCGGCCCGGTACTCGTCGTCGTGGACCCACAGCCTGAACGGGCGCTCGCTGAAGTCGACCCGGGTGACGTCCACGTCGAAGATGGTCGATCCGAAGCGCTCGGCCTGCTGGCGGAAGAGCGCCATCAGCTCCGGGCCCTGGATGCCGTCGGGAAAGCCGGGGTAGTTCTCCACGTCGGAGGTGATCATCAGCTGGCCCAGCGGCGCGTTGCCGGCGAAGACGATCGGCTCCAGGTTGGCGCGCGACGCGTAGATGGCGGCGGTGAGTCCGGCCGGTCCGGACCCGATGATCGCGACCTTGCGGTGGCGGGTGTCGGTGCTCTCCGTCTGGGCGGTGGGGTTGGGCGGCATGGTCGCGGTCATGCCGTCAGCATAGCGAACTAGCCGGGCTGGCCAGCCTCCTCGCCCTCGTCGTTCTCCTCGTCGCCCTCGTGCTCGAGGCGCTCCAGCTCCTGGTCGCGCAGCGTCTCGTCGTCGACCGGGTTCATGTCCGGCGTCAGGCCCGCCGGCTCGTCCGGATTGATCTCGCGTGGGATGCGGTAGAAGTCGGACATCTGCAGCTCTCCTCCGGAAGCGGCTCGGGATCTCACCGCCAGCATACGACCGGGGGCTGCCGGATGGCGATGGGTCCGATGCTGCGCGACATGCCGTCACCGTGCCCGATCGAGGGCGAGCGGGTAGCATCGGAGGCGTGATCGATCGTCGTCCGACCGCCACGGTCGACGTCGGCGGCGTCCTCATCGGCTCCGGACATCCCATCGTCGTGCAGTCGATGACGAACACCGACACCGCCGATGCCGATGCCACCGCCATCCAGGTGGCGCAGCTGGCGCATGCCGGCAGCGAGCTGGTGCGCGTCACCGTCAACAACGACGAGGCGGCCAGGGCGGTGCCGGTCATCCGCGAGAAGCTGGATCGGCTGGGCGTGGGCGTGCCGTTGATCGGCGACTTCCACTACAACGGTCATCTGCTGCTGACGAAGTACCCGGAGGCGGCCGCGGCGCTGGCCAAGTACCGCATCAACCCGGGCAACGTGGGCGCCAAGCACCGCGACGCCAACTTCCAGCAGATCGTGGAGGTGGCGATCGCCAATGCCAAGCCGGTGCGGATCGGCGTCAACTGGGGCAGCCTGGACCAGCAGCTGCTGACCGACCTGATGAACGCGAACGCCGCCCTGCCGGAGCCGCGCGACAGCCGAGAGGTGATGATCGAGGCCATGGTCGAGTCGGCCATGCGCTCCGCGCGGCTGGCGGAGGAGACCGGTCTCCCGCGCGACCGGATCATCCTGTCCGCCAAGGTGTCGGGGGTGCAGGACCTGGTCGAGGTGTACTCCCGCCTGGCCGATGCCGGCGACTACCCGCTGCACCTGGGCCTGACCGAGGCCGGCATGGGCAGCCGCGGCATCATCAGCTCCACCGCCGGCCTCTCGATCCTGCTGCAGCGCGGAATCGGCGACACCATCCGGGTCAGCCTTACGCCGGCTCCGGGCGGGGATCGGACGGAGGAGGTCCAGGTGGCGCAGCAGGTGCTGCAGTCGATGGGCCTGCGCAGCTTCACGCCGCAGGTCAGCGCCTGTCCCGGCTGCGGCCGCACCACCTCCACCTTCTTCCAGGAGATGGCCCGCGACATCGGCGCCTACCTGCGCGACCAGATGCCGGTCTGGCGCCAGTCACATCCCGGCGTCGAGGAGCTGAAGGTGGCGGTGATGGGCTGCGTCGTGAACGGTCCGGGCGAGTCGAAGCACGCCGACATCGGCATCAGCCTGCCGGGCACCTTCGAGGAGCCGGTGGCACCGGTCTTCGTCGACGGGCAGCTGCGTACCACCCTGCGCGGCGACGACATCGTGCCGCGCTTCCTGGAGATCCTGGACGACTACGTCGCGCAGCGGTACCCGGCCGCCACCACCGTCCGCCTGGGCTAGCCGGGGAGGCAGATCCCCGACGCCGCGGGCGGGGTGATGAGGGCGCCGCGCACGATCTCCTCGGTGATCTCGATCGTCCCGTCCTCGTTGACGGTGACCTCGCCGATCAGGTTCGCGTCGAGCAGGTTCGGGTCGAGCTGGACCGAGTCGACGGCGATGTTGCCGTTGATGGTCATGGCCCAGTCCTCGCCCTCCGGCAGGTCGAAGGTGTAGAGCGTCGCCCTGCAGCTCTCCAGCGTCTGCGGCTCGCCGGGCTCACCCGCCACGTCGAACGTGACGGTGGCTGCATCGGCCGTCTCGTTGACGGTGGACATGCGCAGCTTGAACGCGGATGCGCCGCCCCCGCCGCCACCTCCGCCACCGCAGGCGACCAGCAGGATCACGGCGCACGCAAAGGCCATGCCGGCAAGGGCATGGCCTCGTCGCCGCGCCGACGGGATTGGGCGTGCCGTCGTCATCGGACCTCCTTATCCTCCCTCGGGTGGCCGCCCGGCACCGGGCGGCGGGTGGACGTGGCGGGAACTCTAGTCGCTCGCAGGCAGCGGAGGGAAGCCCCTTTGCGCGCGTCGTGGTGCGCCCGGGCCGGACCGAATCAGGCGGGCGGCTGCGCCGCCACGAAGGTCCAGGTCGCCAGGGCGAAGGTCAGGATCAGCAGCACGATGACCGCCAGCGGGACCAGCGCCACGAAGACGTTCTGCTGCACCTCCTGGTGCTGCGGGTCGTGATGATCGGGATGCATGTCGTGGACGGTGTCCACCACGAGCTCCCCGTGCTCCTGGCGTGCCGGCAGGTTCTCCGTCATGGCTGCTCCCTCGGCTGGTCCTGGGCCGGGTTGAGCGTCAGCGCCAGCTGCCGCTCCAGGTCGTTCGCCGTGAGCTGGCCGATCTGCCGCCCGCGGACGATGCCGTCGCGATCGATGAAGAAGCTCGCCGGCGGGGCGGAGGCGCCGAAGCTCCGGGCGGTCAGCTCGCCGGGATCCATGGCCGCCGTCCAGCTGGCGCCCATGCGCGCCATGAACTCACGCGCCGCCTCCGAGTTGTCGCGGAACACGATGCCCACCGCGGCGAGGCCATCGGCCCGATGACGCGCGAGCGCCTCCTCCAGGACCGGGAACTCCTCGACGCACGGTCCGCACCAGCTGGCAAAGAAGTTGACGATCACCGGCCGGCCGCGCAGGTCGCTCAGCTGCAGCGCGTTGCCGTCCAGGTCGGTCAGCGCGAAGTCAGGTGCGGGTTGGCCGATGCTCGCCCCGGTCGGGCCCGGCGTTCGCAGGAGCAGCAGCGTTCCGGCCCAGGCGGCGAGCAGCACCAGCGGCAGCACCGCGCCCAGCACCCGCCAGCGCAGGGCCAGGCCGGGCTGCCTGACGACGCCGGCCGCAACGCTCATGGCGCGATCAGTGCCCCGCCGCGTCGTGGTGGGGCCGCTCCTCGGCCTCCTGCCACTCGTTGCCGGCGGCCCGGACCCAGGCCACGATTCCGTAGATCAGCACCAGCAGGCCCGCCAGCCCCAGCCACGGATTCATGAAGCCGGAGATGGCGTCCAGCACGGGCAGGGCGTACGGCTCGTCAGGCTGAAAGACCAGCGCCGCGCCGAGCAATGCGGCGCCGATCGAGAAGATGACCGGCAGCAGGCTGCCCGGCGGCAGATGGACGCCGGGTGGCGGCTTGGGCCGCGGCGCCGCGCGGCCGACCCGCGTGGTCACGACGAACACCACGATCAGGACCCCGACCATGGTGATGCCGATGATCGCGAACCCGATCCACTGCTCGACGTTCATTGCCGCTCCCTAGCGCAGGAAGTAGAGGGTCGTGAAGAGGGCGATCCACACGACGTCGACGAAGTGCCAGTAGTAGCTCACCGCCTCAACCGCCACGTGGTTGCGGGCACTGAACTGCCCCTGGGTGGCGCGGGCGGTGATGATCGTCAGGCCCACCACGCCGCCGAAGACGTGGGCGCCGTGAAAGCCGGTCAGCGTGTAGAAGACCGTGCCGAAGATGCCGTCGCTGATGCCGAAGCCCAGCACCGAGTAGTCGTACAGCTGCCCGATCAGGAAACCGACGCCCAGCACCAGCGTCACGATCGTCCAGAAGCGCATGGCGCGCTGGTCGCCGCGGCGGATGGCCCACACGCCGAACTGCATGGTCACGCTGCTGGTCAGCAGGATGATGGTGATCGGCAGCGCGATCGGCATCGGCTCCAGCGGGTGGGCCGGCGGCACCGGCCCCCACTCCCCGACGAATCCCGCGCGCGAGTTGAAGTAGGCGGCGAACAGGCCGCCGAAGAACATCACCTCGCTGGCGATGAAGAGGAGCATGCCGACCATTGCCGTCGGCATTCCCGCCTCGCGGTGCGGGCTCACCGCCTGGGCACGGCCCATCTCGGCGCTGACGGAGGTCGGGGCGTCGACGGTCATGACTCACCACCCTGCTCGGGCTCGCCGGCCACGTTCCCCTCTTCATCGGCCGGCGGCAGCACCGGCACCTGCTCGGCGGCCAGGTGCTCCGCGTCGTGCTTGTGCCGCAGGTCGAAGACCGGCCGCTCGCTTCGCACCGGCGGCAGCGTGTCGAAGTTGTAGGGCGGTGGCGGCGAGGTGGTCGCCCACTCCAGCGTGTTGCCCTCCCACGGGTCGTCGCCCACCCGCTCGCCGTTGATGAAGGTGGCGACCACGTTGACCAGGAACGGCAGGATGCTGGCCGCGATCAGGAAGGCGCCTGCCGTCGAGACCAGGTTGTACAGCGTCCAGCCGGCATCGGGCGAGTAGTCGCTGATGCGCCGCGGCATGCCGCTGATGCCCAGCGGATGCATCGGGAAGAAGGCCAGGTTGAAGCCGATGAACATCATCCAGAACTGGATCTTGCCCAGGCCCTCGTTCAGCCGGCGTCCCGTCATCTTCGGGAACCAGAAGTAGGTGGCCGCGAAAACGCCGAACACCGACCCGCCGAAGAAGACGTAGTGCAGGTGCGCCACCACGAAGTAGGTGTCCTGCAGGTGGAAGTCGACCGGTGGCGGGCCGAGCATCACGCCGCTGATGCCGCCGATCAGGAACATGGTCAGGAAGCCCAGCGCGAAGAGCATGGGCGTGGTCAGGCTGATCGAGCCCCGCCACAGGGTCGCCATCCAGTTGAACATCTTCACCCCGGTCGGGATGGCGATCAGGGTGGTCATGAAGGCGAAGAACGGCAGCAGCACCTTGCCGGTGGTGAACATGTGGTGGGCCCAGACGCTGAAGCTGAGCAGGCCGATGCCGACGGTCGCGTAGACGAAGGCCCGATACCCGAACAGCGGCTTGCGGCTGAAGACCGGCAGGATCTCGCTCACCACGCCCATCGCCGGCAGGATGACGATGTAGACCTCCGGATGGCCGAAGAACCAGAAGAGGTGCTGCCACAGGATCGGGTTGCCGCCGGCATTCGGGTCGAAGAAGTGGCCGCCGTAGTTGCGGTCGATGAACAGCGCGATCAGGCCGGCGGTCAGCACCGGGGTGGCGAGCAGGATCAGGGTGGCGGTGACGAGCACCGTCCAGGCGAAGATCGGCATCCGGAAGAGGGTCATCCCCGGCGCCCGCATCTTGAAGATGGTGGTGATGAAGTTGACCGCGCCCAGGATCGAGGCGGTGCCCACCAGCGCCAGGCCGATCAGCCACAGGTCGGTGCCCACGTTCTCGGCGAACTCGCCGTTGCTCAGCGGCGCGTAGCCGGTCCAGCCCTCAGCCGCCGCCCCGCCGAACAGGTAGCCGGCGAAGATCAAGCCGCCTCCCAGCGGCAGCAGCCAGAAGGAGAGGGCATTGATCCGCGGGAAGGCCATGTCCGGGGCACCCAGCTGGAGGGGCACCACGTAGTTCGCGAAGCCGGACAGGACCGGCACCACGAACAGGAAGATCATGATCGTCCCATGCATGGTGAAGGCCTGGTTGTAGGTCTCCGGATCCAGGAACTGCAGGCCGGGGACCGCCAGCTCGGAGCGGATGACCAGCGCCAGGATGCCCGCCGCGAAGAAGAAGAAGAACGAGTTGACGATGTAGAGGATGCCGATCTTCTTGTGGTCGACAGTCGTCAGCCAGTCCATCACCCAGGAGCGGCGATAGGTCTCGGCCTGCGGGGTCAGGGTCGTGGTGGCCATCGGTCTCTGGTTCGCTCCCCTACTGAACCGTGAGCGTGCCGGTCATCTCCGGCACGGGATGGTACTCGCAGTAGAAGGTGTACTCGCCGGCCGGCAACGGCGGCACGGCGAAGTCGCCGGTCGCATCGGGGCCGGTCAGGTCGCCACTGCGGAACACCTCGTTGTTGTCGGCGTCGACGATCACCACGTTGTGGATCACGTCCTCCTCGTTGTTGAAGCGCAGCGTCCAGCCGGTGTCGGCCGCCACCGAGATCTCGTCCTTGTCGAACGCGATGTCGTTGGCGGTCAGGTCGATCACCTCGCCGCCCGGCTCCACAGAGGGTGGCGGGGTCCGTCCAGCCTTGCCATCGGCCAGCCACTGGTCGAACTGGGCGCGCGGCATGGCCTGCACGCTGAAGGTCATCTCGGCGTGCAGGTCGCCGCAGAACTCGGCGCACTGCCCCTGGTAGATGCCCTCCTCGCTGACCGTGAACTCCAGCGTGTTCGGCGTCTCGCCCTCCGGGAACGGGATCAGGTCGCGTTTGATCAGGAACTGCGGCACGTACCAGGAGTGGATCACGTCGCTCGACAGGAGCACCAGGCGTACCGGCTCCCCGACCGGCACCACCATCACCGGCGGCGAGGCCGGGCTGCCGACCACGCTGTAGTCGTTGTCCGGATCGTCGTCGTCGTCCAGGTAGCGGAACTGCCACTGCCACTGGAAGCCGTCGACCTCGATGTCCACGCCGGTCGCCGGGTCGCCGGCTGCCTCCACCCTGCCGAGGGCGACCACGGACAGGACGAACAGGATCAGCACGATCACGGTCGGGATGGCCGTCCAGATGATCTCGATCACGGTGTTGCCGTGGGTCTGGGGCGGCAGCCGATCGTCGCGACGGCGGTAGCGGAAGATCGAGTAAACGATGAAGCCCTCGACCCCCAGGAAGACGGCCGCGCCCATGGCCAGCACGATGTTGTAGAGGGTGAAGACCGATTGGGCGGCGTCGGTCTTGGGCTCGGGCGGGATCATGCCGCAGCCGGCGATCACGGCGAGCACGAGGAGCGGGACGACGACGCGAAGCGCCGTCCGCAGCCGGGATCGGGCCGCCGTGGTGGGCATCAGCTCGTCTCGAGGCTCCTCAGCGTCGCGGTGCGGCACGGTCCTCCGCTGAAGGTCCCGCGCCGTCTCGTTCGTCCGGGGCCGCGCGTCCAGCGTGGCTGGCGACGGCACGAGCCGTATTGTACCGATGAGGTGCAGCGCCGCGCCCCTGCTCAGGCCCGCCGCAAGCTCCGCCAGCCCACGAACGGTCCGAATTCACATGAGGCGGGCGTAATGGCTCGAAATGGTGCCTGGAAGCGTCCAGATTCTCATCCCACGTGAATCTGGACGCTCCTGTGGCCCGGTGGCGACGTTAGTGCGCACCAGGTGTGAATCCGGACGATTGGCGGCGCCCAGCGTCGCATCGGTTCCGAACATGACGGCCCAATCATGCGGCGACACAATGGAAGGGTGAGAGCTTTCCATTGCGCGACGCTGCTCGCTGGTGCGGTTGCGGTCGCGGTGGTCACGCCCGCCCTGGCCCACGGCGACGCGATGCCCGCCCCGGACCTCCCCGGCGTGCTGCTGGCCTGGCGCCTCGAGCTGTTGCCGCTGGCGGGCGTGGCGCTGGCCACGGTGGCCTACCTGTGGGCCGTGCGCCAGGTGGCGCGGTCGCATCGGTCCAACCCTCCGCCGCGCTGGCGAACGGCGGCGTTCCTGGGTGGGATGGCGGCGATCGTGGTCGCGCTGTGCTCGCCGATCGAGGCCTACGAGGGGCAGCTGTTCAGCGTGCACATGGTGCAGCACATGCTGCTGGAGCTGGTGGCCGCGCCCCTGATCCTGCTCGGCGCGCCGGTGACGCTCACCCTGCGGGCGGCATCACCGTCCGTGCGGCGCGGGCTGCTGACGGTGCTGCACAGCCGCCCGGTGGCCGTGCTGACCTTCCCGCTGCTGACCTGGCTGCTCTTCGCCGCCGTCAACTGGGGCTGGCACTTCAGCGCGCTGTACGACCAGGCCCTGGAGAACGCCCCGCTGCACTACTTCCAGCACGGCACCTTCCTGGTGGCCGCGCTGCTGTTCTGGTGGCCGGTGGTGGGAGCCGATCCGGGCCGATGGCGCCTCCCCTACCCGGCCCGCCTCTTCTACCTGTTCCTGGCCATGCCGCAGAACTCGTTCCTGGGGGTGGCGCTGATGAGCGCCCCGACGGTGCTGTTCCCGCATTACCTGACGAATCTGCGGCCCTGGGGTCCCAGCGCCATCGCTGACCAGAGCCTGGGCGGGATCGTGATGTGGGTCTTCGGCGACCTGGTCTTCCTGGCGGCCATGGCCTGCGTGGTGGCGGCCTGGGTCCGCCACGAGGATCGCCGCACCGCGCGCCTCGACGCGCGGCTGGACGCCGAGGCGGCCGCGCAGGAGCAGGCGCCTATGGGTGGAGGCGGATGAGGCTGTCGACCGCGACCGCGGTGAAGAGCAGGGTCAGGTAGCTGATCGAGTACCGGAACAGGCGGATCGCCGCCCGCCCATCGCCGGCATCCCGCAGGACGCGGAGCGCGAACCACACGAACGCGGCGCCCAGGCCGATGGCGCTGACCAGGTAGATCAGCCCCATCTCGGCGGTTGGGAAGAGGAGCAGGCTGACCGCCACCAGCAGCAGCGTGTAGAGGACGATCTGGCGGGCGGTCTCCGCGTCGCCGCGCACGACCGGCATCATCGGGACGTTGGCCGCCGCGTAGTCGCCCTTGAACCGCAGCGCCAGCGCCCAGAAGTGCGGCGGTGTCCAGTAGAAGACGATGGCGAACAGGACCAGCGCCGGCACGCCCACCGTGCCGGTCACCGCCGCCCAGGCGACCAGCACCGGCACGCAGCCGGCCGCTCCGCCGATGACGATGTTCTGCGGCGTGCTGCGCTTGAGCCACAGGGTGTAGACGAAGACGTAGAAGCCGATGGCGCTGGCCGCCAGCAGGGCGGACAGCAGGTTGACGGTCACGGTCAGCCACGCGAACGAGGCGACGCTCAGCACCACGCCGAACAGCAGCGCGTGGCGCGGCTCGACCGCATGGCGCGGCAGCGGGCGATGGCGGGTCCGGCGCATCAGGTCGTCGATGTCGCGGTCGACGTACTGGTTGATGGCATTCGCGCCGCCGGCCGCCAGCGTCCCGCCGATGATCACCGCGGCCATCAGCCACAGCGACGGCACGCCGCGCTGGGCCAGCACCATGGTGGGGATGGTGGTGACCAGCAGCAGCTCGATGATCCGCGGCTTGGTGAGCGCCACGTAGGCGCGCAGCGTGTCGACGCGCGACTGCCTCGTCGTGGCCTCCGGCGGCTTCCCCTCCCGTGCGCCATCCGGAGCGACGGCCGGCTCGCGAAGGCCCGCCAGCAGCAGCCAGAAGCAGGTGGCGAAGAGCGCCGCACCCACCGCCAGGTGCGGGACCACGACGGCCGCCGACAGGCGCGACCAGACGTTGGCCGCCCCCAGCGCGACCTGGACGATCACCAGGCCCACCGCCACGCCGGCCAGCGTCCGCGGCAGCCGGCTCTGCGTGCGCCGCCGGACGGCCACCGCGCTCCACGCCACCAGCCCGACGACCACCACCGCCAGGGCCCGATGCGCGACCTGGATGGCCTGCGTCGGGGCATCGACGACGGGCAGGAGGCTGCCGTTCATCAGCGGGAAGTCCGGGTAGGCGAGGCCGGCATCATGGCCGGTCACCCACGAGCCCAGCAGCATCTGGGCGAAGACGGCCACCGCGGTCAGGCCGATGAGGCCGATCGGCAGCGCGCTGCGCCGCCCCGGCATCGGTCCATGGACCGCTCGGTCGGCGATCAGGATGGTGAGGCCCAGCAGGGTGAGCGCCATCCCCAGGTGAGCCGTCACCAGCTCGCGCCGGAGCTGCTGGATCACGACCTGGGCGCCGAGCAGCGCCTGCACGATGACCAGCAGGCCGGCGCCCACCGCCGCGATCAGCAGCACACGATCCCGGCGCCGCGCGGTGAAGACCGTGATCAGCGCCACCGCGCCGACCAGCGGCCCCACGAGCACGGCCGCCACCAGCCGGTGCGAGTGCTCGATCCAGGCATGGAGCTCGGCCGGGGGCACCCAGTCGCCGAAGCAGAGCGGCCAGTCCGGGCAGCCGAGGCCGGAGTCGGTGGCTCGCACCAGCCCGCCGACCGTGATCAGGACGAAGGTCGCGGCGGCCGCTGCGATGGCCAGCTTGGCGAATCGGCTCAACGAGTCCTCCGGCAGCCGGCGATCCGGCGCCATGATCCGGGGAGTGGCGCAGATAGCGACCCGGCGGTCGTGCGCTCCGCCGGCATGATACCGACGGCGCGTCGCCACGTCACCGACCGGCCGATGCGGCGACCCGGCGCTCGGCGCGGCGTGCCTGCGGCACGCGCCGCAGCACGGCCGGGAGCAGCGGGACCGCGCGCCGCGAGACGACCGCCAGGCGGTGCATGCCCGCGTCCCGTGCCGACGACCACGGAATGCCGTAACTGCGCCGGATCGGCTCGGGCAGGACCGAGTCGGAGACGAGGTGCGCCATGTCCCAGATCGCTCGCGGCGGGAAGCGGGTCGGGTAGCGGACGTGGTGCGCCAGGGCGCGTGCGGTGGCATCCACGCGCACCGTGCCGTCGGCCATCATCCGCGCCATCTCGGCGCGCAGCTCCACCAGGCTGGCCGGCACGCCGGCTTCGGGCACGCCCATCCGGAACGCGACCTGGCGTGCCTCGGCGTGGTAGCGCTGCTGCTCCTCCGGCGAGAGCGGGGCGACGTAGCGGTCGTAGACGCGCAGCGCGGTGTCGACGAGGGTCGCGTGCACCCACAGCAGCAGCGCCGGATCGGTCGCGTGGTAGGCCGCCCCGGACTCGGGCACGTGGCCGCGCACGGCGGCGTGGATCGCATTCACGCGACGGATGGCCGCCTCGGCCCGCGGCGCGCTGCCGAAGGCGACCGCGTAGCTGGCCGTCAGCGTCCTTCGCAGGCGCGCGAAGGGATCGGCCTGGAAGTCCGAGTGCTGCGCCACGCCCGCCGCCACAGCCGGATGCGCCAGCTGCATGAGCAGGGCGCAGGTGCCGCCGGCCAGCACGAGCGCCTCACCGTCCACGCGCCAGGCCATGCTGCCGGGGCCGAACAGCCCGGGATCGCCTGCCTGTGGGCGTGGTGTCGTGGTGACCATGGCCTAGCCGCCGCTGGGCGCGGCCTGGGTGGCGGCCGAGGCGGCGGCCGGCTCCGGATCGACGATCCCGAACCAGTTCACCGCTGCCCCCGAGGCGCAGAGCAGCGCCGAGATCAGCATGGCGAGGTGGAACGCATCGGTCGAGGACTGCCGGGCGGCATCCCTCAGCTCGTCCGGCAGGTCGGGCGCCGGATCCTTGAGCGGTGGGATATCGGCCCGCACCTGCGCCGAATCGACATCCAGCGACGGAACCTGCTGCGCCAGTCCGCCGTAGAAGCTCGCGGTCACGCCGATGAAGATCACTGCCCCGGCCAGGATGGGGCCGATACGGCTCAGCGCGTTGTTGATCGCCGACGCGAGTCCGGAGTTGCCGACCGGCACCGAGGTCATCAGGGCGGTGGTCAGCGGCGCCACCAGCATGGCGATGCCGAAGGCGAACAGCAGGTTGGCGGGCAGCACGTCGATCCAGTACGAGCCAGGCGGGACCAGGCTGGCCGGCTCGGTGATCACCGCGGCCCAAGCCTGGCTATTGGCCGGGACACGCAGGAACCAGAGCAGCCCCAGCGCCATCAGCGCCGGCCCGATGGCCATGAAGCGACGCGGCCCCAGGCGGCCGGCCAGGTGGCCGAAGCTGGTCGACAGGAAGGCCAGCGCCAGCCCGATCGGCAGGCCGGCCAACCCCGACCCGAGGGCCGTGTAGCCCAGCGTGCTCTGCAGGAAGAGGGCGAGGTAGTAGGAGAAGACGTACAGCGCCCCGTAGATGAGCAGCGTCGACACGTTGGTGACGCTGAAGTTGCGCGAGCGGAACAGGCTCGGCGGCACCAGCGGGTTGCGACGCATCATCATCAGCGGCACCAGGCTGACAGTGGCCACGAAACCGATGATCAGGGCCGCCCACGCCACCGGATCGGTCCACTGCTGCTCCTGGCCACGAGTCGCACCGTAGGCCAGCCCACCAACCGCCAGCGCGATGACGGCGGCGCCCAGCCAGTCGAACCGCTCCGGTGCGTCGGGGTTGCGGCTCTCGTCGAGCTGGGTGCGGGCGATCACCACCCCCGCGATCACCAGCGGCACGTTGACCAGGAAGGCCGACTGCCAGCCGAAGCTGTCGATCAGGATGCCGCCGACCACCGGGCCGCCGACCGTCATGGCGCTGGTGGCCGCCGCCCAGATGCCGAACGCTCTGCCGCGATCGGCGCCGTCGAAGGTGGCGTTGATCAGCGCCAGAGAGGTGGGCACCAGGAAGGCGCCGAAGGCGCCCTGCACCAGGCGGCCGATGATCAGGATCTCCATCGTCGGTGCCAGGCCGCAGGCCAGCGAGGCTGCGCCGAAGCCCGCCAGGCCGATGACGAAGAATCGCCGCCGCCCGTACCGATCCGCCAGCGCGCCGGCCAGGATGAGGAGCGCCGACAGCGTCAGCAGGTAACCGTTGACGACGTACGACTGGCCCTCCAGGACGCCCACCACCGAGGTCGGCAGCTCGTCGCCGATGGCGCGCAGCGCGACGTTGACGATGGTCGAGTCCAGGAACACGATCCCGGACCCGAGCACCACCGCCACCAGCGTCCAGGTCCGTCGGCTCATCGACCCAGCCTAGCAGCCGTCGCCCGGGCGCCCATGGTCGTACGATTGGCCGATGAGCGCGGCGGCGCTCGATCGCCTGCTGGCCGTCCTGGTGGCAGCCCTGCTGGTCACCGGGCTGCTCTCGCTGCGCGCCGGCAGCCCGCCGACGACGCCGCTCTTCGTGCTGCATGGCGTGCTGGCGGGCAGCCTGCTGGCGGCCGTGGGCTGGAAGCTCTGGCGGTCCGTGCCGCGGGCCGCGGCGGCACGCCACTGGGGCGCCCTGGGCCTGGCCCTGCTGCTGGCCATCTTCACCCTGGCCGCCCTGATCGGGGGCTTCGCGTGGGTGGTCTCCGGGCGGCTGCTGGCCATCGGTCCGTGGACGGTCATGACGCTGCACGCCTGGGCGGCGCTCTGCCTCATTCCGATCCTGCTGGCGCATCTGCTGCCCCGCCGCTGGCGCGTCCTGCGGCTGCCGCGGGCGTCGCCCACGAGCGAGCACGGCCGGCGCATCGACCGTCGCGCCGCGCTGGGCGCCATTGGCCTGGCCGCGTTCGGTATCGCCGCCTGGATCGCGGCCAACGGCATCGAGCGGATGGCCGGCGGCGTGCGACGCTTCACCGGCTCCCGCTGGCTGCCGGATGGTGGCGTGCCACCGGCCACCACGTTCTTCGGCGAAGGGGCGGATCCAGTGGACCGTGCCACGTGGCGGCTCACCGTGCACGGCCGCGTGCGCCGCCCCGAGGCGTATTCCGTTGCCGCGTTGACCGCCCTGGGCGAAACGGAGCAGGAGGCGGTGCTCGACTGCACGTCCGGCTGGGCCCTGCGCACGAGCTGGCGCGGCGTTCCGATGAAGGCGGTGCTGGCGCGAGCCGAGCCCGATCCGGATGCGCGGGCAGTGATCGTCCGCTCCGTCACCGGCTGGTACGCCAGCCTGCCACTGGACGAGGCACGCGACCGGGCGCTGCTGGCCACCGCGGTGGCCGGCCGAACGCTGCCGCACGCCAATGGCGCACCCTGCCGCCTGGTCGCCCCTGACCGGCGCGGCCTGGAATGGGTGAAGTGGGTGACCGACGTCGAGGTGACCTGAAAACGCGCAGGGCGACTATGCGTTTCGGTCGGCTCACGCATCTATCAGATGTGAACAGCGTGCCGTCGAGCGCCATCGAGGATGTCGTTGAGTGGGGGGCGGGGCGGACCGACGCCGAAATGGTCACCAACCTCCAGATCGACATCGGCCCGGCCCTGTACGACTTCGCCCGCCACCAGGGACTGAGCGACGAACAGGCCGCCGATGCGGTGCAGGAGTCGCTCCTCCGCCTCTGGCGTGCGCTGCGACGGGGAATGGCGATCGAGCGTCCCGCAGCATGGGCGTTCCGCACTGTCTACCACCTGGCGATGGCGGACCACCGATGGCGCCGGCAGCTGGCGAGGCTGCTGCCGCGAATCGCACCTCTCCAGATGGACTACGCCGGGCCCGAGGCCTCGGATCGGCTGAGCGTCTGGGCAGCGGTCGATCACCTGCCCGCTCGTCAGCGCCAGGCGCTCTACCTGCACTATGCCGCCGACCTTCCGTTCGATCAGGTCGCCGAGATCCTCGGCATATCCGCCGGTGCCGCGCGCAGCCATGCCAGTCGCGGGATGGCCACGCTCCGAGCCGACCTGGCCAAGGAGATGAACCCGTGATGGACGAGCCACGCATCGAACGCGCCCTGCGCGACGGTCCGCCCTTCCGCACCGCGTATGTCCAACGGCCAATCGCTCTGAATTCGGAGGCAGGGCCGCGAGCCTCACGTCTGCTGGCGTTCGCCATCCTGGGCGTGGTCGCAGTCGCTGCCGTGTCGGGTGCCGCCCTCGTCGGATCGGGCGTCATCAAGCCGCCTGCGTTGCCGGTCCTGCCTCGCAGCACGGCGAGTCCCCCGGCGTCAAGCCACGAGCCCCAGCCCGCCGGATGGACCTGGGCTGCCACCGGCAACCTTCGGGAGGCTCGCGCTGGGAACACCCTGACCCTGCTCACCGATGGGACGGTCCTCGCGGCCGGGGGGAGGTCCAACCGCGGCGACCTGCTTGACGCCGAGGTCTACGACCCCCGAACTGCGTCGTGGACCGTGACCGGGAGCATGCGTTACGTCCGCGTTGGCCACTCCGCGACCCTGCTGCCGGATGGCACCGTCCTCGTCACGGGCGGGTTCGACTGCAACGCGAGTGAGCCTCCCGGGTGCGTCGGGCAGGCCTTTTCCGAGTTGTACGACCCTCGCACCGGGATCTGGACCGAGACCGGGAGCATGCTCCAGGCCAGGGGAGGTCACACCGCCACGCTGTTGGCGGACGGCAGGGTACTGGTGGCCGGCGGTGAGGTGGGTCCCAACGAACCCGACCGCCTTGTCCTGTCCTCCGCCGAGCTGTACGACCCGCGTACCGGGGCGTGGACCGAAACCGCCAGCATGGGCCTGGCTCGGATCGGCCACACGGCCACGTTGCTCTGGGACGGCACGGTGTTGGTGGTGGGCGGCAGTACCGGTGCCGGCACCGATGGGCCGACGTCTGCAGAAGTGTATGACCCCCGAACCGGGTCATGGACTCCGACGGCGAGGATGAATCGCGGCTCGGCCGGCCATACGGCAACGCTGCTGCAGGATGGCACGGTGCTCGTGGCCGGGGGCGAGGGCCTCAGCCGGGTAGAGCTATACGACCCCCGAGCCGGGTCATGGACGACCACGGGCAGCATGAGCGGCGACCGCTACGGGCACACGGCCACCATGCTTCCCAGCGGTGAGGTGCTCGTGGTGGGCGGCGCCTACGGTCGCGCCGATCATTTCCACCTCGATACCACGGAACTGTACGACCCCAGCACCCGCTCGTGGTTGCCCGGCCCACCCCTGATCGACCCTCGGAAAGCCCATGCGGCCGCCCTCCTGTCCGACGGCAGAGTGATCGTGGTGGGCGGCACCAAGACGGTCACCGCGGACGGCTGGGTCTGGACGCGGTCAGCAGAGCTCTACGGGCCCGCCCGCGAGGACGACTGAAGCAGGATGACGTGAGCTGGCGACGTCGCGGCGCCGGTGCAGTCAGGCCATGCCGCCACGGCCGACGACATACTTCATCCCCGCCAGCTGGTCTTCGCTGAGCGGATTGCCCTGCTCATCGAGCAGCGGCGTCGTGCCCCGGCAGTCGATGCACACGAAGGCCACGTCCGGGTCCGACTCGCTGATCAGCTTGACCCGATGGGCGAACAGCGGGGTGCCCAGCGCCACGTCGCGGCCGCAGTCGCGGCATTTCTCGCGCTCCATGCCGGCGATTCTAGGACGGTGCCGCGCCGAGCTCGATCAGCCAGATGACACGGTCGCGACCGGTCGACAGCAGCCGCTTGGCCCACGTCGAGCGCGCGGCTGCGATGTCGTCCGCCGTGGCCGGCCGGCAGGCGAGCGGTCGCAGGCCGAGCTCGCAGTAGGCCTCGACTACATCGCCCGGATTCAGTGCCGTCACGCCGCCCGCCGCGTCGCGCTCCGCCGCCGAGACGAGCAGTCGCAGCTGGCCACCGGGCGCCACCAGGCGGGCAACGGCCGCCGCGCCCTCCGCATCCTGTCCGGTGGCGGCACGCAGCAGCGATCCCCACGGGAAGTGGACGGTGACGAGCGATGCGAAGCCCGCCAGCTCGGCCGGCAGCTGCTCCAGGCCGGAAGCGAGGAAGGCGGCGTTCGGCAGGCCGCCGCGGTGAATGGGGGCGGCGGCGCGGCGCGAGGCATCGCGCATCGCCTCATGGCTCGCGTCGATGGCGAGCACCAGCTCGGTTGGATGCTCGGCCGCCCGATGCAGGACGTAGCGTCCGTCACCCGCACCCAGGTCGATCGTCACCGCCGAGTGCGCGGCGGCCAGGTCGGTCAGTTAGCCGACGTCCACCTCGGTCAGGCGACGTCCCTTGACGAGTCGCATGAGCCGATCATAGCGTCGCTCAGAGCGGGGCGAAACGGGCGGTGAAGTGGCGCAGCTGCGGCGGCTGCTCGGTGATCGTCAGGCCGCGAAGCTCACCGGCCCGCTCGGCCACCCAGCGGACCACCTCGATCACGTAGTCGACGTGCGACTGGGTGTAGACCCGCCGCGGGATGGCCAGGCGCACCAGCTCCATCGGCGCTGGCGTCTCGGACCCGTCCGGATGGGCACCGAACATGACCGTCCCGATCTCGCAGCCCCGGATGCCGCCCTCGCGGTAGAGCGCCACCGCCAGGGCCTGGCCCGGGTACTCGAGGGGCGGGATGTGGGACAGCAGCGTGGCGGCGTCCAGGTAGACGGCGTGCCCACCGATCGGCTGGACGCATGGCACGCCCGCCTCCACCAGCGCCTCGCCGAGATAGGCCGTCGAGCGGATCCGATAACGAAGGTAGTCCTCGTCGACCACCTCGCGCAGGCCCTGGGCGATGGCCTCCAGGTCACGCCCCGCCATGCCGCCATAGGTCGGGAAGCCTTCGGTCAGGATCTCCAGGTTGCGCGCCTGCTCCGCCCAGGCATCGTCGTTCATCGCCAGCCAGCCGCCGATGTTGGCGATGCCGTCCTTCTTGGCCGACATGGTCATCCCATCGGCCAGGGAGGCCATCTCCCGCACGATGTCGGTGATGGATCGGTCCTGGCAGCCATCCTCGCGCTGCTTGATGAACCACGCGTTCTCGGCGAAGCGGCAGGCGTCCAGGAAGAGCGGCAGCCCGTATCGGTCGCAGATGGCGCGCACGGCGCGCAGGTTCTCCAGGCTGACCGGCTGGCCGCCGCCCGAGTTGTTGGTGACGGTGACCATCACCAGCGGGATCCGCTCCGGCCCGCGCTCGGCGATGAAGGCCTCCAGCGCCGCGGTGTCCATGTTGCCCTTGAAGGGATGGATGACCGATGGGTGGCGGCCCTCGTCGATCACCAGGTCGACCGCCTCGGCGCCGGTGAACTCCACGTTGGCGCGCGTCGTGTCGAAGTGGGTGTTGTTGGGAACCACCTTGCCGGGCCCACCCACCACGCCGAACAGGATCTTCTCCGCCGCGCGGCCCTGGTGGGCCGGGATCACGTGCTTGAACGGGAAGAGCTCCCGGACGCTTTCCAGGAACCGATACCACGACGGGGAGCCGGCATAGCTCTCGTCGCCACGCTGCATGCCGGCCCACTGCTCGGATGACATGGCGCCGGTGCCCGAGTCGGTCAGCAGGTCGATCAGGACGTCGTCGGAGTGCAGGTTGAAGAGGTTGTAGCCGGCGCTCTCCAGGAGCCGGTCGCGCTCGTCCACCGTCGTCAGCCGGATCGGCTCGACGCTCTTGATGCGGAACGGCTCGATGATGGTCTTCCAGCGCTCCACCAGCCGATGATAGTGGCCTCCCGCACGGAGGAACCGCGTGCGCCATGATGCGCGGGTGAGCACCTGGGAGTCACTCGGCGGCGAGCTGGCCTCGACCCCGGCGGTCACCAGCTGGACCGCCAACGAGATGCAGGTCTTCGCCATCTGGAACGACGGCCAGCTGTGGGACATCTACTGGGACGGCAGCGCCTGGCACGAATGGCACGCGCACGGCGGCGAGCTGACCGGCAACCCCACGGCCTGCTCGTGGGGTGCCGACCGCATCGACGTCTTCGCCCGCGGGCAGGACGGCCGGCTCTGGCACCGCTGGTACGTCCCGGCCGGGTGGCAGGACTGGGAGCGGCTGCCGGTGCAGCTGGCCTCCGACCCCAGCGCCTGCGCCTGGGGACCGAACCGGATCGACGTCTTCGGCCGCGGTGAGGACGGCGCGCTGCTGCACGCCCACTGGGACGGGAGCGAGTGGTCGTTCGCCGGTTCGTCCTGACCGCCGGCTGACGTGGGGGAGCTGAGCGTCAGGCTGCGAACCCTGCTCGGCGCGCTGCCGGTTGCCCTGACGCGCCTGGGTCGCACGGCCGTCGGATCGTCCGGCGGCTGGCAATGGCTGCCGCCCGCGGTCCCCTGGCTGGCCGCCGCAGCGACCGCGCTGGCGGTGGGCCTGCTGAGCCTGACCCTGGTCGAGACTGGGCGCGACTATCCGGCGCTGATCACCGTGGCCGGCGCCCTGGTCGGCGGCATCGTCCTGTTCGGCGTCACGTCGGCGCTGCGCGGCGGTGCCGGGCTTCTCCTGCGCGGCCTGGCCGCGCTGGTCGGGGCGGTGATCGGCGGGGCGATCGCCAGCCTGCTGTCGGCGGCGATTGCCGAGGCGCCGCTGACCTTTGCGGTGGTGGCGGGCGTCCTGGTGGGAGCGGTGGTGCTCGGGTGGCGCCTGCAGATCGCGAGATCGGCGCACGAGGCGGTGAAGTCCATCGGCTTCGTCCCGGGCGTCATCTGGATCCTGCTGCTGCTGGCCGCCATCCCGGCCATCCAGGCCGGAGCCGAGATCATCATCACCCGCGCCACGGTGCCGACCTTCGTGGAGCGCCAGGTCGGCTTCAGCTCCAGCCTGGTCGACATCCATGGCCTGGCCATGCTCCCTCCCTACCTGGCCGAGGCGCCCTTCGACGAGGAGGGCGGCCCGGCACCGGGCACGTTTCGCTGGTTCCCGCTGCGTGCCGAGCTGAGCGACCCGCGCACGGCGCTGGTGCGCGGCCAGCTCGATGCGGCCGCGCTGGAACGTCGCGAGATCGTGGCGCGGGTGCGCGACGACCTGGACACGGCCGCCGCGCTCGACGCGCTCCGGGCCCGCGGCGTGGAGGTGCCCGCCAACGTCAGCGGCCCGCCCCTGCAGGCACTGGCCGACCAGGCAGCCGCGAACGCGAGCGGGGTGCAGTCGATCGGCTCCACCGACGAGCTGTCCGGCATGGCGCCCGGCAGCCTCGTGCGCCTGACGCTGGACTTCCCGGGCGATGCGGTGGCCGCCTGCGCGCTGGTCCATGGCTGCGATGCCCGCCGCCTGGCGGCCGGCATCGGGCCCTGGCTGCACCTGGCCCACGACCCCACCTCGGGCGAGCCGATCGTGGTGCAGCTGCCCTATCCGCCCACCGTCGCCCCGATGCACGTCTATGGCCGCCAGACCAGCGACGACGGGGCGGTCAGCCGCTTCCTGGACGGCCCGCAGGCGCGGCAGCTGCTCGGCTGGGCGCGGGTCCTGCGCGGGGCGATCATCGACCAGGATCCGGACCTGCCGATCGACCGCCTCTGGCTGGGTCCGATCCTGTTCGTGCTCGTGGCCGTGCTGCTGGCGCTGGGCCTGTGGGCTGGCTACCCCGTCTTTCGGGCCACACCGGTGGCGGCCGGCCGATGGACTACGCCTGGTCCCCAGGCAGCCGGCGGCACCGCAGGGGGACCGATCAGAGCCGTCGTGTCCGGCTACGTCGCCCCGCCCGGCCGGTCGCCGATCGACCTGGACGAGGCGCCGGCGACGCTGGCCCGCGCAGGCGAGGAGACGGTCATGACCCTCGTCGAGATGGAGCCGCCCGTGCGGGTCACCATTCCGCGCGCCCTGGGCGCGCTGTCCGGCATGGAGGCGGGAGAGATGCGCTACCTGCGCGGCCGCCGTCCGGCGCTGCGCGTCGGCTGGTACGGCAGCCAGGTGCTGCTGGTGTTCGACAACGTCGCGACGCGGGACGAGGCCTCCGCGCTCCTGTCAGCGACCGTCTGAGCGCCACCCCGGACGCGATCCCGATGCGCGTACACTCGCCCCGCCATGGCGCCCGCCACCCGCATCCTGCTCGTCCGCCGCCCGGACGGGGAGCTCATCGAGCTCGACCCCGGCGAGCAGTCCGCCGACCGCCTGCTGGCGACCGACCCGGGCACGCTGGTGTGGCTGGACCTGCTGTCGCCGGACAGCGCCGACCTGGCGCTGCTGACCGAGAAGGTCGGCCTGCACCAGCTGGCGCGCGAGGACCTTGAGAAGCGGCACCAGCGGCCGAAGCTCGACACCTACACCGGGCAGCACGT
>DATBME010000097.1:0-2983 GCA_036555005.1 Candidatus Limnocylindria bacterium | reverse complement strand
TCGACCAGCAGGTTCCCGTGCAGAAGGCCTTCAGCGGTCCGATGGAGCTGAAGCGCCGGATCGGCCACCTCGATCCGCGCCGCATCGCCGAAACGGACGCCGCACAGCTGGCCGACGTCTTCCGGCAGCGCCCGGCGCTGCATCGCTACCCGGCGGCCATGGCGGGTCGGGTGCAGGCGCTGTGCGGCTACGTCGTGCGCGAGTACGACGGGCATGCCGAACGGGTCTGGACCGAGGCCCGCGACGGCCGAGATCTGCAGAAACGGCTCAACGCGCTGCCGTCGTTCGGCGACATGAAGGTGCGCTCGATGCTGGGCATCCTGTCCAAGCGCTACGCCGTGCAGCTGCCGGGACTGGACGAGGTGGCGCCGAAGCACCCGACCCTTGGGGACGTGGACTCGCCTGAGGCGCTCGAGGCCTACCAGGCCGCCAAGCGCGCGCACAAGGCGGAGATGCGCGCCGCCGAGGAAGCCCGGAAATAGGGGGAGGCCGGGCGTGGGCACTCGCCGGCCTCCCGAGCGCCACGGCCCACATCCGGTCGCGTACCGGAGGCCGCGGTGCTGCGCCGCATCATACGGACCAAAGGGCCCGCGTCACTAGTACTTTGGGCAAGTTTAGTCGCGGATTCGGCGCATGAACCGGCCCGGCGAGCGAGTGCGCATGGTCGGTTGCCGGCCATACGCACCAACAGATCGCGCGGCGATCCGGGACATCAGCTTTCGGACCGGGTTCATGGGCGAGTCCGTCGCCCGGTTCTGGGCGCATGCCGAGTCGTGGGCCGACGTCTGGACCTCCTATTACACCGATGGCGAGCCCGAGTCGCTCTCGGTCGCGACGATCGACGGTACGGTGGTGGGCTATCTCGCCGGCTGCGTGGATACGGCGGCGATGCGCCCCACCGTCGACGAGCTCCTGGCCACGGCCATCCGGAGGCATCGGCTCCTAGTCCGCCGCGGGACGGCCGGATTCCTCGCGCGTGCGATTGTCGACGGCCTGCGCGATCGCGGGCGCGCCACGGGCGAGTTCATCGACCCGCGCTGGCCGGCGCATCTGCATATCGATCTCCTGCCGGAGGCTCGCGGAATCGGACTGGGGGCAGCACTCATGCAGCGCTGGCTTGATCGGCTGCGTGAGCTCGGCTCGCCGGGCTGTCATCTCGCGACGCTCTTCGAGAACGCTCGAGCGGTGTCGTTCTTCGAGCAGTCGGGCTTTCGCAGCCACGGGCAACTGTCGCTGGTGCCGGGGATGCGCGGCCATGATGGTGGTCGCCTCCACCAGCAGATCATGATTCGGGAGGTCGGCGACCCGATCGCTCAATAGACGGACTGGGGCGCGGGCTCGCCATGCCGCGGTGGCGCGCGGACGCGTCAGGCGACGTCCCAGGCGAGGGGCATGTTGTCGGCCAGTCGGGTGCGCCCGATCCAGCCCGCCACCATGGCCAGCGCAGGCCCGGAGACGCGCTGCAGCTCGGCCAGCGACTGCGCGTCGGCGACGCTGAGGTAGTCGATCCGCGCCATCGGCTCCGCCTCCATCACCTCCTGCATCCGAGCGCGCAGCACCTCGGCCGAGCGCTCGCCGCCGTCATACGCCTTGCGGGCCGCGGTCAGGGCATTGAACAGGCAGGTGGCGGCGACCCGCTCCTCGATCGAAAGGCGCGCATTGGCGCTGGACATGGCCAGCCCATCGGCCTCGCGCACGGTGGGACACACCACCAGGTCCACGTTCATGAACAGGTCGCGCATCATGCGGCGCAGGATGACCACCTGCTGGGCGTGCTTCTGGCCCAGGTACACCCGCGCCGGCCCGACGAGGTTGATGAGCTTGAGCATCACCGTCGTCAGCCCGTCAAGGTGGCCGGGGCGCGACGCGCCCTCCAGCTGACGGGTGAGGCCCTCGACGCTGACCCGGGTCAGGTCATCGGCCGGGTAGAGCTCGGCCACATCCGGCCGGAAGACGATGTCGGTCACCTCGCGCTCCAGCAGCGCCAGGTCGCGCTCCACGTCCTGGCGGCCGTGATCGCCCTCGTCCAGCGTCAAGAACTCGTGCGGGTTGGCGAAGCAGCTGACCACCACGCAGCCATTCTCCTCGCGCGCTCGCTTGACCAGCGAGAGCTGCCCGGCGTGGAGCATGCCCATGGTCGGCACGAAGCCGACGGCGTCGCCGGCGACCCGGCGCTCCAGGATGGCGACGCGCAGGTCAGCAGCGCTCTCGGCGACGCGCAACGGTCGTCAGCGCTGCCGGGACCGTGTCGAGGTCTGGGCGCTGGGATCGGGTCGCGCCTTGCGATAGCGGTCCACGATCAGGTCCCACAGCCGCTCGGCAACCTGCCGCTTGGGGAGCATCGGCCAGTCGGTCAGCGCACCCTCCACGCCGAAAACGGTGACCTTGTTGTCGTCCGAGCCGATGGCGTCGAACGGCCCGCCCACCGTGTTGCCCACGATCAGGTCCAGGCCCTTGTCGCGCAGCTTGCTGCGGGCATTGGCCTCCAGGTCGTCGCTCTCGGCCGCGAAGCCGACCAGGAACGGGCGCAGGTCGTCGGGCATCTCGCCAACCTCGGCCACGATGTCCGGGTTCGGCACCAGCTCCACCTGCAGGCCGGACTCGCGCTTGATCTTGGTGGCCGAGGGGCGCTTCGGCGCGAAGTCGGACACCGCGGCGGCCATGATCAGGATGTCGGCTGCCGGCGCGGCGCGGATCACGGCCTCCCGCATGGCCGCCGCGGTCTGGGCCTCGACCACGCTCACGCCGCGCGGCGGGGCGGCGCTCATGGTGCCGGCGATGAGGCTCACGCTGGCGCCGCGGTCGCGCGCGGCGGCCGCCAGCGCGAACCCCATCCGCCCGCTCGAACGGTTCGTGATGTAGCGGACCGGGTCGATGTCCTCGATGGTGGGGCCCGCGCTGATCAGCACCGTCGTGCCCGTGAGATCGCGGCCTTGGCCCGACAGCTCGCGCAGCACGCCCTCCACCGTGTCGGCGATGGCGG
>DATBME010000041.1:0-14138 GCA_036555005.1 Candidatus Limnocylindria bacterium | reverse complement strand
GTCAGGGCCAACCCGCGGACCGCCGACGTGCGCGTGGTCTTCTGCACCGCCGCCGGACCGTCCCGACGCCGCGAGATCGCGCAGGTGGCGCCGGTCATCGCGAAGCCGTTCCGCGTGCGCGAGGTGGAGCGCGTGCTGCAGGAGGCCGCGGCGGGCTGAGCCTTCTCCGGGTCGCGCCGGCCGCGTACCCTCTGGCCGTCACATGGCGACGGCCGACCTCTCCGCCCTGATCCTGACCAACGAGTACCCGCCCTCCGTCTACGGCGGCGCGGGCATTCACGTCGCGGAGCTGACCCGCGCTCTGCGCGGGCGCATCGGGCTCGACATTCGCACCTTCGGCGACCAGGACACGGATGAGCCGGGCTTTCGGGTGCGCGGCTACCCCCCGGCTCACGAGCTGGAGCATGCCGACGAGCGGATGCGCGGCGCCTGGGCGGCCCTGTCACGTGACCTGGCCATGGCCAGCGACCCGGTCGTTGCCGACGTCGTGCACTGCCACACCTGGTACACCCACCTCGGCGGACTGCTGGTGCAGCGGGCGTACGGCATCCCGCTGGTGATCACCGTGCATTCCCTGGAGCCGCTGCGTCCGTGGAAGCGCGAGCAGCTGGGCGGCGGCTACGACGTGTCGACCTGGGTCGAGCGCACTGCCCTGGAGTCGGCCGACGCGGTGATCGCGGTGAGCCAGGGCACCAGGGCTGACGTGCTGCGCCTGTTCAACGTCGCTGAGGAGCGGATGCACGTCATCCACAACGGCATCGACGCCGGCTTCTGGCAGTCGGATCCCGCCACCGACGTGCTGGATCGCTACGGGATCGACCCTGGGATTCCCTTCGTGCTCTTCGTCGGACGCATCACGCGGCAGAAGGGGATCGTGCACCTGGTGCGGGCGATCCGGCTCCTCGATCCGGGCTTCGGGGTGGTGCTGTGCGCCGGCCAGCCGGACACCCCGGAGATCGCGCGCGAGATGGAGGAGGGCGTGGCGGCGGCGCGGGCCGATCGGGCGGATCGGGCGGATCGGGCCGGGATCACCTGGATCCCCGAGATGCTGAGCCGGACCGATGTGCGCCAGCTCTACTCGCATGCGGCCGTGTTCGTGTGCCCATCGGTCTACGAGCCGTTCGGGATCATCAATTTGGAGGCGATGGCCTGCCAGCGGCCGGTGGTGGCCAGCGCGGTGGGCGGCATCCCCGAGGTGGTGGTCGATGGCGAGACCGGCGCATTGGTGCCGGTCGACCTGCGGGTGGATGAGCCGATGACGCCGGTCGACCCGGGCCGCTTCGAGGCGGACCTGGCCGCCGCCGTGAACCGCCTCATGGCCGATCCGGCCCTGCGCGAGCGGATGGGGCGTGCGGGGCGAGCGCGGGCGATGGAGCGCTTCAGCTGGACGGCCATCGCGGAACAGACGGTGGAGCTGTACGCGTCGCTGATCCGCTAGCATCCGACTCCCATGCCCGACGAGAGTCCACGCACGGCCGCGCCTGCCTCCGGCGCCGTCTCGAGCGGCCCGGTGCTGATCGCGCGCGACCTGCGCAAGAGGTACGGCACGCTGCAGGCGGTCGATGGCGTCAGCTTCGAGGTGGCCAGCGGTGAGGTCTTCGGCATCCTGGGGCCGAACGGCGCGGGCAAGACCACGACCCTCGAGATGATCGAGGGGATGCGCACCATCGACTCCGGCAGCGCCACGGTGGCCGGCATCGACGTCAGCCGGGACCCGCGCGGCGTGAAGTCGCGGATCGGCATCCAGCTGCAGGCGTCGAGCTTCTTCGACGAGCTGAACCTGGTGGAGCTGCTGCAGCTGTTCGGCCGCCTGTACGGCGTCGACGTGGACGCCATGGCGCTGCTGGCCGAGGTGGAGCTCACCGAGAAGGCCAAGTCGCAGGTGCGGACCCTGTCCGGCGGCCAGAAGCAGCGCTTCAGCATCGCCGCGGCGCTGGTGAACGACCCGACCATCCTGTTCCTGGACGAGCCGACCACCGGGCTCGATCCGCAAGCGCGCCGCCACCTGTGGGGCGTCGTGCGCGAGCTGGCCGGACGCGGCCACACCATCGTCCTGACCACCCACTACATGGAGGAGGCGGAGGAGCTCTGCCATCGGGTGGCGATCATGGACGGCGGCAGGATCATCGCGCTGGATACGCCCGACGCCCTGATTGACGCGCTCCTCGGCCGTGGCTTCCACAAGGACCGGGTCGAACGGCTGGCCAACCTGGAGGACGTGTTCATCGACCTGACCGGCCACGACCTGCGCGAGGACGAGTAGACCGATGCGTCGCGGCGTCTACTGGGCCCTCTTCGTCGCCAGCTTCAAGATGTTCGTCCGCAACCGGGCGGCGCTCTTCTTCTCCCTGGTGGTGCCGCTGCTGATCATGCTGATCTTCGGCGTCCTGAACTTCGGCGGGACGACCCAGGTCTCACTGGGCGTGGTCGACGAGGCGAACAACCAGGCCAGCCAGGCACTGGTCGCCGCCCTCGAGTCGACCGAGGCCTTCGAGATCGAATCCGACACCCGAGAAGCCGAGCTGCGCGACCTCGAGAACGGTGATCGGGACCTGGTCCTTGTGATCCCCGCCGGGTTCAGCGTTCCCCCGGGCGACGACCCCGATGCGCAGCTGGTGGCCTACACCAGCGAAGCGCAGCCGCAGCAGGGCCAGATCGGCGGCCTGCTGCTGAATGCCGTGGTTGCGCAGGTGATGCTGTCGGCCGGCAATCCGGGCGGGCCTGCCGGTCCGGTCGTGCTGATGGAGGAGCTGCCCGGCCGCAACCTGGGCTACATCGACTTCCTGGTGCCGGGCATGGTGGCGCTGACCATCATGCAGCTGGGCATCTTCAGCGTGGCCTTCGGGTTCGTGCAGCTGAAGCGCACCGGCGCGCTGCGGCGCCTCTTCGCAACGCCCACCAGCCCCACCTACTTCCTGGGGGCGCAGGTCACCAGTCGCCTGATCATCGGCGAGGCGCAGGTGCTGATCCTGCTGGGCGTGGGCCTGTGGTTCGGCCTGCAGCTGGTTGGCTCGGTGGCGCTGCTGCTGGCCGTGGCGGCGCTGGGCTCGGTCGTCTTCCTGGGGATGGGCTTCGGAGTCGCCGGCTGGGCCAAGAACGAGGACCAGGCGGCGCCGGTGGCGAACCTCATCAGCCTGCCGATGACCTTCCTGTCCGGCGTCTTCTTCCCGCGCGAGGCGATGCCCGAGATCCTTCAGCGGATCACCGAGTTCCTGCCCCTCACCTACCTGGCCGATGCGCTCCGCGAGATCACCAATGAGGGCGCCGGCGTCGCCGACATCAGCACCGACCTGCTCGGTCTCACGGTGTGGGCGGTGATCAGCTTCCTGGTCGCGCTCCGCCTCTTCCGCTGGGAGTGAGCAGGGTTGATCTCTCGCGCTCACCACTCCCCATGGTGGTAGCGGTGGAATCGGCCCCCTCCTGGTCAGTAGGCGACCCGTGGTGGGCGTACAGCCCACGCGGACAGGCTCCCCGCAGGCTCCACTCCCGGCGTACCACCACTCCCGCTAGTGAGCGGAGGGCTCAGGACGGAGCCTGGCCCGCGAGCTCCCGGACCATGGCGACGTACTCGGCCGAGTTCCGCTGCCAGGCGTGGCGATCCATGAACCGCGCCGCGTTGCGCGCGATCTCCGCGCGCTGATCCGGGTCGCGACCCAGCTCGACGATGGCGGCAGCGAGGGCCGCCTCGTCCTCGGCCGGCACGAAGCGGACCATCGAGTCGTCGAAGTACTCCTCGATGACCGGGGTGCGGGTGACGATGGTCGGGATGCCCAGGGCGGTGTACTCCATCAGCTTGGTGGGCAGGATCCCGTCGGTGAAGACGTCGCGTCGGTACGGGACGACCGCCATGTCCGCGCGCCTCAGCAGCGTGGGCAGCTCCTCGGCCGGCAGCCGCCTGGTCGAGAATTCGACGATGTCGTCCACGCCGAGCTCGGCGGCCAGGGTGGGCAGCGTTTCCACCAGCGCGCCATGGCCGTGGACGATGAGGTGGAAGGGGAGATCACGCCGGGCGAGGGCCACGGCTCGGAGCAGGATGTCCAGGCCGTACCGCTCGTTGAGCGTGCCGTGGTAGATGATCGTGAAGGGCGTCCCTTCGCGCCGTGTGGCCGCCACCTCGCGGCCGTAGATCGCCGGATCGGGCAGGTTCATCAGCACGCTCAGCTTGGCGGACGGCACGCCCCGTTCCTCGAGCGTTCGGCGCCACCGCTCGGTCACGGTGATGACCCGGTCCGCGAACCCCGCCGCCACCTTCTCCTGCCTGGCCATCAGCCGCACCGGGAGGGCCGACAGGGAGGTGCCGAAGCGGCTGGCGTAGAACTCCGGCATCAGGTCGTGCAGGTCGATGATCACCTTCGCGCCGGTCAGCTTCGGCAGCAGCGCCGCGAAGACCAGGAAATCGGGCGGGTTGTGGACCTGGACCGTCCGATAGCGGCGGCGCGCGTGGCGAAGGGTGGCGTGCACCGTGGCCAGGAACAGGAAGGCCAGGTACTCGAGCATCTGGAGCCCGGCGCCGCGCCCGCGGCGGCGCCAGACCGGCAGCCGCTGCACCTCGATGCCCGGGCCCGAGTCCGGCGAGTCATAGGCGTCGCGGGCACAGATGACATCGACCTGGATGCCGTTCGCGACGAGCGCGCGCGCCTCGCGTTCGACCCGCGGATCCGGCCACTGGTTGTGGACGATCATCAGGTGGCGAAAGGCGCGCTGCCGACGCGGACCCGCTGTCACGAACCCTCCCGAGGAACGGCGGCGACCCCGGCCCGGTTGGACCGGCACATTCGTCCCGCGTGACAATGCTACCGGCCGACGCTGGCCGGTCGCTGCTCCACCGACCTGGGGCTGCGTCGCCGCGTGGCGCGAGTCAACCTTCCGCTGACGAGGTCCCTGCCGGTCGATGCCCACCCCGCCCGCCGTTGTCCTGTCCGGCCACATCATGGCGCTGGGCGTCGTCCGTTCCCTGGGAGCGGCTGGCATCCCGGCCGTCGTGGTGCGCTACCGGCGCGACGACATGGCCCACGCGTCGCGCTTCGTCACACGCTCCGTCCGGGCGCCGCACCCGGAGGAGAACGAGCAGGGATTCATCCATGCCCTCGAGCGTCTGGGCCCGAGCCTGGAGGGGAGTCCGCTGTTTCCGGCCAGCGACGAAACGCTGGTCGCGGTGGCACGCCACAGGGAGCTGCTGAGCCGCTGGTACCGGGTGGCCGCTCCGGACGCGGCGCTCATGCAGCGGATCGTTCACAAGGAGCACACCTACGCGCTGGCGGACCAGATCGGCGTGCCCGCGCCGCGCACCATGCTGGTGGCGTCCGAGGACGACCTGGAGCGGCACCGCGACCAGTTCCCCTTCCCGTGCCTCGCCAAGCCCAGCCAGAGCCACCTCTACCAGGACCTGTTCGGGCGGAAGATGGTGCGGGTCGACGGCATGGACCAGCTGGTGGCGGCCTACCGCGAGGGAGCAGCGGCGGGGCTGCAGATGATGCTGCAGGAGCTGATCCCCGGCGACGACCGCCAGGGCGCCAACTACAACTCGTACCGCGTGCCAGGGGCGCCGCCGGTCGAATTCACGGCCGCCAAGGTCCGGCTCACGCCCCGATCGTTCGGACCGCCTTCGGTCGTGGTCAGTCGGGCGATCCCGGAGATCGCCGAGCCCGCCAGGCGCCTGCTGGATGCGCTGGGCTACGAGGGCTACTCCTGCACCGAGTTCAAGCGCGACCCGCGCGATGGCGTCTACAAGCTGATGGAGGTCAACGGCCGCTTCAACCTGTCATCGCTGCTGATGCTGCGCTGCGGCATCAACCTGCCGGCCATGGCCTACCGCCACCTCATCCTGGGCGAGACCCCGACCGGCATCGAGCAGCCGGAGGGCATCCACTGGATCGACGGCACCAAGGACCTGGTGTACGGGCTGCCCGAGCTCGTCCGGCGGCCCGCCGGCCTGCCGGCGTTCATCCGGCCCTACCGGGAGCCGCACGTGTTCGCCGTGTTCGACCGATCCGACGCGCGGCCGCTGGCCGTGCGCTATCGCCACCTGGCCGGCCAAGGTCTTGCGCTTGCGGCTCGGAAGCTCCTGGGACCGCTCAGCCGGACGCGGCCAGCTCGTCCGGGATGACCTCGATGAGCGGGCTCTGGACCACCATTCGGTCCACGTCCGTCCGCCCCCAGTTGCGGGCGACCTGCTCCATGACCTGGCGCCGCTCGACCGGCTCGGTGACCTCGCGGGCGGTCGCCGGCAGGTCAGCCTTGACCGGCCCCTTCAGGTGGAACGTCACGCGCGGATCGGCGCGGATGTTCGCGAGCCAGCTGCGCGGGAAGCCGGGCATGCCGCTGATGTAGATGTGCCCGTCGATGGGGTGGAAGACGAGCTCGATCCGGCGTGGCTGCCCCGTCCTGCGCCCGGTCGTGGTCAGGTCGATCAGGTGCCCGCGCGACAGCGCTCGGCGGATGCGGTCGTCCATCTCGCTACTGTAGTTGAGGGCGCAACTATCCCCGAAGACGGAATCCCGACAGGATCTGGCAGGAATTAGGACGAGCATGAGGGGCCGATAGACTTCGAGATGCCGTGACCGCCGATCCGCTGGCGCCCTTCTCCGCGTCGACGCGCTCCTGGTTCCGCGAGACGTTCGCCGAGCCGACGCGCGCCCAGGCCCTGGGCTGGCCGGCGATCGCGGCCGGCGACCACGCGCTGCTGCACGCCCCGACCGGCAGCGGCAAGACGCTGGCGGCCTTCCTCTGGATGCTGGATCGCCTCTTCGCCGAGGGTGAGCCGCGGCCGAAGGGGCGGCGGCTGCGCGTCCTCTACGTCTCGCCGCTGAAGGCCCTGACCTACGACGTGGAGCGCAACCTGCGCGCCCCGCTGGCCGGCATCCGGCGCACGGCCGAGCGCGACGGAGTGGAGCTGCCTGAAGTGCGAGTCGCCTCGCGGACCGGCGACACGCCGGCCGACGCGCGCCGGCAGCTGGTCAGGGACCCGCCGGACATCCTGGTCACCACCCCGGAGAGCCTGTACCTGATGCTCACCAGCCAGGCGCGCGAGGCGCTGCGTGGCGTCGAGCACGTGATCGTGGACGAGGTGCACGCCATCGCCGGTACCAAGCGCGGGGCGCACCTGGCGCTGAGCCTGGAGCGGCTGGCCGCCCTGGCCGAACGGCCGCCGCAGCGCATCGGCCTGTCGGCCACGCAGCGCCCCCTGGAGGCGATCGCCGCCTTCCTGGGTGGCGCCGGCGAGGGCCGCGAGGTCCGGATCGTGGACGCCGGTGAACGGAAGCGACTGGAGCTCGAGGTGATCGTGCCGGTCGAGGACATGACCCGCCTCGGCGAGGAGCTGCCGCCTGAGGAGCAGCCGGGCGGTCCGGCGGCCGGGGCGGAAGCGCGCCGCTCCATCTGGCCGTCGATGCATCCCCGCCTGCTGGAGTTGATCCGGGCGCATCGGTCCACCCTGGTCTTCGTCAACTCCCGGCGGCTGGCGGAGCGGCTCGCCGCCCGCCTCAACGAGCTGGCCGGCGAGGAGCTGGTCCGCGCGCACCACGGCAGCATCGCGCGGGAGCAGCGGCTGGAGATCGAGGAGGCGCTGAAGGCGGGGCGCCTCCCCGCCCTGGTGGCGACCTCCAGCCTGGAGCTGGGGATCGACATGGGGGCGATCGACCTCGTCATCCAGATCGAGGCCCCACCCTCCGTGGCGGCCGGGCTGCAGCGCATCGGGCGCGCCGGGCACCAGGTGGGCGAGGCCTCGACCGGCAAGATCTTCCCCAAGTACCGCGGCGACCTGCTGGAGGCGGCGGTGGTCGTGCGGCGGATGCTGGACGGCGCGATCGAGGAGACCCGCATCCCGCGCAACCCGCTGGACGTGCTCGCCCAGCAGCTGGTGGCGATCGGCACCGAGCGGGCCTGGTCGGTGGACGAGCTGCACGCTCTGGTGACCCGCGCCCACCCGTTCCGCGACCTGTCGCGTGAGCAGCTGGAGGGCGTGCTGGACATGCTCTCCGGCCGCTACCCCTCCGACGAGTTCGCGGAGCTGCGGCCGCGGGTGGTCTGGGACCGGACGGCCGACACCATCAGCAGCCGCAACGACGCCCGGGTGGTGGCGGTCACTTCCGGCGGGACCATCCCGGACCGCGGGCTGTACGGCGTCTTCCTGGCCGGCGAGGAGGGGGGCAAGGGACGGCGCGTCGGCGAGCTGGACGAGGAGATGGTCTACGAGTCGCGCGTCGGCGAGGTTTTCCTGCTGGGCGCCAGCTCGTGGCGGATCGAAGAGATCAAGCCGGACCGGGTGGTGGTCACCCCCGCCCCCGGCGAGCCAGGCAAGATGCCCTTCTGGAAGGGCGATGGCATCGGCCGGCCGATCGAGCTGGGGCGGGCCATTGGGGCCTTCCTGCGCGAGGTGGAGCCGATGAACCCCGACGTGGCGGCGGCCCGCCTGCGTGACGACCACGCCCTGGACGAGCTGGCCGCCCGCAACCTGGTCGCCTACCTGGGCGAACAGCGCGAGACCACCGGCGCCCTGCCCACCGACCGGCAGCTGGTGGTGGAGCGCTTCCGCGACGAGCTGGGTGACTGGCGGCTGTGCCTCCTCTCGCCATTCGGGGGCCGCGTCCATGCGCCGTGGGCGATGGCGATCGAGGCGCGGCTGGCCGAGCAGGGTCGCCCGGCGCAGGCGATCTGGACCGATGACGGCATCGCCCTGCGCCTGCCGGATGCGGCCGAGCCGCCCACCGACGAGCTCTTCATGCTCGGCCCGGACGACGTGGACGACGTGCTGATGAGCGCGCTGGGCGGGTCAGCGCTGTTCGCCGCCCACTTCCGGGAGAACGCAGCCCGGGCGCTGCTGCTGCCGCGCCGCCGCCCCGGCCAGCGGACGCCGCTGTGGATGCAGCGGCAGCGCTCCGCCGACCTGCTCACGGTGGCCAGCCGCTACGGCTCGTTCCCGATCATCCTGGAGACCTACCGCGAGATCCTGAGCGACGTCTTCGACGTGCCGGCGCTGAAGGAGGTGCTTGGCGGCATTCGCTCGCGGGCGATCCGGGTGGCATCGGTCGAGACGCGGTCGGCATCGCCCTTCGCCACCGGGCTGCTGTTCGACTACATCGGCACCTACCTGTACGAGGGCGACGCGCCGCTGGCGGAACGTCGGGCGCAGGCCCTCTCCCTGGACCGCGAGCTGCTGGCCGAGCTGCTGGGCGCCGAGGAGCTGCGCGAGCTGCTGGACCCGGCGGCCACCACCGACCTCGAGCTGGAGCTGCAGGCCCTGGCCGGCGGGCGCCGTGTCCGCACCGTGGACGGCCTGCACGATCTGCTGCGGCGGGTGGGCGACCTGCGGACCGATGAGGCGGCCGCCCGCGCGGACCTGCCCGACGTCGAGGTCGCGCTGGCCGGGCTGGCCCGGGACCGGCGCATCGTCGAGCTGCGGCTGGCCGGTGAGCCTCGGTGGATCGCGATCGAGGACGTGGCCCGCTACCGCGATGCCTTCGGCGCCAGCCCGCCGCCCGGAGTGGCCGAGACCTGGCTGCAATCCTCCGATGACGACGGCACACCGCCGCTGGACGCCCTGCTCCTGCGCTGGGCGCGCAGCCACAGCCCCTTCACCGCGCAGGCGCCGGCGGCCCGCTGGGGGATCGCGCCGTCCCGCGTCCAGGAACGCCTGCGCGCATTGGTCGAGCGGGGCGCCCTGTTGGAGGGGGCGTTCCGCCCGGGCGGGACCGAGCACGAGTTCGCCGACCCGGAGGTGCTGCGCGCCCTGCGCCGTCGCTCGCTGGCGCGGCTGCGGCGCGAGGTCGAGCCGGTGCCCGCGGACGCGTTCGGCCGCTTCCTGGTGTCGTGGCACGGCGTCGGTTCGACGGCCACCGGCCATGACCGCTTGCTGGAGGTGATCGGGCAGCTGGAGGGATACCCAATGCCGGCCTCCATCCTCGAGCGCGACGTGCTGCCCGCCCGGGTGCGCGACTACCTGCCCCGCCTGCTGGATGAGCTTGGCGCGGCGGGCGAGGTGGTCTGGATCGGGCGCGGGCCGCTGGGCCGCGACGACGGCCGGGTGGCGCTCTACCGTCGCGACCGGGCGGAGCTGCTGGCCTCGGCCGGCGCCTTCGAGCCCGGGGAGCGGCCGGAGGACCCGCTGCACGACGCCATCCGGCAGCAGCTGGAACGCCGCGGCGCCTCCTTCTTCGGCGGCCTGCGCCTGGCCATCCCCGACGCCCGCAACGACGAGGAGCTGCTGGACGCGCTGTGGGACCTGGTCTGGTCTGGCGAGGTCACCAACGACACCTTCGCCCCGCTGCGGGCGCTGTCGCTGCCGCGCTCCAGGTCGCGGTCGTCCCGGCCGGGCCGGCCGGCCGGCATGGGGCCGCCGCGCGCTGCCGGGCGCTGGTCGCTGACCGCGGACCTGGTGGGGGAGGGGCGCTCGCCCACCGAGCGCGGCCACGCCACCGCGCTGGCGCTGCTGGAGCGACACGGCGTGGTGACCCGGGAGGCCGTGCTGGCCGAGGGGCTGGCCGGCGGCTTCGCCTCGGTGTACGCCATCCTCAAGCCGATGGAGGAGGCCGGGCGCGTGCGCCGCGGCTACTTCGTCGAAGGTCTGGGAGCGGCGCAGTTCGCGATGCCCGGCGCCGTCGACCGGCTGCGGAGCGAGCGCGACGTGACAGAGGAATCCGCCCCGCTGGTCGCGGTCCTGGCCGCCGCCGATCCCGCGCAGCCGTACGGCGCGACCCTGCCATGGCCGCGAGGTGATGCGGACGACCGGCTGCCGTTGCAGCGCGCCGCCGGCGCCTACGTGGTGCTGGTCGGTGGCCAGGCGGCGCTGTATGTCGAGCGCGGCGGGCGTGGCCTGCTCACCTTGCCGGCCGCCGCCGGCGACCCTGAGATCGCGGGCGCGGCGGTGCGGGTGCTGCCGCGGCTGCTGGCACCGGGCGGGCCGCTGCGGGAGCTGAACCTGGAGCGCGTCGACCGCGTGCCGCCGGCCGAGTCGGCGCTGGCCGCCGAGCTCAGGGAGATCGGCTTCCGTGCCGCCTATCGGGGCTGGACGCTGCGGGCCGAGCACGACCCGCGCCGGGCACAACGAAATGTCCCGTAGGAACCCAGCCTCGACCCCTTGATGCAATCGCAGGAATCGCTGCCCGGCTCCTCCGGGACAACCGATACGTTAAGGGCTCGTCAGCCGGCCGCCAACCCACATATCCACGAAATTGCGATCGCGGGCGCCGAGTTGTCCACGCCCCATCCACATCAGCACGCCGCTGGTTGTGCGCTGATGCCGACCCGGCGCGGCGCGGAATCGTCAAATTCCGGCGTCGTTGGTGTTATCCGTGATGTGGCGCTGACGAGTCGTCAGATTCCTGCCTGGTTGGACTTAGGCGGCTCAGCGGCCGATCTGAGGCGAGGAAGCGCATGCAACTGAGCGTGAACCATCAAGCCAGCAGTCCATATCCGAGACTCCGGCCCGCCTAACGCCAGCCACAGTGCGATCTGACTAGACGCGAGTAGACCGTCGGCGGGGGGCGGCGGCCAGGAGCGGCGGCCAGGAGTGGCGAGCCGCTGCCGCACCTCTCAGCCCAGGGGGACGATCTCCCGGTAGCTGGGGATGTGGACATCCAGGCCCAGCTCGCGGCGCAGCCGCTGGGCGAACGGGCCGGTGGCGTCCGGGTCGCCATGGACCAGGTAGATCCGCTGCGGTCGCGCGGCGGAGCCATCGGCCTCGGCGGCAGCCCCGACCGCAGCCACCGCGCCGGCCCCCGTGCCGGCCCGCGTGCCGGCCCCGGCCTCCGCCGCAGTGCCGGCCCCGGCCTCCGCCGCCGTGCCGGCCGAGAAGTGCGCGAGCCAGGCCGTCAGCTCGTTGACGTCGGCATGCGCCGAAAAGCCGGAGATCGACACCACCTTGCAGCGCACCTCGTGCTCGACGTGGTCGATCCGCGCCGTCTTGCCGCCGGTCTGCAGGTGGCGGCCCAGCGTCCCCTCCGCCTGGTAGCCGATGAACAGCAGCGTGCAGGCCGGATCGGGAAGGAAGTCCTTGAGGTGATGCACGATCCGGCCGCCGGTCAGCATCCCCGAGCTGGCGACGACCATGATCGGGCGCGGCTGATCGCGGATCGCCTTCGACTGGTCGACGGTGTTGGTGTACTCCTCGCCGGGATACGCCAGCGGCGAGTCGCCGGAACGCAGCAGGGTGGCGGTCTCCTCGTCGTAGACCTCGGGGTGGCGGAGGTAGACGTCCGACGCGCGCGAGGCCATCGGCGAGTCCAGGTAGAGCGGCACGTGCGGGATGCGCCCATCACGCAGCAGCTCGTCGAGCACCCAGACCAGCTCCTGGGTGCGACCGATGGCGAAGGACGGGACCAGCATCACGCCGCGGGCGCCGGCCACCTCGTTGATGGTCGCGGCCAGCTGCTCGACGGCGACGTCGTGGTCGGCGTGCTCGCGGTTGCCGTAGGTTGACTCGACGACCACGAAGTCGGCGTGCTTCACGGGCGTGGGGTCGGCGACGATGGGCGTGTCGCTGCGGCCCAGGTCGCCCGAGAAGACGATGGTCACGGTCCGCTCGCCCTCGGTGAGCCGCAGCTCGATGATCGCCGAGCCCAGGATGTGCCCCGCATCGTGGAAGGTGGCGTGTATGCCGGGCGCCACCTCCGTCATCGCACCGTAGCGCACGCCGCGGAACTGGCGCACCGTCTGGTCGACGTCGCGCTCGTCGTAGAGCGCGGCCTGGGTCATGGTCATGCCCTGGGGCTGCGCCGTGCGGAGCCGCTCGGGCATCGCCTCGTCGTCCCTGGCATCGTCCTCGGCCGCCGCCTCCTCGGAGCGCAGCTCGGCGTCGGCTGCGGTCGCCTCGTCCGGGTGCTTGCGGCGCCATCGGGCCTCCGCCTCTGCCTGCAGCTTGGCGGCGTCGCGCAGGACGATCTCGGCCAGGTCGGCGGTCGCGTCCGTCGCGTAGATCGGCCCGTGGTAGCCCGCTCGCACCAGGGCCGGGATGCGTCCGCAGTGGTCCAGGTGGGCATGGGTCAGCAGCAGCGCGTCCAGTGACCCGGCCTCGAAGGCGAACGGGATGCGGTTCCGGCTCACCTCCTCGGGTGATCCCTGGAACATGCCGCAGTCGACCAGCACGGCGGCGTGCGAGGTCCGGACCAGGAACTGCGAGCCGGTGACGGTGCCCACCGCACCCAGGAACTGGAGGCTGATCCCCATAGCGCGCCGGAGTATGGCCGATGGCGCCGCGTATCATCGGAGCCGATGGCCTTCCCGATTCCTCCTCCCATCGAGCCGATGCTGGCCAAGCCCACTCCCGAGCTGCCCGTCGGCGACGGCTGGCGCTACGAGCCGAAGTGGGATGGCTTCCGGGCCCTCGTCTTTCGCGACGGCCCGGAGGTCTACCTGCAATCGCGGGACCTGAAGCCGCTGGACCGATACTTCCCCGAGCTGATCGAGCCGCTGCTGGCCGTGGGCGGCGCCGATGCGCGCTTCGTGATCGACGGTGAGATCGTGATCGAGCGTGACGGCTGGCTCGATTTCGAGGCTCTGCTGCTGCGCATCCATCCGGCGGCCTCCCGGGTGGCGATGCTGGCGCGCGAGACCCCGTCGTCGTTCGTCGCGTTCGACTGCCTGGCCGCGGGCGATCGGGACCTGCGCGAGGCGCCGCTGGACGACCGGCGCGCGGCCCTGGAGACCGTGCTGGCGGATGCCCCCGAATCGGTCCTGCTGACGCCCGCTACGCGCGACCCGGTGGTGGCCCGGGAGTGGTTCGACGTCTTCGAGGGAGCCGGGCTGGACGGGGTGGTGGCCAAGCGCCACGACCAGCCCTACCTGCCCGGCAAGCGCGAGATGGCGAAGGTCAAGCATCTCCGCACCGCGGACTGCGTGGTGGCCGGCTTCCGATGGCACAAGAACGGCCCCGGCACCATGGTCGGCTCGCTGCTGCTGGGGCTGTGGAACGACGCCGGGCAGCTGCAGCACGTCGGCGTCACCTCCTCGTTCACGATGGACCGCCGCCGCGAGCTGGTCGGCTTCCTGGAGCCGTACCGCAAGGACGCGCTGGACGGCCACCCGTGGGGCGAATGGAAGGAGTGGGAGGCGCAGTGGGAGGGCAAGCGCATGCCCGGCGCGACGTCGCGCTGGAACCGCGGCAAGGACCTGTCGTGGGAGCCGCTGCGGCCCGAGCTGGTCTG
>DATBME010000001.1:0-9614 GCA_036555005.1 Candidatus Limnocylindria bacterium | reverse complement strand
CAGCAGGGCGGCCAGGCCCCAGGGCACGATCTTGGCACGCCCGCTGCGCTTCAGCGCATAGGCGGCGCGCAGGCTGGCCCAGAACAGGGTCGCCACCGCGTAGCGGCGACCCAGCCGCGGGCCGTCGTAGCCGCGGTAGCCCAGGTCGTAGATCGCGCCGGTGGCGCTCTCGCGGCTGCGCAGTGCCGGCTCCTGCGGGGTCAAGTCGCGGCCTCGGCGGGCGCGGTTTCGGCGTCATGGTCGTGCAGCTCGCCGCCGTCGCCGCGGAACAGGTCCTCCAGCCGGTGCCGGCGGTGCTCCAGCCGGACCAGGCCCAGCCCCAGCTCGTCGACCATGTCGCGCACCAGGTCATAGGGTCGCTCGTCCGGCGCGTCGACCAGCACGCTGCGTCCCTCGACGCGCGCGTCGAGCCCGGCCGCAGCCAGTCGGGCGGCCCGGGCATCGGCCCCGTCCTCGACCTCGACCCCCAGCGTGCCGGTGCGCTCCGTGAATGAGGCGATGGTGGCGGCGCGCAGCAGGCGGCCGCTGTCGATGGCCAGCAGGAAGCTGCACACCCGCTCGATCTCGCCCAGCAGGTGCGAGGCGACAACGGTGGCGATCCCGAACTCGGTGCCCGTGCGCTTGACCAGGTCCAGCATCTCGTCGCGCCCCGCCGGATCCAGGCCGTTGGTCGGCTCGTCCAGCAGCAGCAGCTTGGGGTCGTGGACCAGCGCCTGGGCCAGCTTGACCCGCTGCTTCATGCCGGTCGAGTAGCCGCCGATCGGCCGGTAGCGCTCCTCGTAGAGGCCCACGGGGCGCAGCACCTCGGCGGTGCGCTCGCGCGAGGCCGACGCGGGCAGCCCGGACATGCGGCCCATGTGCGTCACGAAGTCGGTGGCCGACAGGTCCGGCGGCAGGCAGTCGTGCTCCGGCAGGTAGCCCACGAACTGCCGGATCTCCGGGCCCTGGCGCGTGACGTCCAGGCCCATCACCGAGGCCGAGCCATCGGTCGGCTCCAGCAGCCCCAGCAGGATCTTGAGGAAGGTGCTCTTGCCCGCGCCGTTGGCGCCGACCAGGCCGATGATCCCCGGTTCGACGTCGAGCGTCAGGGCATCGAGCGCGATGACGTGCGCGCCGTAGCGCTTGGTGAGCGCCCGGGCCTCGATCAGGGGCATCGCTGCCGAGTCTAGCGGCGCGCGCCGCCGGCATTTGCGCCGCCCGGGGCCTTGCATGAACTGCAGGGCGTTGGCCGGGGTAGTACCGGAAGATGTAGAAGAACAGACGAATCACACGAGGAGCGAACGCTTTCGTGCACTCGCCGCTTGGTACGTGGCGGGTGAGCCTGGAGCGGATGCGCGTCGACTGGCCGATCGTCGGTGCCGCGTGGCTCATCACGTTGCTGGCCGCGACCCTTCTGGCTGCGGGCCCGATCTACTCCAGTGCCGTGTCGCTGGCGGGGCTCCATCGGGTGCTGGCCGATGCACCGGTGTCCGACTCGAACGTGGAGGTCACCCTGCGCGCCACGGTGGCCGACGCCGAGGGCGTCAATGCCATCGTCAGCCGCGCCCTGCGCGACGCGATGGGCGACCTGCCGACCGACGTGCGCTGGAGCGGGCAATCCAACACCTTCGCACTGCCAGGCCAGGACCCCGAGGCCGTGCGCGACCTGACGGTCCTGGGCTTCGCCGATGGGATCGAGGAGCACGCCAGCCTGGTCCGGGGGACGTGGCCCGCCGGGGCGACCGGGTCACAGCCGATCGAGGTGGCAGTCTCCGAGGAGGCGGCCACCGAGATGGCCAGCTCCGTCGGCGACGAGCTGGAGCTGATCAGCCGCCTCGACGCCGGCATGCTGGTCACGGTTCGCGTGGCCGGCATCTACCACGTGACCGATCCCACCGACCCGTTCTGGTGGGAGGACCAGCAGCTGCTGGCCGGGGTGAGCCTCAGCGACCGCTACCGGACCATCGGACCGCTGCTCACAACACGCGCCAACGCGCTCGCCCATGCCGGATCAGGCAGCGTGGCCTTCACCTGGCACGCCTTCCCGGACTTCGGGCAGCTGGACGTCGACGAGACGTCCGCCCTGCGGGCACGGCTGCGCGACCTGTCGCCACGCCTGCAGGCGGCGCTGCCCGACGCCACGCCGCGGGTGGCGACGAAGCTGGGATCGATCCTGGCGAGCTCCGAGCGCTCGCTGCTGGTCAGCCGCACCGGCGTGCTGCTGCTGATCATCCAGCTGGCGGTGCTGGCGGCCTATGCCATCGTGCTGACCGCCAACCTGCTGGTCGAGCACCGCCGCGTGCACACCGCGCTGCTGCGTTCCCGCGGCGCCGGAACCGCCCAGATCGTGGGGCTGGCGCTGATCGAGGGGCTGGTGCTGGCCATCCCCGCCGCCCTGCTGGGCCCGTGGCTGGCGGCCGGGGCGCTGAGCCTGCTGAACGTGGCCGGGCCGCTGTCCCGTATCCAGCTGGGCATCGTGCCGCTGGTCAGCACCGACGCGTACCTGGCCGCCGGCGCGGCAGCGCTGGGCTGCGTGGCGCTGCTGGTGCTGCCGGCGCTGAGCGCGGCCCGCTCCTTCATGGACGAGCAGACCGGCGTCTCGCGCCAGGAGACGCGGACGCTCGGGCAGCGCATCGGGATCGACCTGGCGCTGCTGGCGGTCACCGTCATCGCCCTGTGGCAGCTGCGGCTCTACGGCTCGCCGCTGACCACCTCGGTCCGCGGCACGCTGGGCCTGGACCCGCTGCTGGTGGCGGCCCCGGCCATCGGTCTGCTGGCCGGCGGCGTGCTGGCGCTGCGCCTGCTGCCGCTGATGGCGGAGCTCATCGAGCGGGCCGTGGCGCGCGGGCGCAACCTGATCGGCTCGCTGGGTGCCCGGCAGCTGGCGCGCCGGCCGCTGCGCTACACCAGGGCCGCGCTGCTGCTGATGCTGGCCATCAGCATGGGCATCTTCGCGGTCAGCTACGGCTCCACCTGGGCCGATTCGCAGCAGGACCAGGCCGCCTACCAGGTCGGCACCGACGTGCGGGTCGTGCCAGGGCGCGGCCCGTCAGCCATCCCGCCCTGGGCACAGGCCGCGACCTTCGGCTCGTTGGACGGCGTGACCGGCCTGACGCCGGTGCGGCACGAGCGCCTTGCGGTCACGCGGGCCGCGGGCGCGGGGGAGCTGATCGGGTTCGTGCCCGAGGCGTCCGATGCCGTCCACTTCCGGTCGGACCAGGCCGCTGCGCCGCTCGCCGACGTCCTGGCGCCACTGGCCGCCGCACGGCAGCCGGTGGAGCTGATCGAACTGCCGGGACTGCCGGCCCGCCTGCGCGTCGGCGCCGAGATCGACATCACCTCGCTGGTGAGCCAGAGCTTCGACGAGGACACGGGCGAGGTGTCGGTGGAGCCGGTGCCCTTGTCGGTGCTGGACGGCCACCCGGTGTATGGCGCCACGGTGGTGCTGCGCGACGGCGACGGGCTGCTCCATCGGTTCGACGTCGAACCCGTGCCGCTCGACCCGGAGGGCCCCGAGCAGGTGGAGGTGCAGATCCGCGCACCGGACACGCTGGCGGCCGGCGCGGCCGGCCTGCCGCTGCACATGACCGGGCCGATCGCCATCGTCGAGATCGGGCTGCAGGCCGCGATCCCGGGACTGGTGTTCGCCAACGCCGGCACCGCGACGCTGACCTCGCTCGACTGGAGCGAGGAGGCGGACGGCGAGGCGTGGCAGCCGGTCGACCTGGGCTCCGCGGGCGGCTGGGTGACGACCATCAGCCCGGCCGGACAGGCAGTTCCGGACACCGTCCCGCACGATGGCCTGGCCGTCGAGCTGAGCGACAGCAATCCACTGCTCGGCTCGAGCTTCACCATCGGCGAGCCGAACCAGATCGGCTACCTGGCCAGCGCGGTCGACCGCTTCGGCGATACCGAGCTGCCGGCCGTGGTGAACCGCGCCCTGCTGGAGGGCACCTCGCTGTCGGTGGGCGACGTCCTGGGGGTCCGCCTCTTTGGGCAGAACCGGATGGTGCGCATCAGCGGTGCCGTCAGCTCGTTCCCGACGACGGACGCGGCGAGGCCGCTGGTCATCGCCGACCTGGCGACCCTGGAGCTGATGCGCTACGCGACGGCGCGGCAGATCAACTTCCCTGACGAGTGGTGGCTGGAGACCGCCGACGGAGCGGCCGATGGCGTGGCCGCAACCCTGCGCGGAGCGCCGCTGACCGCCGTCTCGGCCGAGACGATCGACGAGCGGACCCGCGTCCTGAGCGCCGACCCGGTGGCGCTGGGGATCATCGGTGCGCTGAGCGTCGGCTTCGTGGTGGCCGCCCTGTTCGCGGTGATCGGCCTGGCCATCAGCGCCGCGGTGTCGGCGCGCCAGCGACGCACCGAGTTCGCGCTGCTGCGCGCGCTGGGCATGTCCGGTCGCGAGCTGTCGGGCTGGCTGTGGCTGGAGAACGCCGCGGTGGTGACTGTCAGCCTGGCGGCGGGCACGGCGATGGGCCTGGTCATCGGCTGGGTGGTGCTGCCGTTCGTCACCGTTACCCAGGCCGGCGACAACCCGTTCCCGCCGGTGCTGCTGGACGTGCCGTGGGCCGCCATCGCCCTGCTTGAGCTGCTGGCGATTGCCGCCCTGGGCATCACCGTGATGCTGCTCAGCCGCGTGCTGCGGCGCTTCGGCATCGGCTCCGCCCTGCGCATGGGCGAGGACTGAGCATGCGCTCGGTGTGGGCGGCCGCCTTCCTGCTGCGACGGCTGCGCGGCGAGGTCGGGATCGTGCTGCTGATCGTGGGCCTGGTGGCGGCCACCGGCCTCGTCTTCTCGGCCGCGCCGCGGCTCCTCGACCGCGTCTCGGACGCCGGGCTGCGCCACGAGGTGCAGGCCAGCGGTCCCGTGCAGCGCAACCTGCAGCTGTCGACGGTGTCGGTGCTGCCCGTTGCCGAGGGCTCGCTGGACGCGGTCAACCAGCTGGGCGACGACCTGGCCGACGAGTTCCCGGCGGTGCTGCGCCGGGCGATTGGCGGCCGGCAGCTGGCCTTCACCACGGTGCGCTTCGAAATCCCGGATCCGCCGAACTACGACACCTTCATCACCCTGCGCCACCAGTCGGGGCTGGACGACGCCATTCGCATGACCGATGGGCGCCTGCCGGCCTCGACCGGCGACCACCTGGCCCAGGCCTCGTTCGGACTGGACCCGGCCGAGGAGCCGCCGCCACCGGTGCCGCCGGTATTCGAGATCGCCGTCTCGGATGCGACCGCGCGGGAGATCGGCGTGGCGGTCGGTGACGTCCTGTTCGGCCTGGCCGACGGAGCGGATCCGCTCATCGGTCGCGCCTTCCAGCGCGCGCCGGAGGCGCGATTCGAGGTGGTCGGCATCTACGCCGTGACGGATCCTGACGCCGAGGCGTGGTACGCCGACCGCGCGCTGCAGCTGGTGAACGTCGGCGGCACGCTGGACAACCCCATCGCCTTCGCGACCGCCCTGGTGGCGCCGGACACGCTCGACGGCCTGGTCACGTCGGAGATGCCGGTGCGCTACCAGTGGCGCTACCTGGTCGATCCCAGTCGCCTGGATGCCGGGCAGGAGGAGGAGCTGACGACCGGCCTGGAGCGGCTGGAGACGCAGTTCCAGACGACCAGCAGCGACGCCTCGCTGGCGACCGGCTTCGTACTGCGCTCGGGGTTGCTCGACATCGTCGAGCGTTACCACGACCAGCGAGCGGCCACCACCGCCGTGCTCTCGGTGGCGGCCATCGGGCCGTTCGCGCTGGCGATCGGCGCGATCGGCATGATCGGCATCCTGCTGGTCAGCCGGCGGCGTCCCAGCCTGGAGCTGACGCGCGGGCGCGGAGCCACCGGCTGGCTGCTGCTCGGCACCCAGCTGTGGGAGGGGCTGCTGGTGGCCGCCCCACCGGCGCTGCTGGGCTGGGGGATCGCGACGCTGATCGTGCCCGGGCGGCCGAGCCTGGCCTCGGCGGTGCTGGGGCTGCTCGTCTGCCTCGCCGCCGCCCTCGTCCTGGTGCTGGCCACCTGGCCGGCCGCGCGGCAGCCGTACGGCACCAACGACCGTGACGAGGCCCCGCCCATCCGCGCGTCGCCGCGGCGGCTGGTGCTGGAGGGCACGGCCGTCTTCCTGGCGGTCGCCGGCGCCATGCTGCTGCGCCAGCGCGGCCTGGCCATCGCCGACGAGGAGGTGCGCTTCGATCCGTTCCTGGCCGCGGTGCCGGTGCTGGCCGCCGTGGCAGTGGGGATCGTGCTGCTGCGGGTCTACCCCTTCCCCATCCGGGCGGGCGGCTGGTTTGCGGCGCGGCGGCGCGACCTGGTGCCGGTGCTCGGCCTGCGCAACGTGGGCCGCCACTCCGGGGCAGTCGCCCTGCCGCTGCTGGTGCTGATGCTGACCGCCGCCTTCAGCGCCTTCGCCTCGGTGGTCAGCGTCAGCGTCGACCGCGGGCAGCAGGACGCGTCGTGGCAGGCGGTCGGCGCCGACTACCGGATCGACACCATCTCGGGCGCCGGCCTCTCATCCCGGGTCGACCCGGACGCGATCGACGGCGTCCAGGCCTGGGCGAACGCGCTGGTCGACACGGCGGCGCCGTTTGAGATCCAGTCGAACCTGCGCAGCAACATCTTCCTGAATGCCCCCGACCTGGCGGCGTATGGGGAGGTGCTGGACGGCAGCCCCGCAGCGGTCGCCTACCCGGCACCGATGCTAGACGCGCCCGATCCCTCCGCCGGAACCCCCGATCGCCCGATCCCGGCCATCATCTCGCGGCGGCTGCCGGGCGGTGGCGCCCCATTCAACCCGGGCGACACCTTCCTGCTCACCGTACGTGGACAGCCGATGACGATGGAGGTGGTCCAGGTCCGCGAGACCTTTGCCGGGGTCCCACCCGAGACCGGGTTCGTGATCGCCTCGTTCGAGCAGCTGGCGGCGGCCTACCAGAACCCGCCGCTGCTGCCGTCCACGGTCCTGCTGCGTGGTCCGGCGGAGATCGAAGAGGAGGTGGCCTCCACCTTCAGCCAGCAGTCGGCCTCGGTCCGCTTCGTCTCGCGGCACGCGGCGTATCGGGCGCTGCTCGAGGCGCCGCTGGTGGCCGCCATCGTTGACGGCTTCCGGCTGACGATGGTCGTCTGCGCGCTGTACACCGCCATCGCCGTGATTGCCGCGCTCACGCTGTCGGCGGCGCGCCGGCGCCGCGAGGAGGCGCTGCTGCGGACGCTGGGACTGAGCGGCGGTCAGTCGCTGTGGCTGACCGTGGTCGAGCACGCGCCATCGGTCCTGCTGGCGGTGCTGCCGGGCCTGGCGCTGGGGATCGCGATCGCCTACCTGCTGGCGCCGGGCATGGGCCTGTCGGCCTTCGCCGGCGGCGGGACGCTGGATCTGCGCATCGACTGGTGGGTGGTGGGGCTGGTGAGCCTGGCGCTGGCGGCGGTGGTGGCGCTGGCGATCGGGATCGGCACCTGGACGGCCCGGCGCGCGCGCGCGGCGGACGCGCTGCGCTTCGGCGACGATTGAGCGAGCAGACGAGGACGGAATGACCGAACCGATCAGCGACATCGTCGACCTGCAGCCGGGCGAGCCGGTGAGCGCCCAGGTGGGCGTGGAGGTGCAGCGCCCCCGCGCCCTGAGCGGGGACGAGGCACTGATCGTGTGCGACAACCTGGTGAAGATCTACAAGGTCGCCGACCTGGAGGTGGTGGCGCTGCAGGGCCTGGACCTGCTGGTGGAGCGCGGCGAGTTCATCGCCCTGGTCGGTGCCTCGGGAAGCGGCAAGAGCACGCTGCTGAACATCCTGGGCGGCCTGGACGTGCCGTCGGCGGGCCGCGCCACGGTGGCCGGCCACCACCTGGGCGAGATGGACGCCAAGGAGCGGACCGCCTACCGGCGCCGGGTGATCGGCTTCGTCTGGCAGCAGTCGGCGCGCAACCTGCTGCCCTACCTGACCGCCGCCGAGAACGTCGAGCTGCCGATGCTGCTGGAGGGCGTCGCGCCGGCCGAGCGGCAGGCCCGCGCCGGCCAGCTGCTGGAGCTGGTGGGCCTGGCCGAGCGCGGCGACCACCGGCCGGACCGCCTCTCCGGCGGCGAGCAGCAGCGCGTCTCGATCGCGGTGGCGATCTCCAACCGGCCGTCGGTGCTGTTCGCCGACGAGCCGACCGGCGAGCTGGACTCGGACACCGCGCAGCAGATCTTCGACCTGCTGCGCTCGGTGAACGCGGAGCTGGGCGTCACGATCGTGGTGGTGACCCACGACCCGCTGGTCAGCGAGCGCGTCAGCCGCACCATCGCCATCCGTGACGGGCGCACCGCCACGGAGACATTGCGTCGCGCCGCGGTGTCGGAGGCCGGGGAGCATCACCTGGTGGCCGAGGAGTACGCGGTCCTGGACCGGGTCGGGCGCCTGCAGCTGCCGCGCGACTACGTCGACGCCCTTGGCCTGCGGCGCCGGGTGCGCCTGGTCCTCGAGGACGACCACATCACGGTCTGGCCGGATCGCGACGGGGACGGCCGATGACCACCGACGGCCTGATGGTCGACGCTCGCGGCCTGGTCCGCGAGTACGCGATGGGTGGCGGCGTGGTGCGGGCGGTGGGCGGGATCGACCTGCGGGTCGAGCGCGGGGCGCTGATCGCGGTCAAGGGACGCTCCGGATCGGGCAAGACCACGCTGCTGTCGCTGATCGGCGCCCTGGAACGGCCCAGCGCGGGCAGCGTCATGGTTGACGGCCTGTCGGTGTCCGAGCTGTCCGAGGCGGAGCTGGTGGCCTTCCGCCGCCGTCGCATCGGCTTCATCTTCCAGGCGTTCGGCCTGCTGCCGATCCTGTCGGCGGCGGAGAACGTCGAGGTGCCGCTGCGCCTGATCGGCACCGAGCCGGCGGCCCGAGAGGAGCGCATCCGTGAGCTGCTGGGCCTGGTGGGGCTGGCGGATCGGGCCAACCACCGCCCGCATGAGCTGTCGGGCGGCGAGCAGCAACGGGTCGCGATTGCCCGTGCGCTGGCCAACGAGCCGGCCCTGCTGCTGGCCGACGAGCCAACCGGGCAGCTCGACTCCCAGACCGGGCACGGCATCATGAGCCTGCTGCGTCGCCTGGTCAGGCAGCGGGGCGTGACCGCCATCGTGGCGACCCACGATCCGGCGATGCTCGACGTGGCTGACCGCGTGATCGAGCTGCGCGACGGGGTCGTGGTCGGCGACAGCCCTGCCTCCTGATCGTGGCCTCTGGCCGCCAGCCGCGGCCGGCGCGGTGGCACGCGTCGTGCACCGCAGTGCAGAGAGGCGACCAGGAAGGGGGAAGACGCATGGGCGAACGACCGCCGCCACGCGCCTTCGTGATCGAGGACGACGTGCTGACGCTCGCCCTGCTGAGCGACCTGGCGGAGATGTGCGGCTTCGAGCCGGTCGCCTTCACCCGCATCTCCTCGGCGCGGGAGGCGCTGCGTGGGCTGGCGCCGGCCATCATGGTGGTCGACGACGACCTGCCGGACGGGCGCGGCACCGACCTCGTGCGCGAGGTCAGGGCCAACCCGCGGACCGCCGACGTGCGCGTGGTCTTCTGCACCGCCGCCGGACCGTCCCGACGCCGCGAGATCGCGCAGGTGGCGCCGGTCATCGCGAAGCCGTTCCGCGTGCGCGAGGTGGAGCGCGTGCTGCAG
>DATBME010000131.1:0-7936 GCA_036555005.1 Candidatus Limnocylindria bacterium | reverse complement strand
AAGGGCTTCGTGGGATTCGTGACGGGGATCTGGATCAAAGAAGCGGAAGCGCGACGTATGCACGTATCCACCGCACTGGGCGCGAAATCGGACATTCATCGGCGGCGTCGTATGCTTGGCGACCTGAAGCCTGCGAGGTGTGGCCCGCGCCATGGAAGACATCGTTCCGATCGTGATCCTGGTCGTCGTCGCGCTGGTGCTCCTGTTCCTGATCTACAGCACCGTCAACATCGTCCGGCAGTACGAGCGCCTGGTCGTGTTCACGCTGGGACGCGTGACCAACGGAGCGGCCGGACCGGGCCTGGTCCTGCTGGTGCCGATCATCCAGCAGCCGGTGAAGGTGGACCTGCGGGAGTTCTACCTGGAGGTGCCGCAGCAGACCTGCATCACCAAGGACAACGCGCCCATCAACATCGACTTCCTGGTCTATTCGAAGGTCTTCGACCCGGAAGAGTCGGTCACGGCCGTGACGAACTTCTCCGGCGCGTCGCAGGCTTTGGCCGCCACGACACTGCGGGCGGTGATCGGCGACATCCCGCTGGACGACGTGCTGGCCAAGCGCGAGGAGATCAACCACATCCTGCGCGCCAAGCTGGACGAGGTGACCGAGCGCTGGGGCGTGAAGATCACCAGTGTCGAGATCCGCGAGATCGTGCCGCCGCGCGACATCCAGGACGCCATGAACCGCCAGATGAGCGCCGAGCGGAACCGGCGCGCGGTGATCACCGAGTCGGAGGGCACCCGTCAGGCCACCATCAACGTAGCCGAGGGGGACAAGCAGAGCGCCATCCTGCGGGCCGAGGGCAACCGCCAGTCGCAGATCCTGCAGGCCGAGGGCTTCAGCAACGCCCTGCAGACCATCTTCAGCGCCGCTCGCGGCGTCGACGAGAAGACGATGGCGCTCCAGTACCTGGAGGCGCTCAAGTCGCTGGCCGCCAGCAATTCGACCACCTGGATCGTGCCGATGGAGCTCTCCGAGCTGAGCCGCCCGATCGGTGACGCCATGCGCTCGGCGCGCATCGCGCGCGAGAGCGAGAGCGAGGGCGACGGGCAGGCCACTCCCGGCTGAGCCATGGCAGGCCGCGGATCCACGCGTCGCAGCATGGCCGCCTGGCTCGGCCGCATCGTGGCGGCCGGCGCGGCCGGCTACCTGGGCTTCGTCACGGTCGAGGGCTCGCGTCGGGTCGTCCGGCCGGAGCGCAAGCCGGTGGCGCCGATGGAGGAGGGGGACCCGGCACATCCGGGAGACATCGGCCTGGCTCACGAGGACGTGCGCTTCACGACCGATGACGGCTACACCCTGGATGGCTGGTTGATTCCCGCCGGGCGGGAGACGAGGGCGACGGTGATCCTGATGCATGGCTTCAGCTGGCACCGACTGCCGTGGCTGACCGAGTTCGTGCCATGGATCCAGCCGCGCTACAACATCCTGCAGTTCGACTTCCGCGGCCACGGCAACTCGGACGATGCGCCGATCACGCTCGGCACCATGGAGCAGCGCGACGTGGCGGCCGCCGTGCGCTTCCTGCAGGGACGCGGCTTCGGGCCGCTGGCGTTGATGGGGATCAGCATGGGCGCGTCGGTCGCGATCATGGCGGCGCCGGACCTGCCGGTGGCCGCGGTGGTGGCCGATGCGGCGTATGCCGTGCTCGAGAACCCCATCGCCAACCGCATGCGGGAGGGGCGGTATCCGCTGGCGCGGCTGGGCTCGCGGCTGGTCGTCGCCGCGGCGTCGGTGCGAGCGCGCACCCGGCTGCGTCAGCCGATCCAGCGGGTGGGGCAGATCGCGCCGCGCGGCCTGCTGCTGATCGCGCCGCGGGAGGACCGGCTGGTCGACTGGACGCAAGCGGTGCGGCTGTTCGAAGCGGCCCACGAGCCCAAGGAGCTGCTGGTCGTGGAGGGCGCCGCCCACAGTGAGGCCCACGGCGTGGCCGGGGAGGCCTACGAGCGTCGCGTCCTCGAGTTCCTGGGGCGGCACCTGGACGGAGTGGCGCCCGTATAATCGCGCCTCGCATGGCTGCCACGAAGGTCCTGGTCGTCGACGACGACCTGAATATCCAGCGCGTCCTGGTCTTCACCCTCAAGCAGGAGGGCTTCGAGGTGATCGTCGCCTCCGACGGCCAGGCCGGCGTCGCCATGGCCAAGGAGTCGCAGCCCGACCTGATCCTGATGGACGTGGCCATGCCCAAGCTGGATGGCTACGCCGCCACGCAGCAGATCCGTGCCGCCGAGGAGAGCGGGCGTCGGGTCCCGATCATCATGCTCACCGCCGAGGCGGACGTCGGCGAGCGCGTCAAAGGCCTGCGGGCCGGCGCCGACGATGACATCGTCAAGCCCTTCCACCCGCTGGAGCTGATGGCGCGCATCAAGGCGCTGCTGGCCCGCGGCGGAACCCTGCCGGCCGCGGCCGGGACGGAGACGACCACGCTCGGGCGGCTGGCGGTCTTCTACGGGGCCAAGGGCGGCGTCGGCACCACCACCATCGCCATCAACACGGCCATCGCCATGGGTCGCGAGCTGCGCCGCCGCACCGCGCTGATCGACGCCAACCTGCAGTTCGGCGACCTGCGCGTCTTCCTGGACCTTGGCCTGGACACGGCCTCGATCGTCAACGCGGTCAGCGAACCGGACCTGGACGCCGACCTGCTGCGCAAGCTGATCGTGCGCCATCACTCCGGCGTGGACCTGCTGCTGGCCCCGCCATCGCCGGAGGCGGCCGACATCGTCATGGAGCGGCAGCGCACCGATCCGACCACGGTGAGCACCCTGCTCAACCTGTTCCGGAAGATGTACGACTACACCTTCGTCGACATGGTGAAGACGATCGACGACTTCAACCTGCAGCTCTTCGACGAGGCCGACGTCATCTTCGTGGTCATGACGGCCGACCTGTCCTGCCTGAAGAACGTCCGCTCGGTGCTGGAGACGATGGATCACCTCGGCTACGAAAAGGGGAAGGTCCAGCTGGTCCTGAACCGATCGAATGCCTACACCGGGATCAACGTCAACAACGCCGAGTCGGCGCTCAACCGCAAGGTCGACTACCAGGTCATCAACGAGTACCGCGGCGCCATCAGCGCCCTGAACTCGGGCGAGCCGTTCATGTCTTCCCGGCCCGATGGTCCCCTGGGCCGCTCGGTATCCGACTTCGCCAAGAAGGTGGACGAGCAGCTGGCCGCCGAGGTCGCCACCGCGCGCGTCTGACGCCCGCACGCTGATAACGCCCCGCTAACCCCGCGATAAGGCCGCGTCCGTAGCCTCGGCGCGCCGGTCGCCGCTGGAGTTTGGGAGGCGAGCAGGCGGGCGACCGGCACTCCCCGCAACCACGCCTCCCGCGGAGTGCCCATGCTGGCCCAGACGCTCAGTGCCTCATTGCTCGGCGTGGAAGGGCTGCCGGTGCGGGTGGAGGTGGACGTCGCCTTCGGCCTGCCGTCGCTCACGATCGTGGGCCTGGCCGGCAGCCAGGTGCAGGAGGCGCGGGAGCGCGTCCGGTCGGCGCTGCGCAACTCCGGCTTCGAGGTGCCGTCCCGCCGGATCACGGTCAACCTTGCGCCGGCCGACGTGCCGAAGGACGGCACCGCCTATGACGTGGCCATCGCGGTCGGCATCCTGGCCGCATCAGGCCAGCTGCCCGAGCTCAGCCGGCTGGAGTCGACTGCCCTGCTGGGGGAGCTGGCGCTCGACGGCAGCGTACGCCCGGTGAACGGCGTGCTGTCGCTGGTCGCCGCGGCCCAGGCGGCCGGCCTCGGCAGCGTCACCGTCGCCGACGGCGACGAAGCAGAGGCCGCCTGCGTGGGCGGAATCGCCGTCCTGCCCGCCGCACGCCTGGGGGAGGTGGTGGCCCACCTGGCCGGCGTCCGCGTGCTGCGGCCGGCCTCGCCGACGCCGCTGCCACCCTGGCAGCCGCCGGACGGCGTGCCAGACCTGTCCGACGTCATCGGCCAGGCGTCGGCCAGACGCGCGCTGGAAGTCGCCGTCGCCGGACGCCACAACCTGGCGATCTGCGGGCCGCCCGGCGTGGGCAAGACGCTGCTGCTGCGCTGTGCGGAGGGGCTCCAGCCGCCGCTCGGGGACGAGGAGGCGATCGAGGTCAGCCGGATCTACTCGGCCGCCGGCCTGATCGATCGACGCCGGCCGCTGATCAGGCAGCGACCGTTCCGCGCCCCGCACCACACCGTCTCGAGCCAGGGCCTGGTCGGCGGCGGGCCCAGGGTGCGACCGGGCGAGGCGTCGCTGGCGCATCGGGGCATCCTGTTCCTGGACGAGGCGCTCGAGTTCCGGACCGATGCCCTGGACGCCCTGCGCCAGCCGCTGGAAGCCGGGGCGGTGACCATCGCCCGCGTCGAAGGGGCGCTGATGCTGCCGGCTCGCTTCACGCTGCTGATGGCCTTCAACCCGTGTCCGTGCGGATGGCTGACGTCCACGTCACGCCAATGCCGGTGTGATGACGGGCAGGCGCGCCGCTACGCCGGACGCCTGTCGGGGCCCATGCGGGACCGCCTCGACCTGTGGGTTCGTGCCGAGGAGCCGCGCCATGCGGATCCGGACGGTGTCGAACCCAGCGCGGCGGTCGCGCAGCGGATCCGGCTCGCCTGGCTGGTGCAGCTCGAACGGCAGGGGCTGGCCAATGGCGACCTGCCGGCGGCCGGTGGCGATGCGGGCCTGGCGCTGGATCCGCACGTGCGGACCCTGCTGCAACGGCGCGGCGCCAAGTTCCGGCTCTCGCCGCGCCGGCTGCATCGCATCGCCCGCGTGGCCCGCACCATCGCCGACCTGGCGGGCAGTGATGGCGTGCGAGCCGAGCATGTCGATGAGGCCCTGCACTATCGGCCGGAGACGGCCGCGTGATCGGCGTGGGGCGGGAGCGGCGATCAGCCGCGGACCTTACGGTGGACGACCGTCGTTCCCCGGCGGGAAGCTGGCGGGGGCTGGGCCTGGAGGCGATCGACGCAGAGGCAGACCGCCCCTACTGGATCGCCATCTCGCTGGTGCCGGGGGTGGGCGGCGTCGGCTTCGCGCGCATGCTGGAGCGGTTCGGCTCGGCCCGCGCGGCATGGGCCGCCGGCGATGGCCTGCTGGACTGCCTGCCGCGACGCCCGCGAGACGCCGCGGAGGGGCTGGCGCGCATCAGGCGCCGTGGCGCCAGCAGCGTGGCACGCCAGGTCGAAGCCAGGGTGCGTGGCGCCGGCGGCATCACGCTGACCGCGCTCGACCCGGACTATCCGGCGGCCCTGCGCGCCACCGATCCTCGTCCGCCGGTCCTCTATCTGGCCGGCGATCCGGCCGCGCTGACCCGCCCGTCGGTGGCCGTGGTCGGCACGCGTCGGGCGACGGGCTACGGCCGATCGGCGGCCCAGGAGATCGCTGACGAGTTCGCCCGGGCGGGCGTGACCGTGGTCAGCGGCCTGGCGATCGGTATCGACGGCGAGGCGCACACCGCCGCCCTGGCGGCGGGCGGTCGGAGCGTGGCGGTGCTCCCGTCAGCGGTCGACCGCATCTACCCTCCGCGCCACCGGCAGCTCGCCGCGCGGCTGGTCGCCGAGGGCGGTGCCCTGCTCAGCGAGCTGGCGCCGGGGCACAGCCCGGGCCGGCCGGACTTCGCGCGCCGCAATCGGATCATCGCCGCGCTGGCGCGAGCGGTGGTGGTGGTCGAGGCGCCCGATCACTCCGGCGCGCTGCTCACCGCGGCGGCGGCGGTGGAGCTCGGCCGCGAGCTGTATGCGGTGCCCGGGCCGATCGACTCGATCGCCTCGCGCGGCTGCAACCGCCTCATTGCCGATCACCTGGCCAGCATCGTGACGTCAGCGGCCGGCCTGCTGACGTCCATCGGCCTCAGCTCGAAAGTCCCTCCGCTCGGCATCGCCACCCTGTCGGATCCGGAGGCGATGGTGCTCTACCGGCTGCTCGGCCAGCCCGGCTCGGTGGAGGAGCTGCTGACCGGCAGCGACCTCACGACGGCGGAGCTGGCGAGCGCGCTGACCCTGCTCGAGGCGCGGGGCCTGGTCACCTCCTACGGGGGCGCCACCTTCCATCCGACCCTTGCGGCGCGTCGGCTCGGCGAGGCTCGCTGAGCGGGCATGCGGCGTGCAGGGAGCGCAGTCGGTGCCCAGCCCGCTATACTGCGCGCGCCTCACGGAGTCCGCCCACAGTGCCCGTTGGGTGAAATCTGCCGTAGGAGTCGTTGGTCTATTGAGTCCTGTTCAAAGAATCGGCGCCACCGTGCGCGCCACACAGCCGAGCGTCTACGCTCACCTACAGCAGCATCGAGCGCTCACCCGGCTCTCCCTCGCCGGCCTCGCTCTCGCCGTCGCCCTCGGCTTTTCACTCCAGGATGCTGTTGCGGGTCCGAATCCGGACCCGTTTTCTTCGACCACCATCCTTCCCGCCAACATCGGCGTCGGCGTGCCGTCGACCGATGCGGTGGTTGTCGCCTTCGACGAGCCGATGGATCCTGCCTCGGTGGAGGCCAACCTGGAGCTCACCCCCGCGACGGAGGCGTACGCCAGCTGGAGCGCCGACCATCGCACGCTCACGCTCCGGCCGACCGGGCACTGGCAGACGGACACCCGCTACCTGTTGACGGTTGCAGCCTCGGCGAGACGGGCCCTCGGCGCCCGGCTGGGCGAGGATCGGGCGCTCAGCTTCACGACTCAGACAGCCCCCAGCGTGTCCGAGTTCGAGGTGCGTCTGCTCTCGGATCATGCGCAGCCGCAGGTCGAGCGCCGCGTGCCGGGCAACCCCATCTCCTACGACATCGCCGATGGGGCAGTCCTCGGCGACACGCCGCTCATCGACGCCCCGGTCGACACCCTGAACGACGCCAGTGCGCAGACGGGCATCCGCATCGCGTTCACGGCGCCGATGGACAAGGCGGACGTCGAGGCCCGCTTCAGCATGCAGCCGGCGGTCCGCGGCAGCTTCGGCTGGCGCGACAACCAGGTCATCTTCACGCCGCGCGACCGGCTGAAGGCGGATACGCGCTATGCCGTCTCCCTGGTGGGTGCCCACGACGCGGTCGGCAACCGGCTGGGCGGCGACGTCAGCTTCTCGTTCACCACGCGCGCCGATGCGGAGCTGGTGCGCTTCTCGCCGGAGCGGCACGCCACCAACGTCCGGGCCAGGCAGGTGGTGCTGCGCTTCAGCCAGCCGATGAACAAGCACGCCACCCGCGACGCAATCAAGGTCATGAACCTGAGTACCGGGCGACATGTGGCCGGCCGTATCGATTGGCGGCATGGCGGCAAGGTGCTCCACTACCAGATCAAGGGTGGATTGCCGCAGGGCAGCCTGATCGAGGTCAGCCTCGGCAAGGCCGCTCGCGACCGAGACGGCAACGCCGTCAGCATCAGCTGGACGTTCCGCACGCGACCCGGGGTCGGCGTGGCGGCCACGGAGCAGGCCACGTTCGCGGGCAGCGCGCCACGCTCGGCGGGGCCGGGTCCGGCCGCGCCGGCCGACATCCAGCAGTTCGCGTTGTGGCAGATCAACCAGGCCCGGGCGAGCCGTGGGTTCGCCCCGCTGCGCCTGGATGCGGCCGTCTCGGCTGTGGCCTCGGGGCATGCCTGGGACATGATGAACAATGGCTACTTCAGCCATACCGGCCTCAACGGATCCACCATCGCCGGCCGGCTGCGCGCCGGAGGAGTGAGCTTCGCGTGGTCCGGCGAGAACATCTGCTACTACAGTGGCCTCGGCCTGCGCGGGACGCTGGAGTGGTGCCATGGCACGTTCATGTCGGAGCCGTGGCCGGGCGTGGCGAACCACATCGGCAACATCCTGAGTCCGAAGTACAACCGGCTCGGCGTGGGCATTGCGACCAGCGGTGGCAAGGTCATCGTGGTATGGGACTTCGCCGGCTAGCGGAGCCCAACCGGGGTCCGATGCGGCCCGTTTCGGCAGTCCCCGAGGCGCCCGCACGCACGTGCGCGGCGCCTCC
>DATBME010000128.1:0-5492 GCA_036555005.1 Candidatus Limnocylindria bacterium | reverse complement strand
CCAGGCACCCAGCCGAAGGTCCCACTGCCAGCCGAAGTTCCAGTAGCTGTTGGTCCAGAACTGCACGCGGTCGACCTGCTTCCCATCCGGCAGCTGCGCGTCCGCGCTGAACCGCAGGTTCGGATGCAGGTGGCCGACCCGGTTCCGCATCTTGTCGAGGCGCGGGTTGTGGCCGAAGTCCTTGCGGACGCGCCGCAGGTCGGCGTACAGGTTGTGGGGCGCCACCCGCTGCGCTGAGCGGAAGAAGTAAGGCCATGGGCCGCGGATGCCGTTCACGTATGGCATGCGGGCGCGGTGATAGCGGCCGATCCCCTCCGACTCGGCCCCGAAGAAGAACGGCAGCACGTGCAGGTCCTGCCACAGGTCGATGCTGTAGTAGCGCCCCGAGCGGACCGGTCCGACCAGTCCCTTGGACTTGCGGCAGACGTAGATGCCGGTGAAGCGGGTCACGTCGCCCTCGACGGTGGCCTCGACCACCATGTCGGCCCGTCCCAGGTTGGTGGCCGGCCGGGCCAGCGGGTGGTTCTCGATCTGGACCGCCAGCGCCGGCAGGTCGAGGCGCGACGGCTGGTCGAGGGCCAGTCCGTTCAGCGGGCAGCGCGCCTCGGGCTCGGGGGTCGGCGTCGGCGTGGGCTCGGGCGTGGGGCTCGGCGTCGCCGATGGCGTCGGGCTGGGACTGGGGCTGGGCGTCGCGGGGGCCGTGGGTTGGGGCGTCGCCTCGGAGGGCCCGCTGAACGCGAGCCAGCCGCCCCCCGCGATCGCGATCAGGAGGACGGCTGCGGCGCCGATCATGACGGTGCGCGACCGCTGCAGCTGCATCGGCCGCCCATCCTAGCCTGAGCGGCAGGCCAAACGCAGGCGGCTGCTAGACTCGCCGGCATGCCCGGCTTCTCAACCCGCGCGATTCGCGCCGCCAGCCGCGTGCCCACCTCCCCCCAGCCGCCGATCAACGTCCCGATCTACCAGACCAGCACCTTCGAGGTCGCCAGCGCCGAGGAGCTGGCCGAGCTGCTCGAGTTCTCGCGGTCGGGGCACTCCTATACCCGCTACTCGAACCCGACCCACGCCGCCCTGGAGGAGGCCCTGTCCGAGCTGGAGGGCGCCGAGGCATGCCACATCACCGCCTCGGGCATGGCGGCCATCCACGCCGCCATGCTCTCCGTCCTGGCGGCCGGCGACGAGGTGATCATCCCGCGGGCCGTATATGGCGGGGTGGTCGGGCTCGCCCAGGCGGTCCTGGCCAGGACCGGCATCGGGGTCACCGCCGTCGACACCACCGACGCCGATGCGGTCGAGGCGGCCATCGTCGCCCGGACGCGCCTGATCTGGGCCGAGACGATCAGCAACCCGACCACCGCCATGAGCGACGTGGCGCGCCTGGCGGCGCTGGCGCACGAGCGGGGGATCGTGCTCGCGGTCGACAACACGTTCGCCTCGCCGTACCTGGCCAACCCGCTGTCGCTGGGCGCCGACCTGGTGGTTCACTCGACCACCAAGTACATCGGCGGGCACTCGGACATCACCGGCGGGGCGGTCCTGGGCAGCGCCGAGCGGGTGGCCGCCGCGCGCCACATCGTCATCAACGTCGGCGGCAACGCCGCCCCGCTGGAGGCGTTCCTGGCGTTGCGCGGCCTGAAGACGCTGGGCCTGCGCATGGATCGCCACTCGGCGAACGCGCTGGCGGTGGCCTGCGCCCTGGAGGGCGCGCCGGGCGTGGCCGCGGTCCTCTACCCGGGCCTGCCCTCGCATCCGCAGCACGAGCTGGCGCAGCACACCCTGCGCGGCGGCATGGCGGGCGGGATGCTGAGCATCGACCTGTCGGGCGGACGCCAGGCCGGCGAGCGGTTCCTGGATCGGCTCAGGGTGGCGGTCCATGCCACCAGCCTGGGCAGCGCCGAGACGCTGTGCAGCCACCCGGCCTCATCCTCGCACCGGCAGCTGGCGGAGGACGACCTGGCACGGGCCGGCCTGACGCCGGGCATGGTGCGCGTCTCCATCGGACTGGAGGACCCGGACGACCTGATCGCCGATCTGTCGGCGGCAGCGGCCGACGCGGGGTGACCAGCGTCGTCGACCTGTGGCGCGCGATCGACCCCGACGCGCGGCTGGTCTCCGGCTCGGCGCGCGGCATGGCCCGGCCCGTGCGCTCGGTGGTGCGCACGCGCGCGGCGGCGCCCCACCTCCCCGACGCCGAGGACGCCGCGCTGCTGCTGGTGGATGCGACGGTGCTGCCGGTGCCTTCGGTGGAGGGGCTGCTCGGCGCCCTGCGGGACGCCCAGCTGGCGCCGGTCGCCGTGATCCTGGCCGGCGCACGGTCAGCGCCCGAGGCGGCTGACGCTCCCACGCCGGTGCTGGTCAGCGAGCAGCCGCCGGCATCACTGGCGAGCGCAGCGGCCGACTACCTGGCGGACGAGTCGGCCGCCCTGGACCGCCTCTCCGGCGCCCTGCGGCTGGCCTGCGCGGAGGCGTCGCTGTCGGACCCGCAGCTCGCCACGCCGGCCGGGCTGATCGCGGCGCGCATCGGGCGCGGGGTGGCGATCAGCGTCGACGGCGAGCTGCGCGCCCTGCATCCACGCCCCGCCGGGCGGGCGCTGGCGGCCCGCTTCGCCGCGCTGCACGCGCGCCTGCTGGGCGAGTCGAGCCATGGGCGCCGGGACCCGGCCCGCCAGGCGCGCGAAGGCCTCTGGCTGCTGGAGCGCCGCATCCGGCCCGGGGCGGCGGCCTGGCTCTTCGACGACCTCCCCTTTGCCGCTGTCGACGAAGTCGCCGCCGATGCGCTGACCGCCACGGCTCGTGCGCTCCTGCGCCGGCCGGCGCCGGTGATGGTGGCGGCTGAGCCAGCATCCGCGTCGAAGGCGCCGGCCGCAGCCACCGCCGAGAGCAGCGATCCGCTGCAGGACACGCTGATCGCGGTCGCGCGCAGCAACGGCCGGGTGGCGCCGGCGGCGCGCCTGCTGGGCGTGCACCGCAACACCGTCCTCTACCGGCTGCGCCGCGCCCGCGACGAGCGCGGGCTTGACCCGCGCCGCCCGCAGGACGCCCTTCGCATCCTGTCCGAGCTAGATCGGCCCGCACCGCGACCGACCCACTGAGTCGGGTTTGGCCCGAAAAAAGACGTGCCGAACAGACGCCGCCGACGGGACCTTTGGCACTGAGCCGCCGCCCCGCGTCTTGTCACCGTGAGCTCGTGGACAGCAGAGCTGCGCGATGAACGGGGATCAAACGCCCGGGCACCTCGTTGCCACAACCGCCGTGCTGGTGACGGCAGTTGTGGCCTCGTCGCTCTTCCTGCAAGCGAATCTGGGTGGCTCTGCCATGCAGGGCGGCGTATACCATGATCCTGACCAGCCTGGCGGGCCAGCGGCGCTGGGGAACATCGGCTCGACGATGGAGCCGTCGGACGCGCAAGGTCAGGCCCCGGGTGAGTTCGACCCCGCGCCGGCATACCCGCCGACCGCCGGCGGCACGACGGCTGGCGGTCCATCGGCGCGAGAGCTGTGGGACCAGGGTCGTCAGGTCAGATTTGGCGGCTTCCCGATCTTCAGAGTGCCGAGGGATCCGACCTGGGCGGAGGACCCGTTCGATGACACGACCTGGCTGCGCCACTACCACTCGCTGACCTGGCTGCGGATCCCGGGGCAGGCGTACCTCGAGACCGGCGAAACGCGGTACCGGGTGCAGGTCAAGCGCTACCTGCTTGACTGGATCGAAGCGAACCCGCGCGGCGCGGCGCCCTCCCACCGTGCATGGTTTGACGGCGCTGTAGGTTATCGGACCGACGTCATGGTCGAGCTGTTCAGGCCCGTGCTGGCCGGCGCCCTGACCGCCCATGAGCGGAGTCTGTTCCGAGAGTCACTGGTGGCGCACGGTGGCGCGCTGAGTACCTACCTGAGGCGCGTCGGCCTGGCGGGTCACAATCACAACCTCTTTCATGCCCTCCAGCTCTACAACCTGAGCGTCGCCTTCCCGAAGCTGCCCGGCGCCGGTGACTGGCGCTCGGCCGCCCGTCGGCGCGTGTCGTCGCTGCTGCCGGAGATGGTTTCCTTGAATGAAGGCGTCTCCCTGGAACAGGCGGCCAGCTACCACCTGCTGGCCATGGAGCTATTTAACAAGGCCGACCAGTTCCTGGATCGCTTCGACGACGGTCTATCGCGGAGGGAGCGCCAGACGCTCGCCTCGATGGCAGGCTTCGCCGCCCTGCTCCTCTCACCGACTCAGGAGATGCCGGCCATTGGCGATACGCCGTACGGGGCCGGTGGCTGGAAGCGGCTGGTCGCGCTCCGCCAGGCAGGGTTGACAGATCCGTTCGCCGACTACGTGCTGACCCACGGCCGCAGCGGCCAGCGGCCGCCCGACAGCAACTTCTTCCCGGAGAGCGGGTACGCCATCCTGCGCCCCACCTACAGCCCGGGCGAAGCGTGGTCCCGCGACCTGCAGCTGGTCGTGGATATGTCTGCGCGGGCGCGACCGCACGGCCACGATGACGTCATGAACATCCTGCTGACGGCCCATGGGCACAGCCTGTTGATCGACAGCGGCGGGCCCTACGCCTACGGCAAGCCTGGGCGGCGGGACTTCGTAAGCGCGTTGGCGCACAACGTAGTGGTGGCGGACGACGCATCGGCAGAGCCCGGGCCGCTGCGCACCCTCGTCGGGATGGACACGGCCGCGCACGCGGTCGTCGCCGGCAGTTACATGGTCGCGCCGGGCGTTCGTGACCACCGCACCGTCCTGCTTGCCAAGCCGGACCTGGTGCTGGTGGTGGACCGGCTGCGGGCCACCGACCGCGAGCAGCACCGCTACCGCCTGCTGTACCACCTTCCTCCCGATGCGACGGTCATGGCGGCCGGGACGGCGGGCGAGGTCCAGGCCGGGACGGCAGGCATGGGTTTCCGGATCGTCGGCCGCAGGTCGCTGAGGATGGACGTCGTCCGAGGCCAGGCGGACCCGCCGCTGGGATGGGTGACGAAGCGCCACCTGGCGCGCAAGCCGGCCGCGGTCCTCAAGGTCGCGCAGACCGGTCGCGATGCCTGGTTCGTCAGTGTCCTTGCACCATCGAGCGCAGGCGACGCGCGGGCGCCGCAGGTGCGAGTGGCCGAGCGCGGCAGCGCCCTGGTGGTCACGGTAATCCGTGCGGAGCGAACCGATCGGTTCCGCATCGGCGCCGATGGGACGGCGTGGCTCGCGGGCTGATCCGGCCTTGTGCACAGTGCACAAGCAGTCGGAACGCGCCGCCCAGAAATGAGAGGCCAGCCCGAGCCGTCGGCGGCTAGCCTTCCGGCGTCCCTCACCACAGCCGGAAGGAGCCCTCACCCCATGCCGTCAAAGGAGCTGTCCGCCGCCCTCAAGCTGGCCGAGGAGCGAAACCTGCGCTTCGTCAGCCTGCAGTTCACCGACATCGTGGGCCAGGTCAAATCGGTCCAGGTCCCGATGCACCAGCTGGAGGAGGCGGCCGAGCACGGGAAGTGGTTTGACGGCAGCAGCATCGAGGG
>DATBME010000116.1:0-8121 GCA_036555005.1 Candidatus Limnocylindria bacterium | reverse complement strand
CCGGCGGTGCACGACTGGACGGCACGGCGCCAGCTCGGTCGTGGCGTGCAGGTCTACCTGGTCGGCAACCAGGTCGAGAACGTGCGCCAGATCGAGCGCGAGGCGTACCAGGTCGAGCTCTTCAACGACCACCAGGCTGATGGCGAGCCCAGTCGCGGTGCCGCCACGGTGCCCGTCTCTCGCGCCGACCTCGAGCGCCTGCCGGAGGTGCTCGAGACGGCCACGACCATGGCCAACCTGGTCAACAACCCACCCTGGTCGCTGCCGGAGCCGCACGACATGCCGGAGGTGGAGCTGGCCGACGCTTCACTGACGAGCGTCGACGCATCACTGGCGGCGGCCCGCGAGGCGGCCGATCGCATTCGCTCGCTGGCGGCCAACGAGGCGGCCAACGACGTCCGGCTGTCCGCCGCCGAGCTGTTCGTGACGACCATCGAGGAGGAGCTGCGCAACAGCCGTGGCCTGGTCGGAAGGTCGGTCGCCACGCACCTGCTGCTGGAGATCACCCTGCTCGCCCGTCACGGCGGGGAGGAAGCCGAGTACTTCCGCCAGGCCGAGGCGCGGCGCATGGCCGACCTGCGCCTCGACGAGACGGTGACCGAGGGCTCGCGCATGGCGCGCGACAAGCTGCGCGCCACCGCCCCGCGCACCCGGCTCGGCCCGGTGGTGATGAGCGGCGAAGCGCTCCTCCAGTTCTTCGGTGGCAACGCCGTCACCGACATCGGTGCCCTGCTCACCCAGGCCTCTGCGGCCATGGCGTACTCGAAGATCTCCCGTCTCGAGGTCGGGCGCCCGATCTGGGGCGACCTGGAGCCCACGGCCGACCTCGTCACGGTGCACGCCAATGCGCAGCTCCCGTACGGAGTGGCCAGCTATCGGTTCGACCCCGATGGCGTGGCGGCCGAGGACCTGCTGGTGATCGAGGACGGCGTCCTGCGTGCGCGACCCGCCACCCAGCGCTATGCCCAGTACCTTGGCCTGCCGGCCAGCGGCCGGCCGGGCACGGCCCAGGTCATGCCGGGGACCACGCCGATGGCCGACCTGCTGGACGGCGATGGCCCCACCTATCACGTCCTCGCCTTCTCGGCGCCGAACGTCGACGCGCTGACCGGCGACTTCGGCATGGAGATCCGGATCGGCTATGAGCGTGGCCCGGACGGCGTCCGGCCGCTGACCGGGGGATCGGTCACCGGCAACCTGTTCGAGGCGCTGGCCGACGTGCGCCTGTCGTCCGAGACCCGGGTCAATGCCTCCTACGCCGGACCGGTGGCGATCCGCTTCGGCAGCCTGCAGGTGGCCGGCCAGGACTGAGCCTGGCGCATCCGGCACCCGTCCTCACGCCGTTTCCGACGCAGCCGCAAGGTCGCGATGCGATGCGCTGCGGCGCCAGCCCAGGATCACCGCCGCCGTGGCCGCGAAGCCCACGCCCACCAGCGTCCAGGCCAGGGCGTAGCTGCCAGTCGCGTCGACCAGCAGCCCGAAGATCATGGGGCTGCCCACGAAGCCGATGTAGAAGCCGAAGGTCAGCAGTCCGGTGGCACGACCGGCCAGCCCGGTACCCGACTCGGTGATCACCGCCAGGTTGCCCACCGCGTTCCAGGTCACGGCGGTGGCCCCGAACAGGATCGCCGCCGGCCAGGCGACCCACAGCCCGACCCATTCGATGGCCAGCACCAACCCGGTCGCCAGCACCGCGCCGCCACCCAGGAGCAGCAGCGGCAGGCTGAAGGTGGGCATCCGCTCACTGGCCCAGCCCCACACCAGCCGGGAGAAGATACCCACCAGGCCGATGGTGGCCACCACCGCGCCGGCCAGCTGCGGGCTCGCCCCGCCGCGCTCCACCAGGTAGAGCGGCAGGTAGGCATTGACCGCCGCCACGCCGCTGCCCATCAGGAAGGCATAGACCGCCAGCCAGCGCACGCCGCCGGGCAGGCTGCGGGGCACGGTTGCACCGGGACCAGCCGCCTGCGGTGTCGCATCCCTGGGCACGACCAGCAGCGCCGCCAGCAGGGACAGCACCGGCACGAGGGCCACCCAGCCCAGCGCCGCGCGCCAGCCAACCTGGACGGCCAGCGGCGCCAGCAGCGCTCCCGCCAGGAACGCCCCGACCTGCACCCCGGCCTGCTTGCCACCCATCACCAGGCCGCGGCTGCCTGACGGCAGGTTGACCGCCACCAGCTTGTTGGTCACCGGGTTGCCGGTGGCCAGCGCCACCCCGGCCAGGCCGGCCACCACCAGCAGCGCCGCATAGGCCGGCGCCAGGGCCATGCCCACCAGGGTGGCGGCGGCGATGGCGAACGCGATCAGCATCACCCGCCGCGCCCCGAAGCGATCGGTCGCCGGCCCCGCCACCAGCGACAACGGCCCGCCGATGAGGAAGAATAGGGCGGTCAGCAATCCCAGCTGGAAGCGGCTGATGTCGAACTCATCGATCAGGTCCGGTCCCAGCACGCCGAAGGCGTAGCCGGCGAACGTGCTGGTGCCCATCGCCAGGGCCAGCACCACGCCGAACGCAAGACGGGCGGGTCGTGTCACCCCGCCATGGTGCAGGATTGCAGTGCCAGCAACCACATAGGACCAGCCGACGGGACCAAGGGAGGATGGTGCGCGGGCATACCGGCCCGGCACCCTGTCACCGATGCATCACCGATCCTCAGTGCGGCGCGCAGCTAGCGTGCTGGTGGCGCTGGCGCTGCTCGCTGCCTTGGTGGCGGTGCCCGTGCCCGTCGCGGGAACCCCGAACACGGTTCGCCTGGTCGTGACCATGCGGGCGGGCACCTCGCATGCCCGCGCCGACCGGCTGGCGGCGGTGCCGGGCGGCAGGCTCGTCGGGCGCATCGACCAGCTGGACGTCCGCGTGGTGGAGGTGCCGGCGACCGTGGTCGAGGCTGCTCGCAGCCGTTGGGCGCGGACGCCGGGCGTGCTGAGCGTCGAGACGGATGGGGTCGTCCGGATCGACTGGATCCCGCCGGATCCGATGTGGGAAGAGCAGTGGGAGCAGCGCCAGGTTCGTGCCCCTCGAGCGTGGAACCTGGAGCGCGGCGAGCGGACGACCGTCGTGGCCGTGGTCGACACCGGCGTGCAGCGCACGCATCCCGACCTGGCGCTGCGCCTGGTCAAGGGCCGCGACTTCGTCAACCAGGACGCCAACCCTGCCGACGACAACGGGCACGGCACGAAGGTCGCCGGCGTGATCGCCGCCACCGCCAACTCCCGCGGCGTGGCCGGCATGTGCAACAAGTGCCGCATCATGCCGGTCAAGGCGCTGGCGGCCAACGGCACCGGCCTGTGGACGGTCGCGGCCAGGGGCATCGTCTGGGCCGCCGACCACGGCGCGGACGTCATCAACCTGAGCTTCGGCGGACCGACCGGCGGCCCGATCCTGCAGGAAGCGATCCAATACGCCCGCGACAAGGGAGCGGTGGTGATCGGCTCGGCCGGCAACAACGGCAGCACGGCTCCGTTCTATCCCGGCGCCTTCCCCGAGGTGCTGAGCGTCGCGGCCTCGGACGATTTCGACCTGCGCTTCGACTGGTCGAACGCGTCGACCAGCTGGGTCGAGATGGCGGCACCAGGCTGCACCTGGACGACGAAGGTGACTTCGGTCTTCGACAGCTTCTGCGGCACCAGCGCGGCAGCGCCGATCGTGTCCGGCATCGCGGCCCTGGTCCGCTCGGCACGGCCGAGCTATGGCCCCTCGCAGGTCGAGACGATCCTGAAGGGATCGACGGTGCAGACACCGTTCGCCTTCACCCGATTCGGGCGGATCGACGCCTACAAGGCGGTGTATCGGGCAATCCACGGTCAGACGCCGAGCACGCACTGGCTGCAGCCCGAACCGCCGCTGCTGGATCCGCCGGCCGAAGTGACGCTGCGGCGCGGTGCCCACGCCGGCTACCGCTTCGACCTCTGGGGCGCGATGATGCGCGGCGGCGGGGTGATCACCACCGTCAGGACGTTCGCGCACACCTCGAAGGTGAGCGAGATCCCCGGCCGCGACGGGTCGTGGTTCTATCTGATCGACGGCCCGCTCGCCGGCCACTGGGTAGCCGAGTCCTCGGAGATCTTCCTGTCGCCGGCAGCCAGCCCCACGCCCACGCCATCGCCCTCGCTCGCCCCAAGCCCCTGACGGATCCGGGCCAGGCCCTGGCGCACCATCGCGCGGGGCGTACGATTGCCGCCATGAAGGGCGATCGGGTCGAGGCCGTGGTCGATACCGGCCAGGGCACGCAGACGTTCGTGATCGAGGCGACGCGCAACGGACGCCGGCTGGAGGTCACCACCAGCCGCGGCGTGGTCGAGGTCAGCGAGGTGACGCGCGGCGGATCACCGGTGCGCACCGGGCGCTTCATGGCCAGCCGCCTGATCGCGCTGGTCGAGCATCCGGCACACGAGGGTCGTGACTCGCTGGTGGACGTCGAGACCCGACGCCGATTGACGAGCAGCGCGGACGGCTGACACCGGCGCGCTCGCGCCGGCGGTCGTGCCTCAGCCGTTGCGCAGGCTGGAGGTGTCGACCACCTCGAAGTTGCGTCCGTGCAGGGTCTTGAGCTGGTTCAGCTCGTCGTCGCTCCAGCCCACGTTCGATACCCCCTGGAAGTACCACGGCGACCCGTTGTCGGCCAGGATCATCCCGTAGCGCTTCATGGCCCGCAGGATGACCCGCATGCGCGGGCTGAAGCCGGTGATGTCGAAGCCCTGCTTGAGGCGGACGCGCAGGCCCATCGGCGGCAGGCATGAGCAGCCACCAGCCCCGGCGTGATGGCGCGCGGGGTAGATGTGCGCATTGCGCGTCCGTGGCGCGGTGAAGCGGATGGCATGTTGGATCGCCCCGGCCAGCACCTCGTCGCGGCGCACCAGTCCGGGCAGGATCGGCAGGCCGGCGGCATCGGCGCTGGTCCAGCCATTCGGCCGCAGCGCGTTCGAGGTCAGGTCCCAGGTCGCACCTGACCCGGCACGCCAGCCGCTCGCGGTCTTGCGCGCGGCGAACAGCTCGTACAGGCGGCAGTCCTCGGTATCCCACATCAGCAGGTGGCGGTCACTGCCACCCTCGATCTTGGGCGAGGCCGGGATCGGGTAGGGCACATGGTCCGACTCATCGTCGTAGTCGAATCGGACCGTCCGCGGTGGGGTTGAGGAGTCCACCACGTTGTAGGGGATCCCGTAGCCGAGGTACGACCCGAAGTCGGGGTGCAGCGGCGCCGAGCGGCCGATGGCATTGATGAAGGCGTCCGATTTGGCGGCCACCGGCAGCGAGTCGACCCGCTTGTTCCACACGTTCGTGCTGGGAAAGAGCGGGCAGTTCGAAAGTGGGGGCGCGCCGAGCACCGGCGTGCCGCTCCCCGTCACGGCGAGCAGCACGGTCAGCACCGCCATGACCGGCCGTCGACGCGAGACCGATGCGAACCTCGTCATGCGCCTCATTAGGCCCGTCTGGCCGCCAACCCGTGAACCACCCGATCGGGTGCTCGCGCGTGGCCCGATCGTCGCCACCGTGCTTCGCGCTCGCAGTAGCGTCCTATCCGGGCTGCAGGAAGGCGGCCCCGCGCATGTCGAGCCGAGGCCCGCCCGGGTGGCGCACCCAGCGGATGACGATCTGGCTGCACACCACGCAGCGCAGCACCACACCCGGGCCGTGGGTCCAGGCGCGGAGGGTGCCGAGCGCGGCGCGGTTGCCGCAATGGGCGCAGCGGGCGAGGTAGGTGGTGACCTCGACGCCCATCATCTCGCGCAGGTCCCCCGCCACCGCATTGGCGTCGAGGACCAGGGGGTCGTCGATCACGGTCGGCCTCATGACGTCGGCCCGAAGCGCTCGGTTCGGATGCCGGCGGGCGGCAGGCCCAGCGCGGTCAGGCCGGTGGCCGCCGTCTCGACCAGCAGGGTCGGTCCGCAGATGTAGATAAGCGGCTGGGCTGAGCGGCCTCCGATCCGGTCCAGCACCGCGGCCAGCATCGGCTCGTCGATACGCCGGTCGAAGCCATCCCAGCCCGCTGGCTGCTCGCGGGTCAGGGTGTGGACCACCACGGGCCCTCCTTCCTCGGCGGCCAGTGCGTCAAGCTCGGCGCGGTAGATGACGTCCTCGATGGTGCGCGACGAGTAGAGCAGCAGCGCCGGCGTGCGATCGGCCGCTTCCCGACGGGCGCGCAGCATGGCCATCAGCGGCACCACGCCGGACCCGCCACCGATCAGCAGCAGCGGGCCGCCCATCCCCGGCTCCCAGACGAAGTAGCCACCGATCGGTCCTCGCACCTCCACCCGGTCGCCCTCCACCAGGATGTCGTGGAAGTAGGGCGACACCTCGCCCTCCGCGATCCGCTCGATTCCGAGCTCCACCTCGCCGCGCGCCTTCGGTGCGGAGGCGATGCTGTAGCTGCGCTGGGCCCGATAGCCGTCCTCGGCCGTGAGCCGCACGTCGTAATGCTGCCCGGCCCGATGCGGCCGCCAGTCGGGCAAGGCCAGGGTGAAGCTCGAGACCCGCTCCGTCTGCGGCCGAATGGCGGTCACGGTGCCGATCTGCCAGCGCAGGGGCTCGAGCGCCGGCGCGGCAATCGGCTCAGTCGCCGCTGTAGCGCTCTTCACGCCAGGGGTCGCCACGGTTGTGGTAGCCCAGCGACTCCCAGAAGCCGGGCTCGTCGTCAGCCTGGAGGCGCAACCCGCGGACCCACTTCGCGCTCTTCCAGAAGTACAGGTGCGGCACCACCAGGCGTGCCGGGCCGCCGTGGGCGGGCTCCAGTGGCTGGCCGTCGTAGGCGTATGCCACGAAGCCCTGGCCGTTCAGCACGTCCTCCAGCGGCAGGTTGGTCGTATAGCCGCCGTACGAGTGCGCCACCAGGAAGCGGGCCGCCGGATCCAGCTGCACGTTCTCGAGCAGGGTGTCGACACTTACGCCGGTCCAGTGCGTGTCCAGCTTCGTCCACTTTGTGACGCAGCTGATGTCGACGGTCCAGTCCTGCCGAGGCAGCGCCTGGAACTCATCCCAGGTCCAGGTCACCGGCATGCCGACCAGGCCCTCGACGCTGAACGACCAGTCGGCGAGCTCGATCCGCGGCGTCGGCCCAGCCGACAAGACGGGGAAGTCGCGGGTCAGGTACTGCCCTGGCGGGATCCGGCTCGCCTCGTCGCCCGGCGGCTGACGGCGGCCCACGAAGCCGCGCGACACGAACTGGTCGGCCACGCCTGCACTATACCGCCGGGCACCAGCCATCCCGCCTCAACCGGCCAGCGGCAGGACGAGCTGCGAGGGCTCCGGCTCGGGGTCAGGCGGCGGAGCGGATTGCCGGCGCGGCTCCCAGACCCACTCGCTGCGCAGCTCGGCCATCAGACCGTCCAACGGTCGGGTGGCGGCCTTCGGCAGATAGGCGCGCCCGGCATACAAGCGCTGGTAGCGGTCGAGCTGCTCGGGCCAGTCCGTGGCGAGCCGATCCAGGAAGTGCTCGCGCGTGCCGGGACGCAGGTTGAGGACGTTCCACCACAGGAATGCGGCCCCCGCCTGGCGGGCGGCGAGCACCACCTCGCGCAGCAGATCGGGGTCATCCGACAGGCCGGGCAGGATGGGCGCCATGCCGACGCCGACCCGGATGCCGGCCTCCGCCAGGCGGCGGGCGGCACGCAGCCGCTGGCGGGGATGTGCCGTGCCGGGCTCCGTGGTGCGCCAGATGCGATCGTCGAGGGTCGGGATCGAGATGTTCACGGTCACGTCCACCCGTCGCGCGGCGTCCGCCAGGACGTCGTGGTCGCGCACCACCAGGGGCCCGCGCGTGATCAGGCTGAATGGCGTGCGCGATGCGGCCAGGGCCACGATGGCGCCGCGCGTCAGGCGATAGTGGCCCTCCGCCGGCTGGTAGGGATCGGTGGCGGTGCCGACGGCCACCTCCTCCCGCTTCCAGCCCTTGCGGGCCAGCTCGCGCCGGAGGACGTCGACCAGGTTGAGCTTCACGCGAATCCGCGTGCCGTAGCGGTCGTCCGACGGTCGGCCGGCGCGCAGCTCGAAGCCGCGCACGTAGCAGAACGTGCACTGGTGCACGCACCCGGTGTAGGGGTTCAGTGACCAGCGGAACGGCATGCCCGTGACGCGGGTCAGCGCGCTACGGCAGGGCTCCTCGGCGTATTCGGGGCGCATCC
>DATBME010000088.1:0-14838 GCA_036555005.1 Candidatus Limnocylindria bacterium | reverse complement strand
CGCCGAGGTGGTGGGCGAGGATGATCCGGACATCCCGTTCTTCCGGGGGCTCATCGCGCGCGGCGGCGGCGACGACGCGGAGGCGGTGCGCCAGTTCGACCGGTTCCTGGAGATCGCGCCGGAGGACCCGCGGGCGGAGATGATCCGGGGACTGCGCGACGAATCAGCGGAGGCCGGCGAGAGCGGCTAGGCGACGGGCGTTCAGGCCGGCTCGGTCACCCGCTCCAGGGTGCGCCGCAGGGACTCCAGCTCGGCCTCCGGGATGCGGTCCAGGAAGTGGCAGGCCACGCCGCGCAGGTGCGTCGGCGAGGCGCGGCGCAACCGCTCGCGCCCGGCCGTGGTGAGCGCCGCCCAGGCGCCGCGCCGGTCGGTGTCGCAGGCCAGGCGCTCGACCAGCCCATCGGCCTCCAGGCGGTCGATCAGCCGGGTCGCGCCCGAGCGCGACAGGGCCAGGGCATCGGCCAGCTCGCTCATCCGCTGTCGGCGCTGAGGGCTGTAGGCCAGCACCAGCAGCAGCTCGTACTCGGCGAGGCCCATGCGCTGCTCGGCCTGCAGCTCACGCTCCAGCTGGCGCCGCACCTGGGCGTGGGCGAACAGGAAGGTTCGCCACGCAGGAAGGCGCGGATCGCGCAGGCTCGGGACGCTGCGTGACGGCATGCGCGAATGCTGACAGAACGGCTGGTTGCGTGCGCAACCATCGGGCCTTCGGGCCGATCGCTCAGGCGTAGGGGATCTCGATCCAGAAGGTGGAGCCGACGTCCTCCTCGCTCTCCACGCCCACGCCACCGCCGTGCGCCTCCGCCAGGTGCCGGACGATGGCCAGGCCCAGCCCGGCGCTGCCTCCCGGTGTCTCGTCGCCCTCGCGAGCACGTGATCGGTCCACCTTGTAGAAGCGCTCGAAGATGCGCTCCCGATGGGCCTCCGGGATGCCGATCCCGTCGTCCGCCACGGTGAAGCGGACGCAGGCGGGGCCATCCTCCCAGCCGATGCGGACCTCGCCGCCGGGATGGCTGTACTTCACGGCATTGTGGGCGAGGTTCAGCAGTGCCTGCCCCAGCCGGGCCGGGTCCGCGGCAACCTGTGGCCCATCAGGCGTGGAGCCGTGGTCCACCCGAACCGTCACGCCGCGCCGCTCCGCGACCGGGCCGATGCGCTCCCCCACGTCGCGGACGAGCACCCCCGGCTCGACGGGCTCGATGGCCAGCTTCGTCTCTCCGGACTCGATCATGGACAGGTCCAGCAGCTCGTCCACGAGCTGAGCCAGCTGATCGACCTCGCGTTCGATCTGCAGCGAGAAGTCGCGGGCGGTCTGCCGATCGTCGACCGCCCCACCGGAGAGGGTCTCGGCCAGCAGCTTGATCGATGCCAGCGGCGTGCGCAGCTCGTGGCTGATGTTGGCCACGAAGTCACGTCGGATCCGCTCGGCTCGTCGCTGATCGGTTCGATCGTGCAGGGACACCACCAGGCCGCCGCCCGAGAGGGGAACGGCTTCGATCCCGAAGCTGCGTCGGCCAAGCCGGCCCATCACTGACTCGCCGAGGGCAACCGTTCCGCTCGTCTGGGCCTGGCGGGCGATGGCGTCGAGCTCCGCCGAACCAAAGGCCGCGATCAGGCTCATGCCGACCAGCTGGTCGCTCGGTCGCTCGGCAAGCTGCTCGGCCCCCGCGCCAGCGCGCGCGATGCGCAGCTTGTCATCGACCAGGACGAGCACCGTCTCTTCGCTGCGAGCCAGGAGAGCCTCCACCGCCTCGGCCGCGCGTTCGCGTGTCATGCGTTCCCGTCGTCCGGGGCTCGGGGGGCGAAAGCGTAGCCGACGCCGCGCACGGTCCGGAAGTAGTTGTGGCCATCTCGCGCCCGAAGCTTCGAGCGCAGCCAGGACACATGCACGTCGACCGTGCGGCCATCGCCGGTGTAGTCCATGCCCCACAGCCTTGCCAGGAGCTGGTCGCGGGTGAAGATCCGCCCGGGGTGTCCGGCGAGATGCGCCAGCAGGTCGAACTCCTTCGTCGTCAGCGCCAGGGTCTCACCTCTGAAGGTCGCCTCCCGGTGACCGACGTCGACTGCCAGGTCACCGGATCGGATGACCGGCTCCATCGCGTCGCCTGCCGAGTCGGCTCGGCGTTGGCGACGCAGCATGGCCTCGATGCGCGCCAGCAGCTCGGGCAGGCTGAAGGGCTTGCTGATGTAATCGTCGGCGCCCACCTTGAGTCCGACGACTCGATCGACCTCGGTCCGCTTTGCTGTCAGGACGATGACCGGCGTCGCGACGCCCTCGCTGCGCAGGCGCCGGAGGACCTCGAGTCCGCTCATGGCGGGCAGCATCAGGTCGAGGATGATGAGGTCGAGCCGTGGGTCGTGACCAGCGGCGACGGCTTGCTCGCCATCGACCGCCACGCGCACGTCGTAGTCCTCGCGGCGCAGGTTGAAGGTGAGCGCCTGCCTGAGGGTGCGGTCATCCTCGACGAGGAGGATCTGGCGCTTCATCGAGGTCCGGCGACTATGGGTTGAGGTCCTCGACCCGGCCGGTCGCCAGGAAGACGACGTCCTCGCCGATGTTCGTGACGCGATCCCCGAGACGCTCAAGGTGATGCGCGGCAAAGAGCATGTGGGTCGCCTGTTGTGCGCGCTGCGGCGAGGCCTGCATCAACGCGATCGCGTCCTCGTACACGCTGTTGTAGAGCCCATCCAGCTCGTCGTCCCTCCGACACAGCGCGCGGGCCTCCTCCTCGCTGACATCCACCAGCGCGCGCATGGCGGCCCGCAACTGCTCGCGACAGAGCTCTTCCATGCGTGGGATCTGCCGGAAGATCGGCAGCTCTGGCTCGGCAGCCAGCTGTTGCGCGAGCTTCGCGATGTTGGTCGCATAGTCACCCATGCGCTCCAGCTCGGCGGCAGCGTGATAGAAGGCCAGGAGCTCCCGCACGTCGCGCGCCATCGGTCCCTGACGAGCGATCACGCTCGTGATCGTCAGGTTGATCTGCTGCTGCAGCGCGTTGACCTCCGCGTCCGCCCACCGCACCTGATCGGCGAGCTCGACATCGCGCTGCATCATCGCCTCGCCGGCACGCTGGATCTGGGCCTCAACCATGGCGCCCAGCCGGAGAACGTCGTCCCTGGCAGCCTGGATCTCCTCCTCGAAGGCGTGACGCAATGACGAGGACTCGCCCTCGGGCTCGGACGTAGTCGCCCCGCTGCCCTGTCCGGTCGCCTGCTCCATCGTCACCTCCAGCTACCCGAAGCGGCCCGTGATGTAGTCCTCGGTGAGCCGATTGTGCGGCATCGTGAACAGCTGCTGGGTTGGCGCCATCTCGACCAGGTAGCCGGCCCTGTCCTGATCCACGGTCAGGAAGGCGGTGATATCGCTGGCACGGGCCGCCTGTTGCATGTTGTGGGTCACGATCACGATCGTGTAGTTCTCCTTCAGCTCGTGCATCAGCTCTTCGATTCGCAGGGTGGCGATCGGATCCAGCGAGCTGCATGGCTCGTCCATCAGGATCACGTCCGGCTCGACGGCAATCGCGCGCGCGATGCACAGTCGCTGCTGCTGGCCTCCGGACAGGGCCGTGCCGGGCCGCCTCAGCGAGTCCGTCACCTCGTCCCACAGCGCGGCCCGGCGCAGCGAGCGCTCCACCAGCTCGTCCATGTCGCCGCTGTAGCCTGCCACCCGCGGGCCGAAGGCGACGTTGTCGTAGATCGACTTCGGGAACGGGTTCGGCTTCTGGAAGACCATGCCGATGCGGCGCCGCACCTCGACGGGATCGATGTCCTCGGCGTACAGGTCCACCCCGTGGTAGAGCACCTGGCCCTCGGTGCGGGCACTGTCCACCAGGTCGTTCATGCGGTTGAGGGAGCGCAGCAGCGTGCTCTTGCCGCAGCCGGACGGCCCGATCAGCGCGGTGATCCTGTTGTGAGGCACGCTGAGGGAGATGTCGCGCACCGCCCGGAAGCTGCCGTAGTAGCACGAAAGCTCGCGCAGCTCGAAGACCGCCTCGTCGGCACTCATCGCGGCGTGCGCGACGCGCGGTGTCCGGGCGTCGACTGCCGCGTCCCCCGACCGGGCGACCGTAAGGCGAACCGGGCCTGTTACCAAGCGCTCACCACCTTCGGTCATATCGGTTCCGCAGTGTGATGGCGATCGCGTTGACCAGCATGATCACCGCCAGCAGGACGACGATCGCGGCGGCGGTGAGGGCCCGGAACTCGTCCTGTGGCTTGCCGGACCAGTCGAACACGATCGTGGGCAGGGCGGTGTAGGACCCGGCCAGCATCTCCGCCGGATCGGTGTTGCTGAAGGTGCCGGCGATGGCCCCGACCATGAGCAGCGGGGCCGTCTCGCCGAAGGCGCGGGCCAGGGCCAGGATGGTGCCGGTGAAGATGCCGGGCGCCGCGTATGGCAGGACATGGCTGCGGACCGTCTCCCAGCGCGTGGCGCCCACGCCGAAGGCGGCTTCGCGGATCGAGTTGGGCACGGCTCGCAGCGCCTCGGAGGCGGTGATCACCACGATCGGCAGCACCACGATGGCCAGCGTCAGCCCGCCGGCGATGAGGATCTTGCCCATCCCCAGCAGGGTGACGAAGACCGCAAGGCCCAGCAGCCCGTAGACGATCGCGGGCACCCCCGCCAGGTTGCGGATGTTGGTCCGGATCAGTCGCGTCAGGCCGGAGTCGTGCGCGTACTCCTCCAGGTAGACCGCCGCGCCGACGCCAAGCGGCAGCGCCAGCAGGACGACGAACAGGATCAGCAGCAGCGAACCCACAAGGCCCTGCAGGATGCCGGCGGTGGCCGGGCGCGCCGACAGTGGCGAGAACAGGAATTCGGCCGGCCGGCTGGCGAAGACGGGGAAGCTGGTGATGATGATGTCGGCCAGCAGGACGAGCAGCACGCCCAGGCTGATCATCAGCGACAGCAGCAGCGCCGCCTCCACGATCCGGCTGCGCCAGTCGGACGTCCCGGCCCCACGCAGCCGCTGCTCCACGATCTCGGCCGGCCGCAGGGCCTCGGCGCGCGTCGCCATCAGTAGGCCCGCCGCACGCGCCGCACGAATGCGTCGCTCATCAGGTTCAGGGTCAGGGTCACCACGAACAGCAGGAACCCGACGAAGAAGAGGCTCTCGAACGTGTACTCGGCACCGCGCACGCGGTCGGAGCCGATGGCCAGCGCGGTCATTGCCGCGGTCATCGTCTGGCCCGGCTCCAGCGGGTTGATCTCGAAGAGCGACCCGCCGGTGCCGCCGGCGGCGATGGCGACGATCATCGTCTCCCCGATCGCCCGCGACACGCCGATGATCAGCGCCGCCACGATGCCCGATACCGCCGCCGGCACGACCACCGACAACGTGGTGGTGCGCCGGCGCGCGCCCAGCCCGTAGCTCGCCTCCCGCAAATACGACGGCACGGCGTGCATCGCGTCCTCCGACACCGATGCGATCAGCGGCGTGATCAGCACGCCGACGGCGATGCCGGCCGTGGCCATGTTCGAGAGCGGTGCGTCGGTCAGGGGCTGGATGACGTTCGGGCTGATCCAGGTCAGGGCGAAAAAGCCCAGGACCACGCTCGGGATGGAGGCCAGGATCTCGATGATCGGCTTCAGCGCGCGACGGATGCGTGGGGACGCATACTCGGACAGGTAGATGCCCGCTCCCAGCCCCAGCGGCGTCGCCACCAGCATCGCCACCGCCGAGATGACCAGCGTGCCGGCGACGATCGTCTTGATGTCGAACAGGCCGCGACGCGGGAACCAGCCATCGGTCCACAGGCTGGACTTGTCGACATTGAGGAAGAAGGTGAGCGCGTTGCCGAGCAGGCTGAGGATGATGGCCACGCTGATCGCGATCGAGAGCACGGCGGCGGTCGCAAAGAAGAAGGCCACCGCCCGCTCGCGCCGGCGCCGGCCGGCGGCGATCTGCAGGTCGGATGCGGCGAGCGGGACCGCTGTCACGGCCGCATCCTCGGGGACTGACGGTCGATCAACGGCTCTCCCATGCGGAGCGCGTCGCCTCCAGTGCATCGGGCTCTAGCGCGATGTAGTCGGCCTCGGTGACCGCGGCGATGCCCTCATCGGAGAGGTAGTAGTCGACGAACGCCGCCAGCTCCGGTCGGGCGGCCGCCTCGTCGGCGTTGACGTAGATGAACAGCGGCCGGCTCATCGGGTAGTCACCGGAGGCGATCGTCTCGGGGGTAGGGGCCACGCAGCCGCTGCCGCCATCGACCTCCAGCGAGGTGACGCTGTCGGCGTTCTCATCGGCGAAGGCGAAGCCAACCCAGCCGAGCGAACCGTCCGAGCCGGCGATGTTCTCGATGATGACGTTGTCATCGGCCGAGGCCTGGTAGTCGGGCCGGGTGGCCTCATCGGCTCCGCGTTCCTCGGCCAGGTCGGCGATCACGAACTCGACATAGGTGTCGTAGGTGCCGGACTCCTCGCCCGGCGCGGTGATCTCGAGCGGCTTGGCCGGGAACGGCGTGTGGACCTCGCCGAAGTCGCCTGAACCGATCTCATCGGCCAGGCCATTGGCCGCGTCCCAGGTGTCGACGCCCTGCGACTCGGGCCCGGTCAGCGCGTACAGGTCGGCGAAGCTAAGACAGGTGACCTCGGTGTTCCCAGGCGAGGTGATGACGCTGATGCCGTCGATGCCGATCTGCAGCTCGATGTAGGTGACCCCCGCCTCCTCGCAGAGCGCTACCTCCTCCTCGTCGATCGGGCGGGAGGCGTCGGCCACATCGATGGAGCCTTCGCACAGCAGGGCGAACCCATCGCCCGTGCCGGGGCCGTCAACCGAGTAGTCGACCCCAGTGTTGGCGGCGGTGAAGTCGCCGGCCACGATCGAGCTGATCGGCTCGACCGTCGAGGAGCCCGAGATGATGATCTCTCCGGTCAGGCCGGAACTGTCCGGGGATCCTCCGCTGTTGCCGCAGGCCGCGAGCAGCAGCATCCCGGCGAGGGCAAGGGTCGCGGGCGTTCGGACCTGCGCGCGAGTGAGGGTCAAGGCCAGCTCCTCCGAATTCGAAACCGGTGTGCGTGGGTGGGCACACGGCCACGACGGCGATGCTGGAGGTCCGCCCTTAACCCTGGCTTAGTGGAACGTCAGGGCCGTGTTAAGGACCGATCCCCAAGCCGATTGCCGCCAGACCCACCGCCGCGCCAACCGCCAACAGGAGGACCGATGAGGGACTCCACAGCAGGAGTGCCCCGCCCGCGCCGACAGCCAGTGCGGCCGTCAGCGGGTCGACGATGGCGGCGAGGGCCAACTGCGCCGAGACCACGACCATCAACCCCACTGCCCCCGCGTTGACCCCGTCGAGCAGGGCGGCGGTCAGCGCGTGCCGTCGCAGGCGCGGCGCCAGCGGTGCGATCAGGGCCGACACGATGAAGGCCGGCAGGAAGATGCCCAGCGTGGCCACCATCGCCCCGGGCACGCCGGCCAGCAGGTAGCCGATGAAGGTGGCCGTGGTGAAGAGCGGACCCGGCGTGACCTGGCCGATCGCCACCGCGTCGAGCAGCTGCTGATCGGTCAGCCAGCCAAGCCGCTCCACCAGGTCGCCCCGCAGGTAGGCGAGCAGCACGTAGCCGGACCCGAAGAGCAGGCCGCCGGCCTTCAGGAAGACCGCGAACAGGACCGGCAGCTCCACCGCCGTCGCGCGCGCACCGACGCCGGCGAGGCCGAGGCCAAGGGGAACGATCGCGCCCAGCGAGCCGGACAGCCGCAGGCCGGCCATCGCCAGGGCGGCGAGGGCCAGCACCAGCAGCTCGTGCAGGCCGGCCAGCCATCCCACCCCGGCCGCGACCGCCACCGCGGCCGTCGCCAACGAGGCGGCCGCAACCCGCCCGAAGCTGATCACCGCGGCCGCCACGATCGCCAGCAGCACCGGCTTGAGCCCGTAGAGCAGCCCTTCGACGGCCGGCGTCGAGCCGAAGCTGACGTAAGCCCAGGCCAGCGCCAACACGATCGCGACGGCCGGCAGGATGAAGGCCAGCCCTGCCACCAGCAGCCCTCGCAGGCCGGCCCGTTGGCGGCCGATCAGCATGGCCAGCTCAGTCGAATTCGGTCCGGGGATGAGGCTGGTCAGGCCGACCAGGTCCATCACCCCCTGGTTCGTCATCCAGCCTCGCCGGTCGACCACCTCCCGGCGCATGAGGGCTATGTGGGCAGCCGGTCCACCGAAGCCGATGACGCCCAGCAGGCCGAACAGGCCCACCAGCTCACGCAGGCGAGTTGCCAGTCCGCGACCCCCTGATGCGTCATCCACGACGCGCACGGTACGTCAGTAGGATTGCGACCAGGGTCGCGTTAGCGTCCCCTTGACACCCTTGCCGTAACCTTGAGGGTCCATGGTCTCCTCGGCATCACGCCAGGCAATCCCGGTGGGGCGGCGGCGCCGTGCCGTGAGCCCGCGCATGGCGGCCGAGGAGCGCTATCTCAACCGCGAGCTGAGCTGGATCGCCTTCGACGAGCGGGTGCTGGCCCTGGCTGAGGATCCGACCCTGCCGCTGCTGGAGCGGGTCAAGTTCCTGGCGATCGCGGCCAGCAATTTGGACGAGTTCTTCCAGGTCCGCGTCGCCGGGCTCAAGCGCCAGCAGGCAGCGGGCGGGGTCCGGACGCGCTCGGTCGACGGCCTCACCCCGGCGGAGCAGCTGAGCCGGATCGGCCCGCGCGCGCAGGAGCTGGCCGCCGCACAGGCGCGCCTCTACGGCGAGCTCGCTCCGCTGCTCGCCGACGAGGGGATCCGGATCCTGCGCTGGACCGAGCTGGATGACGGCCAGCAGCGCGTCCTGCAGGCGATGTTCAGCACCCGCATCTTCCCGGTCCTGACCCCGCTGGCCGTGGATCCCGGCCACCCCTTCCCGTACATCTCGAACCTGTCCCTGAACCTGGCCATTCGCGTCGAGGATCCCGACACGAAGATCGTCCACTTCGCGCGCGTCAAGATCCCGCCGCTGCTGGGTCGATTCGTGACGCCGGAGCCGGACATCTTCGTGCCGCTGGAGGACGTGATCGCCGCCAATCTCGGTCGCCTCTTCCCGGGCATGCGCGTCGTCGCACGGCACCTCTTCCGGGTGACCCGCAACGCCGACCTGGAGGTCGATGATGACGGCGCCGAGGACCTGCTGGAGGCGCTCGAGGAAGAGATCCGCCGGCGGCGGGTCAGGCCGGCGGTGCGCCTCGAGGTCGAGGAGGGCATGCCGGCCGACGTCCGGGATCTGATCGCTCGCGAGCTGCAGGTCGGGCCGGAGGACATCTACGCGCTGCCGGGCCTGCTGAACCTGGCCGGGATGGCCGACCTGCAGGCGCTGGATCGGCCGGATCTCCAGGCCCCGCCCTTCCAGGGCGCCACGCCGGCCCGGCTGCTGACCAGCGAGGGCGTCGAACCGGACATCTTCGACACGCTGCGGGCGGGCGACATGCTGGTCCAGCACCCGTACGACTCGTTCGGCATGACGGTCCAGCGCCTCATCGAGCAGGCCTCGACCGATCCGCACGTGCTGGCCATCAAGCAGACGCTGTACCGCACCTCCGGGCAGAGCCCCATCGTCGAGGCGCTGGTCGAGGCCGCCGAGGCCGGCAAGCAGGTGGTGGTGCTGGTCGAGATCAAGGCGAGATTCGACGAGGTCGCCAACATTGCATGGGCGCGCACGCTGGAAAACGCGGGCTGCCACGTGGTGTACGGCATGCTCGGCCTCAAGACCCACGCCAAGCTCTGCCTGGTGGTGCGCGAGGAGGACGGGGAGATCCGGCGCTACGTCCACGTCGGGACCGGCAACTACAACCCGGCGACCGCGCGCGTCTACGAGGACATCGGCCTGCTCACCGCCGACCCCGACGTCGGCGCCGAGGTCAGCAGCCTGTTCAACTACCTGACCGGCTACGCGCGCCATCCCGAGTACACCCACCTGCTGGTGGCGCCGCAGATGCTGCGCGCCCGGATGATCGAGCTGATCCGGCGAGAGGCCGACCTGAGCACACCCGAGAACCCGGGCTATATCGCCATGAAGGTCAACAACCTGGTTGACGAGGGGGTCATTGATGCGCTGTACAACGCCTCGGGCCGCGGCGTGACGGTCGACCTGGTGGTCCGCGCCATCGCGACGCTGCGCCCCGGCGTGCCCGGCATGAGCGAGTCGATCCGCGTGCGCAGCGTCCTGGGCCGGTTCCTGGAGCACTCGCGCGTCTTCCTGTTCGGGAACGGCGGCGAGCCGGAGGTCTACATCGGCAGCGCCGACATGATGCATCGCAACCTCGACCGGCGGGTGGAGGTGTTGGTGCGAGTCGACGATCCGCCGTCCCGCCAGCACTGCATCGACATCCTGCGTCTCGCCCTCTCGGACAACGCCGCGGCCTGGCGCCTGCAAAGCGACGGCAGCTGGCGACCCTTCACGCGTGAGCCGGGCACCCAGATCATGAGCATGCAGGGGGAGCTCATGACGAGAGCCCACCCAGGTGCATGACCCGGGGCTGAAGCTCGCCATTGGTGACACCTTCGTCCTGCCGCCTTTGACCGAGGGCGATACCCCGGTGACGGCGGTCCAGGACCTGCCGGAGCTCGAGCTGGGCAGCGTCTACCACGACACCGTCGACCTACGCCTGGCGCGCAGCGGCGCCACTCTGCGCTATCGCATCGGTCAGGAGGGTGGCCCGTGCTGGTCGCTCAAGCTGCCGGTGCCCGAGCGCGGGGACTCGGGGCGCGAGGAGCTGAGCTTCGCCGGTGGACCGGCCGAGATCCCGCAGGCGGCCCGCGACCTCGTCACGGCCTGGGCACGCCGCGGACATCTGGCGCTGGCGGCTGCGCTCAGCACGCGCCGCCGTCGGTGGCTGCTGATTGGAGCGGATGGCAGCGAGCTGGCCGAGCTCGTCCAGGATGACGTTTCGGTGCTGGACGGTGATCGGGTGATCGGCCGCTTCCGCGAGCTGGAGCTGGAGAGCCGCGGCCCGGCGCTCGAGGCCCTGCGGCCCATCGTGCTGCTGCTGCAGCGCGCCGGCGCCACCCGGGCCGAGCCGGTGCCGAAGGCCGTCAGGGCCCTCGGCCCGCGAGCCGCCGCCGCGCCGGACGTGGTCGTGCCGGCGCCCGATCCGGAGGCGCCTGGAGGGGAGGCGGTGCGCTTCGCATTGGCCGCCGGGACGCGGCGCCTCCTCGAGCACGACGCCCCCACCCGCCTTGGCGAGGTCGAGGGGGTGCACCAGATGCGCGTCGCCACCCGGCGCTTGCGGGCCGATCTGCGGACGTTTGCACCGCTGGTCGACGACGAGTGGGCGGGCGGGCTGGTCGATGAGCTCCGCTGGCTGGGGCGCATGCTCGGCGAGGTGAGGGATCGGGATGTCCAGCTGGAGGTCCTGGCCTCCGTCGACGCCGACCTGGAGGACGCCCTGGCTCAGCTCCGGACGGCGATCTCCGACGCGCGGGACGAGGCCCGCGGCGAGCTGGAGGCCGCCCTCGCCGGCTCGCGCTACCTGGACCTGCTCGAGCGCATGGTCCAGGCCGCCCGTGACCCGCTGCTGACCGAGGCGGCCGATCCGCCTGCGGCCGATGCCATGCCCGATGTTCTCGCCTCCCGGGCCGATCGCACGCGTCGCAGCATGAAGCGGCTCACCGAGGACAGCGACGACGCCGCCTACCATCGTGTTCGCGTCCACGCCAAGCGCCTGCGCTACGCCGCCGAGGCGATCGGTCCCTTCCTCCGCGACCACGGCGACCGGGCGGCCAGGTTGGCCGAGGCGGCCACCGCGGTGCAGGACCTGCTGGGCGCTCACCAGGACGCCCTGGTCATGGAGGGCCAGGTGCGCCAGACGGCGGACGTGCATCGCAAGGACCCGGCCTTCGCGTTCGCCGCCGGCCGCTACATCGAGCGCCTGGAGGGTCGCCGTCGGGCATTGCGCGCCGACTACCCGGCGGCGCGCGATGCGCTCCTCAAGCGCGTCAAGCGCTGGCGCAGCTCGCGGTGAGGGAAGGCGCCATCCGCGCCGCCGGGGGTGTGCTGTGGCGCTCGGCCGATCATGCCGATGGCCCGGCCGCACTCGAGGTGGCCATCATCCACCGCCAGCGCTACACGGATTGGAGCCTGCCCAAGGGCAAGTTGGCGCCCGGGGAACGCGACGTGGATGGCGCGATCCGCGAGGTGCTCGAGGAGACCGGCTATCACGTGCGGCTCGGGCGGTCGCTGGGCGAGACGCGGTACCTGAAGGTCGATGATGGCCGCGGTCGCGAGAAGGTCGTGCGCTGGTGGGCGATGGAGGCCGCCTACGGCGCCTTCACGCCCACCCGAGAGGTCGATGAGCTGCGCTGGCTCACGCTCGGCGAGGCGCACGACGTCCTGACCCGCGACCTCGACCGGGAGGTCCTGGACCGATTCGTGCGCGGTTCGCCCACCGGTCGCATGGTGCTCCTGGTCAGGAATGCCAGCGCCGTCAGCCGGGGGAGCTGGGAGGGCGACGATGCCAGCCGACCGCTGGACGCCTGCGGCTGGGCGCAGGCCGATGAGCTCGTCCGGCTGCTGGCGCACTTCGACCCGACGCTGATCAAGGCCGCCGACGTGAGGCGCTGCGAGCAGACGGTGCAGCCACTGGCAGCCGCCCTCGCCATCCCCATCGAGCAGGAACCGCTTCTGTCCGAGAGCCACTTCGGCCAGCATCAGGCGGATGTCATGACCCTGCTGCGGACCGCCGGTGGCGCCCACGATCGGGTGGTGGTCTGCAGCCAGGGTGAGGTGATCCCGAGCCTGGTCACCCTGCTGTCGACCCAGGATGACGTGGACCTGCCCGAACCGGCCGGCTCGCCCAAGGCATCGGTCTGGGCCCTCGAGCTGCAGGCCGCCCGGCTGGTGAATGCCGAGTACTTCCCGCCACCCGAGCCGCCGGAGTGCGGCCAGCCCGCCTCGTAGCCGCCCCCGAAGCTCAGCCCAGGATTGGGTTCAGCACCAGGTAGGACAGTGCCGCGGTGATACCCGCGGCCGGCAGGGTGATGACCCAGGCCAGCCCGATGTTGCGGGCCAGGCCCCAGCGCACGGCATTGAATCGATCGGAGGCGCCGGTGCCCATGATCGCGCTCGAGATGATGTGGGTCGTGCTGACCGGCATGCCCAGCGTCGACGCACCGAAGATGATCGTCGCCGCCGACGTCTCCGCCGCGAAGCCGTGCACCGGGTCGAGCTTCACCACCCGCGTGCCCATGGTCTTGATGATCCGCCAGCCGCCGGCCGCGGTGCCGAGCGAGATGGCGGTGGCGGCCAGCAGCTTGACCTCGATCGGCACGACGAACTCGCTGATCACGCCCGCGTTCAGCAAGGCGAGCGTCATCACGCCCATCGTCTTCTGGGCGTCGTTGCTGCCGTGGCTGAGAGCCATGTAGCCGGCGGATACCACCTGCAGGCGACGAAAGCTGTCGTTCATGAACCGCGGGTTCGCGCGCTGGAACAGGTTGAAGATCACGACCATCACGGTCAGGCCCAGCAGGAAGCCGATGATCGGCGAGGTGACCAGCGGGATGAGCACCTTGTCGCGGATGCCCTCCATGTTCCAGGCACCGATGCCTGCGGCCGCGGCCGACGCTCCCAGCAGGCCGCCGATCAGGGCATGGCTGCTGGAGCTGGGAATGCCCGCCCGCCAGGTGACGAGGTTCCACACGATGGCGCCGATCAGCGCCGCAGCGATCACCATCTGGCTCTCGACGCTCGCGTCGATGAGGCCGGCGCCGATGGTGGCGGCCACCGCCGTGCCGATCAGCGCGCCGACGAAGTTGGCGACCGCGCTCAGCGCGATCGCATGATCCGGCCGCAGCGCCCGGGTGCTGACGCTGGTGGCGATCGAGTTGGCGGTGTCGTGGAAGCCGTTGATGTAGTCGAAGGCGATGGCCAGGGCGAAGACGACGAGCAGGATCCAGACGACCCCCTCAAGCATGCTTGACAACGATGCGTTCGATCACGTTGGCGGCGTCCTCGCACGCATCGATCGTCCGCTCGGCGACGTCGTAAACGTCCTTCCACTTGATGACCTCGATCGGGTCGTTGCCGTTCTTGAACAGCTCGGCCATGGCCTGGCGCACGATGCGGTCGCCCTCGTTCTCGAGGCGGTGGATCTCGATCCAGTGCTGCTCCAGGCCCTTGAAGTCGCGCAGCTTGCTGAGTGCGGCGGCCAGCTGCTCGCACTGGCGGACGATGATCTCGGTCTGCTGCAGGGCGATCGGCGTCGGCTCGTCGATCTGGTACAGGATGCAGGTGTCGGCCACCTCTTCGATGTAGTCGACGATGTCGTCCAGGCGGCTGATCAGGGCGTGGATGTCCTCCCGATCCAGCGGCGTGACGAAGGTCGCCTCCAGCCGGTGCCCGATGTCGTGGCTGATCCGGTCGCCTTCATGCTCCGCGTCGCGCAGCTGGCTGGCGAGCCGCTCGCGCTCGTCCCAGTTGAGGAAGAACTGCTCCAGCAGCCGGGCTGCGGCGAGCATGTTCTTGGCGTCGTCCATGAAGAGGTCGAAGAACTTCTCTTCGCGCGGGATGAGCGGCAGGCGCATTGCGGGACGATCCTCGGCTCGGTGGGGCGGCTCGGAATCTGGGCGGCGTACAGGGTACGCGTCCCTCAGCCACTCGTGCACGGCCACGGGCGAAGAACTGGCATCCGATGTGCTGCCATGACGGCGAGGATCCCGTCCGCAGACTGCGAGGAGGCTATCGCGTGATACCACCCATGGTCAGTCCGCGCCGGCGTCGAGCGCTGGCCGGTGTATTGGCGGCATTCGCCCTGGTCGCTTCGGTCCCGACCGCCTCGGTAGGAGCCAGCCGCCATCCCAATCCATCCTTCGCCTATATCACCACCACGGCGAGCGCGCCCGGCGCGATCGTCGTCCCGCTGATCAATA
>DATBME010000071.1:0-6370 GCA_036555005.1 Candidatus Limnocylindria bacterium | reverse complement strand
GGCATGACGGCGGTGGCCGAGGGGTGGGTCGTGCCCCTGCCGGAGGACATCCTGATCACGCGCCCCGGCCCGCGGATCGTGGACGGGCTGGAGGCGCTGGCGCGGGTCATCCACCCCGACGCCTTCGACTGATGGGCACTGCCACCGCCGGCGAAGCCGCGCGACCGCTGCCGATCGGCCGGTCGCTGACACGGACGGCGCTGGTGCTGGGCGGTGGCAGCCTGCTGCTCCTGATCCTGCTGGTCACCGCCGTGGCGCTGGGCAGCAGCCAGATCGGGTTGTCGGATACCGGCGCGATCCTGGCGCGGCGACTGCTGGGCCTGCCGCTCGCCGAGACCTGGGCGCCCAGTGCCGAGACCATCATCCTGCAGATCCGACTGCCGCGAGTTCTGGCCGCGATGATCGTCGGCGGCGGGCTGGCCATGGCCGGCACCGTCTTCCAGGCCCTGCTGCGCAACCCGCTGGCCGACCCGTACGTGATCGGCACCGCCGCCGGCGCAAGCTTCGGGGCGGCGCTCGGCATCGCCGCGCCGCTGGCGCTGCCGATGCTGGCGATCGGGGCCGGCAGCGCCTTCCTGGGCCTGGGCGTGGTCCAGGTCCTCGCCTTCGCCGGCGGCCTGGTGACGGTGCTGCTGGTCTACGCCCTGGCCCGCGGCGGCGGTCGCGTCCAGATGGTCACGCTGCTCCTCGTCGGCTACGGGGTCTCGGCCGTGCTGGCCGCCGGCGTGGCGCTGCTGATGTTCATCTCCGGCCGCGCGCTGGGTGCCATCTTCAGCTGGCTGATGGGCTCGCTGGCCGACGCCGAGTGGACCGACCTGGCCTTCGCCGCGCCGCTCATGCTGTTCAGCTTCGCCGCGCTGCTGACCCGCTGGCGGGCCTTGAACCTGCTGCTGCTGGGCGACGGCCAGGCGGCCAGCCTGGGCCTCGACGTCGAGCGCGAGAAGCTGCGGCTGACCGTGCTCGCCACGCTCGCGACATCGGCCGCGGTAGCCATCTCGGGGACCATCGGCTTCGTGGGACTGGTGGTGCCGCACCTGCTGCGGCTGGTGATCGGGCCCGACCATCGGCTCCTGCTGCCGGCCTCGATGCTGGGTGGGGCGGCCCTGCTGGTGCTGGCCGACCTGGTGGCGCGGATGGTGCCGGGGGGTGGGATCCCGGTCGGCGTGGTCACCGCCCTGATCGGGGCGCCGTTCTTCATTTGGCTGCTCCGGCGCAGCCGCCTGCTGCGAGCTGAGGCGGCCGCATGAGCGTGTCGGTCGAGTCATTGACGGTCGCCGCGCTGCGGGACGTCCACTTCGCCTATTTGCGTCCGGGACGCGATCCGCTGCCGGTGCTGCGCGGCGTCGACCTGGCGGTCACGCCGGGCGAGATGACGGCGCTGCTGGGCCCCAACGGCAGCGGCAAGACGACCCTCCTGCGGCTGGTCAGCGGCGCGCTCAACCCCGATCGCGGGGCGGTCGAGGTGGCGGGGCGGGCGGTGAGCGCGTGGGGCCGCGACGCCCTGGCGCGCCGCGTGGCGGTGCTCCCCCAGCAGCTCGACCTGCCCGACGGCTTCCGGGTGGCGGAGCTGGTGGAGATGGGCCGAGCGCCGCACGCCCGGCGCCTGTTCGGCTCGACGGCCGACGACGAGCGCGCCATCCAGCGGGCGCTGGTCGATGCCGATGCGCTGGACCTGGCCGATCGCTACCCGCACCAGCTCTCCGGCGGAGAGCGGCAGCGGGTGCTGGTGGCGATGGCGCTGGCGCAGGAGCCGGAGCTGCTGCTGCTCGACGAGCCGACCCTGCACATGGACCTGGCCCACCAGGTCGCCCTGCTGCGAGCGATGCGGCGACTGCGGGCCGAGCGCAACCTGACCGTGCTGGCGGTGCTGCATGACCTGAACCTGGCGGCCGCCTTCGCGCCGCGCGTGGTGGTCCTGCACGAGGGCCGGGTGGCCGCCGACGGGCCGCCGCAGAGAGTCTTGACTCCGGACCTGGTGGCACGCGTGTTCGGTGTCCAGGTGCAGCTGGCGCATACCGAGGCAGGCGACCGTCACCTTGCCCTGGCCGAGGGCTAGAGCTAGACCCCCTCCGGCTCGTCGTCGACGACCAGGTCGACCTCCTCGCTGCCGTCGTGCCGCAGCGAGCGGTGGACGTGGATGTGCGGGTGCGTCTCGTCGCTGATCTGCTCGCGCTCGACCTTGACCATGGTGGCCTGGGACACGTCCTCCAGGCGCTCCTCCTGCGGCAGCGCCGCGTTCGGCAGCTCCGACCACAGCACCAGGTTGAGGAAGACATTGAAGACGGCGATCACCGGGATGCCGAACAGGGCGCCCCACACGCCGGCCACCTGGGCGCCGACCAGCAGGCCGACCAGCACCAGGATCGGGTGCATCCCCAGCGCACCCTGCATCAGCCGTGGCTGCAGCCAGTTGACGACCACCGTCTGCACCACGACCAGGATGATGGTGATGACCAGGAACCACTGCGGGACATAGATCCAGGCCGCCACGATCGGCGGGATCAGCGCCAACGGCGGCCCGAAGAACGGGATCAGCATGGCCAGCGACGACAGCGTCCCCACCAGGAAGAGGTAGGGGATGCCGAAGATCGTCCCCACCACCGCCACCAGCGCCGCCTGCAGGCCGGCGAGGATGACCTGCGTGCGCAGGAAGCCGCCGAAGGCGCGCCCCACGCTGCGCTCCAGGATCTCGATCTCGTCCGAGAACTGGCGGGGCACCGCGCGCGTCAGCTTGCCGCCGATCCGTTCGCTGTCCATCAGCATGTAGAGCGACAGGATCAGGATCAGCACCAGCGACCCCAGCGTGGCGAGCGTGGCCCGCGCAATCTCCTCCGCCTGATCGAAGATCGTGCCGGCGACGTCACCGAATCCGGCCACCGCGGTCCGGAACAGCTCCACCAGGTCGATCTGCGTCCGGTCCAGGCCGAGGGCCTCCTGGTAGCCGGCCAGCGTGTCCTCGATGTTGACCGCCGTCTGCGGGAACTCGTTGGTGATCTGCGAGACCTCGTTGGTGATCGCCCCGCCCGCCACGAACATCACGAAGCCGAGCCCGACCAGGGCCAGGAAGTAGGCGATCACCACCGCCATGGGGCGGCTGAGGGGCAGCCGCTCGTCCAGGAAGCGGGCGATCGGCGACATGATGAAGGCCAGCAGCCAGGCCAGGAAGATGATCAGCAGGATCTGGCTGAAGCTGGCCAGGAAGGTGAACGCCCACTGCAGCAGCAGCACGGCGAAGTAGGCCGATCCCAGGATGAGGAAGCCGAGCAGCCACCGCCGCTCGCGGGGGCCGAGGCCGCCAAACAGCCCGGCCTGCGTCATCGGTCCTGACTTCTTCGAGGACCGATGCCGACCGCCTCGCGAACCTCGGCCAGCGTCGCCTCCAGGATCGGCCTCACCTTGGCCGCCCCGGCGGCCAGCACGCGCTCCACCACGTCAGCATCGGCCGCCAGCTCCACCCGCTTCTCGCGCATGGGCCGGAAGAACTCGATGATCCGATCCGCCAGCAGCGCCTTGGTGTCGACGCAGCCAGTCCGGGCCGTGCGCTCACCGTCCTGGATCTGCAGGTAGTCGGAGCCGAAGAACCGATGCAGCTGGCAGACGTTGCAGACCTCCGGCCGGCCCGGGTCGGTGCGCTTGATGCGCAGCGGGTCGGTGACCATGTTCATCACGATCTTCCGGATCTCGTCGGGCTCGGAGAAGATCGGGATCGTGTTGCCGGCCGACTTGCTCATTTTGCGGGCGCCATCGGTCCCCAGCACCACCGGCGCATCGGTGAAGACGGCCTGTGGCTCGGGGAAGATCTCGCCATAGCGCCGGTTGAACGCCCGGGCAATCTCGCGCGACAGCTCCAGGTGCGCGGCCTGGTCCTTGCCGACCGGCACGCGGCTGGCCTTGTAGATGACGATGTCGGCCGCCTGCAGCACGGGGTAGTTGAGCAGCCCCATGCTGTTGGCGACCCCCTCGTCGCGCTTCTCCTTGTAGGTCGGCGTGCGCTCCAGCCAGCTGACCGGCACCACCGTGTCGAAGATCCACATCAGCTCGGTGTGCTCGGGAAAGTCGGATTGGCGGATCAGCGCGCAACGCTCCGGATCCAGGCCCACGGCCAGCAGGTCGAGCACCATGTCGTGCGTCAGCTGCCGCAGCGTCGCACCGTCGTGAACGGTGGTCAGCGCATGCATGTCGACGATGCCGTAGATCGCGTCGTACTCGTCCTGCAGCCGGACGTAGTTGACCTGGGCGCCGAGATAGTTGCCCAGGTGGGAGGCACCGGAGGGCTGGATGCCGGAGAAGACACGCTCACGCACGGGCGGCTGCGCGGTCGCGGGAGCGGAGGCGACCTGGCTCATCTCACGGCCGAGTGTAATGCAGGCGATCCGGCCCAACGGCTCCGCGCGATCGCTGCTCGGTTCCGGCCCTAGCACCAGTAGGGTTATCTCATCACCCTGCATGCCGACCTGCCGGATCCTGCTGCCGGCGGCGTCTCTTCCGGCCGACCGGTTGCGCATTTCAGCCCTACGCATGCTGCGATGGTCCCTTTTCGTGTTGGGACGTGCCTTTGCACGGCCCAATAACCCCACAGGTGCTGAGTAGCCGCTTTGGCGGCCGGTTGGACGGCCCCGGTGATAATTGGCCCGATGAACGAGCCAGCCTGGTCGGCGGCGGCGGATCCGTCCCGGCGGATCGGGCACACTGTCGAGTTCCACGCCGAGATCGGCTCGACCAACGACCGTGCTCGCGCGGCGCTGGCCGCGGCGGGTGGCGAGGGCCTGGCAATGGTCGCGGACCTGCAGACGGCGGGCCGTGGGCGGCGGGGCCGCACGTGGACCTCACCGGCCGGCGTGAACCTCATGCTGAGCGTCGGGATCCGGCCGCGGATCGAGGCAGCCGACGCCGGGTTGCTGGGCATCGCCGCCGCGCTGGCTGTGCGCGATGCCTGCGCTGAGTGCGTTTCGGACGCGGATCTGCGCGTTCGCTGGCCGAATGACGTCGTGGCCTCCGACGGTCGCAAGGTGGCGGGCCTGCTGGTCGAGACCGCCGTGGAGGATGGACGCCTGGCCGACGCGATCGTCGGGATCGGGATCAACGTCAACTGGCCGCTGGCGGAGATGCCGAGGGAGGTGCGGGAGCGTGCCACCTCGCTGCAGGAGCTGGCCGGAGGCCCGATCGACCGGATCGCGCTCCTGTCGGCGGTACTCACCGCCCTTGACGCCGAGCTCGCCGCCCTGGAACGCGGCGACTCGCCGGTTGGCCGCCTCGCTTCGGTCTCCGCCCTCGACGGGCGGCGGGTCACGGTCGATCTGGGCGCGGAACGGCTGGACGGCATCGCATCGGGGATCTCCGAGCAGGGCCTGCTGCTGCTCGACACGGATGCCGGGCGCGTTGCCCTGGCCGTGGGCGAGGTGGTGGCGGTGCGCGACGCGTCCCAGCCGGATGCGGCGGTGGGCGCAGGGGCCGGCGCATGACCCAGGAACGCTGGTCGTCGCACGAGGCTGACAGACGCGAGTCCATCGGTGACGCTGACCTGGCGGCGGTGCGTGCCGCGCAGGCCGACGGCGCGGCCTTCGCGACCCTCTATCGGCGCTACGTGGACCGCGTCTACGGCTACGCCTTCTACCAGCTGGGGGACCACCACGACGCGGAGGACGCGACCGAGCGCATCTTTCTGGCCGCCTTCCGGGCGCTGCCCGACTTCAATGACCAGGGCTCATCCTTCAGGGCCTGGCTCTTCCGCATCGCGCACAACACCATCGCCAACGCGCACCGCAGCCGGGCGCGCAAGCGGACCGAGCGGCTGCCGGATGACTTCGAGCGACCGGCTCCGGACGCCGATCCGGCGGGCCAGGTGGCCCTCGCCGACGAGCTGCGCCAGATCCGGCGGGTGGTCGCCGCGATGCCCGATGACCGACGCCAGGTGATCCTGCTGCGCTTCGTCGACGACCTGTCGACCAACGAGATCGCGCAGGTCCTGGACCGATCACCCGGCGCGGTCCGCGTCCTTCTCCATCGCTCGCTGCGCGAGCTAGCCGCGCGCCTGGAGAGCCAGTCCTGACCTCGTCGCGCGGCTGAGCCGCGCGACGCATCGGCGCCATTCCGCTTCCAGCTCGCGTAACGCATGCCCGGCGGCGGTGTTGGCTAGCATGAAGGACCCCGCGTCATGGACCCCACCTTGGACGACACCCTGGACCGCGCTTCCCTGACCAGCCACAGCCAGGCCGAGCGCCTGGAGCATGCGGTCGAGCGGCTGATGGCCGGCGATCGGCCGGTCGCCGATCGCGCCACGGCTCCACTGCTGGAGGCCGCCGCGCTCGTGCGCGCCGCCCTGCCGCCCATCCCCGGCGGCGACGCCCTGGACGCCCGACTGCTGGCGCAG
>DATBME010000063.1:0-3201 GCA_036555005.1 Candidatus Limnocylindria bacterium | reverse complement strand
CGCTTGCCTCCCTCCTGGAGAGCCACCAGATACGCCTCTAGGTGCTCGCGACGAATGGCGCGGAGGCCGGTCGGCATGCCGTTGGCGGCCAGGAAGCGGCGCAGGCCATCCAGGGCATTGAGGTAGGTCTTGATGGTGCGCGGCGAACGATTCGCGGCGCGCAGGTGGCGCGCGTAGCTGGGCAAGGCGGCGTCCAGCGTGAGGTCATTGGCACCGCCTGCCCCGTCGGTTAGCATGAGGCGACCGGAGGTGGTGGTAGCCATGCGGAATCAGTGGCCTCCAGGCGAAATCAGGAACAATATTATACGCTGTTCGAGCGCTGTGCTACCACGTCGACAAAGCGAAGACTCAGTTTTGCGCTCTGGCTGAGCACGAAACTGTCAGATCCGCTGCGGGAGTAGCTCAGTTGGCAGAGCGGCAGCCTTCCAAGCTGCATGTCGCGGGTTCGATCCCCGTCTCCCGCTCCACTCATAACCCGAGAGGGCACGACCGACTAGCCTCGATCTGCGAGGAAGTTGCAGCGAACGGGTGAGCTAGCCCTTCGGCTTCTTAGGGGCCTTCTTCTTGGGTGGTCGCTTGGGGGTCTTGTCGACCATCGGGCAGTACCTCCGTGCTCCCGAGTCTACCCGCCGCGCCAAGCGACCAACCACCAGCCACCTACACTCGCGGCATGGCGGAGACCGATGACCACGCCCTGCTGGAGCTCGCGAAGGCCGAGGCTCGCATCGGCCTGGCCGAGGGAGGCATCCCCATCGGTGCCGTCCTGGTGGTGGACGGCCGGGTGCTGGGCGCCGGCCACAACCGGCGCGTGCAGCTCGGCAGCCCCATCCGCCACGGCGAGACCGATGCCCTGGAGGTCGCCGGCCGCCAGCCGGCATCGGTCTACCGACGGTCGACGATGGTCACCACCCTGTCGCCGTGCGACATGTGCACCGGCGCGATCCTGCTGTACGAGATCGCGCGCGTGGTCATCGGCGAGAACCGCACCTTCCTGGGCGCTGAAGAGCTGCTCCGCGCACGCGGCGTGGAGGTTGTCGTCATGGACGACGCCGAGTGCGTCGCAATGATGGAGGCCTTCATCGCGGAGCGGCCGGAGCTCTGGAACGAGGACATCGGCGAGTAGCCGCCGCGCGATGCGCGAGTTCCGCTTCGCCGTGCACGCGTCCAGCGCTCCGTCCGGCGAGGCCTGGCTGACCCTCGCCCGCCGTGCGGAGTCACTGGGCTACGACGCGCTGCTCGTGCCCGATCACCTGGGGAACCAGCTCTCGCCGATCGCTGCGCTGGCGGCCGCGGCAGCGGTGACCAGCCGGCTGCGCATCGGTCCGTATGTCTTCGCCAACGACTTCCGCCATCCGCTGGTCATGGCGCGCGAGGCCGCCACGCTCGACATCCTGTCCAACGGCCGGCTGGAGCTGGGGATGGGTGCCGGCTGGCGCACCACCGACTACCGGCAGCTGGGCATGCCGTACGAGGAGCCCGGCCGCCGCGTTGATCGACTGGCGGAGGCCGTACCGCTCGTCAAGCGCCTGCTCTCCGGCGAGCGCGTCACGCATGCAGGCAGCCACTACCGGCTGGAGGAGGCGCAGATCCGTCCCCGTCCCGTGCAGCGGCCACGCCCGCCACTGCACATCGGCGCAGGCGGGCCGCGGATGCTGCGGCTCGCGGCGCGGGAGGCGGAGATCGTGGGCTTCATCCCGCAGTTCACCCGCGCCGGCCGCCCGAATCCCGCCGACGCCACCGAGGCCGCCCTGGCGCGGAAGGTCGAAATTGTCCGGCTGGCCGCCGGAGAGCGGATCGGCGGCCTGGAGCTGTCGATCTACTGCGCGGATGCCGGCATGGTCGGCTCCGGTACCGGTCTGCTCGGCTCGATCAGCAGCGCACTGAAGGGCGCGGTGGTCGGGGCGGTCGGGTCGCCGTACCTGCCGTACGGGACGGTTGGACAGCTGAGGGAGCGGTTCGAGCGTCGCCGCGATCGCCTGGGCATCAGCCACTACGCCATCCCGGGCCACGCCATGGAGGCGATGGCTCCGCTGATCGAGGCGCTCGCCGGCCGGTAGGCGCCGTTGTTTCGGATCCCGGCTGGACAGCAAGTCCGCCAATCCGCGCAAGCGAAACGGGTGGACGCACAGCCCGTCCACCCGTCTGGCGATATCCGCCGCTGACCAAGACGTCAGCCGCGCCCCACTTGTGCCAGTTGCTCGCCGGATTTGACACGTTACAGCCGCCGCCCCACGCTCCGCCGACCATGGCCGACACCGCTATCGCCGACTTCCTGAGGAGCGAGGGCTTCGTGTCGCCCGCCAGCGCCGCGGCCGCCCGCGCGTTGCTCGAGGAGGCCGGCCTTACCCGCCCCGGCAAGCAGCGGATGGTCGACGAGAAGCTGGACCGCGCCCGGGACGCCCTGACCCTGGCGGTGATCCGGCATTGCGCCGATCCGGCCTGCGAGAGCGCCGCGGCCGAGGACGGCCGTCAAGCCCTGGAGACCGATCGGCCCCACTGCGCCATCTGCTCCGGCTCCAACAACACGCGGGCGCTGCGCCGCATGGCGTTGGCCTGCGCCACGGCCGGCGTGCGTCGGGTGCTGGTGGTGGGCGGGCGCCCGCCGATGTGGGGCGAGATGGACCGGACCCTGGCCGGCAGCGGACTGCAGCTGCGTTACGTCGACGGCACCAGCAAGCTTCCCAGCGGGACCGATGCGCTGCGCGACTGCGCCTGGGCCGAGCTGCTCGTGGTCTGGGCACCGACTCCCCTGCCGCACAAGGTGAGCGACCTGTACCGCGCCGACGTCTGTGCCGTGGCACGGCGGGTGGTGGTGCATCGTCGTGGGATCGAGGCGCTGGCCATGGAGGTGGTCAGCCACCTGGAGCGCTAGGCGATCACCCCGTCACGCCGCAGCTGCGCGATCTCATCGGCGGCCAGGCCCAGCTCTGCGAGCACCTCGTCCGTGTGCTCACCCAGGAGGGGTGGCGCGCTGTGGAGCGGCAGGCTCGCCCCGTCGAGCCGGATCGGGTCGGGTGCCAGGCGCATCGGCGGTGCCTCGTGCAGCCACTCGCCGCCATGGGCCGTCTCCATGCCGCGAAGCGCCTCACCGACGCTGGCCACCGGGCCGGCCGGCACGTCGGCGGCGCGCAGCGCCGCCACCAGCTCGTCGCGACCCCGTTCCTTCATGGCTGCCTCGAGCCATGGGATGACCTCCTCGCG
>DATBME010000037.1:0-7406 GCA_036555005.1 Candidatus Limnocylindria bacterium | reverse complement strand
GCTCGCGGGCCGTCGCATGGTCGACGCCGCTGCCCACCACCAGCAGGCAGTGGCAGCCGGCCAGTGCACCCCAGGCCATCGACTCCGCGCTTGGCGCGTGATCCGCGCTGTCGAGCAGGGCGCGCACCGCGACCGGGTCGGGCACGTCATCGCGCAACGCGCCGGCCAGGACGGCGAAGGCCAACATCGGCGACAGGTAGCCGACCGTGTGGCACCAGCTCTGGTCCTGCTCACCGGTCTGCAGCACCCGCTCGACCAATGCGGCGCCCGGCGAGCGGTCGCTGACCGTGATCAGGGCCGTCCTGGCGCCGGCATCACCGGCGGCACGCAGCGCCTCGTTCGTCGCCCAGGTGCCGCCCTCGTGCGACACGCCGATCACCAGCCCGCGCGCCGGAGGACGGCCCATCCGCTCGAAGGCCTGGACCGATGCCACCCGCGAATCGGCGACCCCGGCCGACCGCAGGGCGTCGTCCAGCAGCGCGGCGCCGACCATGGCCGCGTGCTCGCTGGTGCCGCAGCCGGTGAGGATGATCGGTCCACCGGCATCAGCCGTGGCTCGGACCTCGTCCGCCAGGGCACGGAGGGCCGGGTCATCGGCCAGCCGTCTGACCAGGCGCTCGGCCAGCGCCGGCTCGGCGGCGATCATCTCGGTCATGGCGTAGGGCGGACCGGATCGGGCCGCCGGCATGCTGGACGAGGTCCACGGTTCGGGCGCGCCGGGGAGCGGCGCCTCGGCATCGAACGACATGGCGGCGATGCTACGCGGCCGGTATGCTCGGCCGCATGTCCGATCGGCCGGGCCTGCCCGTCCCGCGCGAGGCGCCGGAGGCCGGCTTCGAGGCGCCGAAGGTCGACGACCCGACGCTCCTGAACCTGCACGACTACGAACGCGCCGCTGCCGAGCGGCTATCGGCCCATGCGCTCTCCTACTACGTGAGCGGCGCCATGGACGAGCGGACGCTGCATGACAACCGCGCCGCATTCGCGCGGCGTCGCCTGCTTCCGCGGGTCATGACCGACACCTCGGTGACCGACACCACGGTCGAGGTGCTGGGCCGCCGCTGGCCGACGCCGCTGTTCACCTGCCCCACCGCCCTGCATCGCATGGCCCACCCGGACGGCGAGCTGGCCACCGCCCGCGCCACCGCGGCCCGCGACATCACCTTCACCCTGTCGACGTCCGCCAGCACCGACATGGCAGAGGTGGCCGCAGTGGGCGGGCCGCGCTGGTTCCAGGTCTACCTGCTGGCCGACGCCGGGGCCAGGCGCGCGCTGGTCGAGCGGGTGGTGGCGGAGGGCTACGAGGCGTTCGTGATGACGGTCGACCTGCAGCGGCTGGGCCGGCGGGAACGGGATATCCGGGTCGGCTTCGAGCTGCCGTTCGACGTCAACGTGCCGAACGTGGCGGTGGCGGCGCAGAGCGCGCTCGATGAGGCCGCCGAACAGAGCTTCGTCGAGAGCGTCACCTGGCCGGACCTGGAGTGGCTGGCGGGCTTCGGCCTGCCGGTCATCGTCAAGGGCGTGCTGCATCCGGACGATGCCCGCGAGGCGTTCGCCCGCGGGGCCGCCGCGGTCCAGGTCAGCAACCACGGCGGACGGCAGCTGGACGCTGCCATCGCCAGCCTGGACGCGCTGCCGGAGGTCGTGCAGGCGGCCGGCGACCTGGGACCGATCCTGTTCGACGGCGGCATCCGGCGCGGGACCGATGTGCTGATGGCCCTGGCACTGGGTGCCACCGCGGTCGGCATCGGCCGCCCGATCCTGTGGGGCCTGACGGTCGACGGCGAGGCGGGGGTCGGCCGGGTGCTGGACATCCTGGTCGCCGAGCTGGAGCACGTCCTGGCGCTGAGCGGCGTGCCGCGGGTGGCCGAGCTCACCCCCGACCTGGTCGTCTGAGGGCGCTGCCGCTCAGGAGATCCCTTCGAGGGCCAGCGCGACCCGCTCGAGGTCGCTCGCCATGGCCCGCCCAACGCCCGCCCGCTGCGCGCCGGCCGAGAGGAGGTCACGCCGCCGGCGGATGACGTCGTCGCGGAGCGCCCGCCCCGCGGGCGTGAGGCGCACCACGGTCAGGCGGGCATCGGCGCTGACCTTCTCGCTGTCGACCAGGTCTCGCCGGCGAAGCCTGCCCAGCAGCCGGCTCATGGCCGGCAGCTTCGAGCCGACCTGCCGCGCGACGTCGCTGACGGGGAGCCCATCGGCCTCGCCGCCGACCACCACCAGGACCCGCCACTGCAGGAAGGTCAGCTCCGGTGCGACCTGGCCCAGGGCGCGACCGGTGACCGCGACCGACGCGGTCGCCACCCGTTCCAGCGCATCGATGGTGCGTCGCGAGCCTACCCGGAGCGTCATCCCACCCCTTTACACGTCGCCGTCGCAGGAGCATGATTCTGACGGAAATAGTTGCCATATGTAAAGCAACAGCGAGCAAGGGGCGCGCAGGTACGGGAGATGGGCGAGCAGGTGGTGGTCGTCGAAGGGCTGACCAAGCGCTACGGTCCGGTCGAGGGCGTGCGCGACCTCGACTTCGAGGTGCGGCCCGGCGAGGTGCTGGGCTTTCTGGGGCCGAACGGCGCTGGCAAGAGCACCACCATCCGCTGCCTGCTCGGGCTGCTGCGCCCATCGGCCGGCCGGATCCGGGCCTTCGGCATGGATGTCACCGACCACGGCGTCGACATTCGCCGCCGCATCGCCTACGTCCCCGGTGAACTGCGCCTGCCCGAGCGGATGACCGGGCATGAGCTGGTGCGGGCCGTGGGTGCCATGCGTGGCGGTTTCGACGCGTCCCGACGCGACGAGCTGGCGGATCGGTTGCGCGCGGAGCTGCGACGCCCGCTGCGCGACCTGTCGACCGGCAACCGCCGCAAGATCGCGCTGCTCCTGGCGTTCGCCGCGCATGCCGACCTGCTGGTGCTCGACGAGCCGACCAGCGGCCTCGATCCCCTGATGCAGCACGAATTCCTCGGCCTGGTGAGGGAGGCGGTGGCGGGCGGCGCGACGGTGCTGCTCTCGTCGCACGTGCTCAGCGAGATCCAGCGCGCGTCCGACCGGGTCATCGTGCTGGGCAGCGGGCGCATCGTGGCCACCGGGACCGTGGACGAGCTACGCTCCCGCGCCCGTCAGCGGATCGAGATCTGGTTCGAGCAGCAGCCTCCCGTGCAGGCGCTGGCGGCCGTCCCCGGCCTGGAGGACTGTGCCGTCGACGGCAACCGCTTCAGCGCGACCCTGGCCGGGCCGATCCAGCCGCTGCTGCAGATGCTCGCCGGTCAGCAGGTGGCGTCGATGCTGGTCGAGGAGCCCGACCTCGAGGAGGCGTTCCTGGGGCTTTACGGCGAGGCCGCCTGATGGAACGGAGCTGGGTCCTCTTCGCGACGCCGCTGCGCGGGCTGCGCCGCTCAATCTTGTGGTGGTGCATCGGGATCGCCGCCCTCATCGCCGTGACCGTCGCGGTCTGGCCCGCCTTCCGCGGCAGCTCCGGCATCAGCGAGGCCATCGATCAGCTGCCGGCCGGCGTGATCCAGGCCCTCGGGCTCCAGGATTTCGGGACTCCGGCCGGCTTCCTGCGCGGCAACCTGTACGAGCTGTTCGTCCCGCTCCTGCTCGCCTGCGCGACGGTGGCGTTCGTGAATGGCCAGACCGCCGGCGAGGAGGCGAACGGACGCCTGGAGCTGTTCCTGGCCCAGCCCGTCAGCCGGGCAGCACTGTTCCTGGGACGCGCGCTGGCCGCGGCGGTGGCCCTCGCCCTGACCGTCGCGACCGTCTTGGTCGTGCAGGTCGCCGCCAACCGCGCGTTCGGGCTGACGATCGAGATGAGCCGGCTGCTAACGACCATCGCGCTCTGCGGGCTGCTGGCCGCGCTGCATGGCGCGCTGGCCTACGCGGTCGCCGGGGCACGCGCCCGGCCGCCACTGGTGCTCGCGGTCGGCATCGGGGTGGCCGTCCTCGGTTACGTCATCGCCGCCCTGTTTCCGCTGAGCGACGTGCTCGAGCCGTGGCAGAGCGTCTCGCCCTGGGAATGGGCCTTCGGCGGCGATCCGCTGGTGAACGGCGCGGAAGCGTGGCGCTACCTGGCGCTGCTGCTGCCGACCATCGGGCTGGTGCTGCTGGGCACGATCCTGGTCACGCGCCGCGACGTGGCGGCGGCCGCCTGATCACCGATCAGCCCGGCGGCATCGGGACGCGCACCCCGCGCTCGCTGGCGACCTCCAGCGCCCGCTCGTACCCCGCATCGGCGTGGCGGATGACGCCCATCCCCGGATCGGTGGTCAGCACCCGTTCCAGGCGCGCGCCGGCCTCCGGTGTGCCATCGGCCACCACCACCATCCCGGCGTGGAGCGAGTAGCCGATCCCCACCCCACCGCCGTGATGGAAGCTCACCCAGGTGGCGCCGGCGGCCGTATTCAGCAGGGCATTGAGGATCGGCCAGTCGGCGATCGCATCGGACCCGTCGCGCATGCCCTCCGTCTCGCGATAGGGGCTGGCGACGGAGCCCGCGTCCAGGTGATCCCGCCCGATCACGATCGGCGCGGACACCTCCCCCGAGGCCACCATCTCGTTGATCCGCAGCCCGGCTCGCGCCCGCTCCCCGTAGCCAAGCCAGCAGATCCGGGCCGGCAGGCCCTGGAACGGCACCTTCTGCTCGGCCAGGCGCAGCCATCGGTGCAGGCTGGCATCCTCCGGGAAGAGCTCGGCCAGGGCCGCATCGGTCTGCAGGATGTCCTCGGGGTCGCCTGACAATGCGGCCCAGCGGAACGGGCCCTTGCCCTCGCAGAAGAGCGGCCGGATGAAGGCCGGCACGAAGCCCGGGAAGTCGAAGGCGTCCTCGACACCGGCCTCTTTCGCATGCGCCCGGATGTTGTTTCCGTAGTCGAAGACCACCGAGCCCGATGCCTGGAAGGCCAGCATCGCCCGCACGTGCTCTGCCATGGAGCCAAGTGAGCGTTGGGTGTAGTCCGCGGGGTCGCGCTCGCGCAGCGCGCGCGCTTCCTCCAGGCCGATGCCTCCCGGCACGTACCCGCCCAGCGGGTCGTGGGCCGATGTCTGGTCCGTCACGAGATCAGGGTGCCAGCCCTGCTGCACGAGTCGCGGCTCTGCCTCCGCGGCATTGGCGATGAGGGCGATGGATCGCGCCTCGCCGGCGGCTCGCCACGCATCCACCCGGCGGACCGCCTCGTCGAGGTCGTCGGTCATCTCGTCGACGTAGCCGGCCGCGTGGCGGCGCTCCGCGCGGGCGGGATCCACCTCGATGGCCAGGCAGGCGCCCTCGTTCATGGTGACCGCCAGCGGCTGCGCGCCGCCCATCCCACCGAGTCCGGCGGTCAGCGTGGCCGTGCCCTTGAGCGTGCCCTTGAAATGCTGGCGCGCGGCCTCGGCGAAGGTTTCGTACGTGCCCTGGATGATTCCCTGGGTGGCGATGTATATCCAGGAGCCGGCGGTCATCTGGCCGTACATCGTCAGTCCGGCGCGCTCCAGCTCGCGGAACTGCTCCCAGGTCGCCCAGTGGGGTACCAGGTTGGCGTTGGCGATGAGGACCCGCGGCGCCTCCCTCGTCGTGCGGAAGACGCCGACCGGCTTGCCTGACTGGACCAGGAGCGTCTCGTCGTTCTCGAGCCGCTGGAGCTCGGCGACGATGGCGTCGAAGGCCTCCCAGGATCGGGCGGCGCGGCCCGTGCCGCCGTAGACGATGAGGTGGTCAGGGTCCTCGGCCACCTCCGGATCGAGGTTGTTCATCAGCATCCGGAGGGCGGCTTCCTGCTGCCAGCCCTTGCAGGAGATCTCGCTCCCCCACGGCGCACGAACGGTGCGCGGACCTGACTTCGGAGCGGTTGCCGTCACGCTCCGATCATACGCCGGGCTCACGGATGGTCAGGGGAGGTGTGCGGGCCCGGCCCATCCTCACCGTCGATCGCCGGTGGGAGGTCGGGAAATGCCACAGGCATGGAAGACGGTGCCGTCGGCGTTGAAGCCGCCAATCAGTTCGACGAAGTCTCCTTCCGTCGCGATGGTGTCCGCGCGTCGGTTGTAGATCGTCAGCACGGGTTCGCTTTCGATCCGAATGAACTCGTCGAGATGGGACAAGTCAATCCTGAACGGTGGCCCGTCCTCGAACTGGACGAGCGGACGCCCCTCGGGATCGGCCCCCAGGATTCCGCCCGTCATCGCGTCCATGCACGCCTGCCCCGATGGCGACGGCGTCGGCTCGACGGTAGGGGTTGGCTCGATGGGTGGTGTCGGCTCTGTGGATGGCGTCTGCGACGCAATGGACGCTGGTGACGAATCCGATGATGGCGCAACGACGCGCAACACAATCGCTGCGGTGAGCTCGTAATGATTTTTGCATCCGCGCTCATCAAAGCTGGTCGCAGCGGTGAACTCCCATTCGCCGGGCGGAAGGTGGAGATCGGGGTCGTCGAGGAACGCGCGATCGAAGGGCGGAGCCTCTTCAACCAACGACCCACCTTCGGCAATAGCCGTCCCCTTGGTGTAGACCACGACGATCGGTTCCGTCGCGCTGACCACGTACTCCTTGCACGGCTGCAGTTGCCAGCCGCCCAGCGTGGGTCCTTCGCCGGACGCTTTGGCCAGCGTGAACAAAATTGGTGGTATGCCCTGTCCGATCGTCATCGACGCCTCGTCGCCGACATACGCAAGTGAGGCGCTGACCTCGACCGCCTCGTTCGTAGTCCATTCCGTCCGCGGTGACGAAACCGTCAGGACGAAGTCGCCGACACGAGTTTCAACCAGCGCCGGTTGATTCGGTGATGGAGACGCGCCGCCAAGCGGCAACGAGCGAAGGCTACCCAGGAGCGGAAGAACCGCGACGATCGTGAATAAGACTGCAATTGCAGACCCCGCAATTAGCACGGGCGTCAGCCACCGCTTGCGGACTGCCGGCGAGTCCGGAGTGGAGGAAGCAGCCGGAATCCGGCTTTCGGTCGCCGCCAGCCGGCGCTGCAGCCTCGCCTCGAAGTCGTCGCGCTCGTCAGACATCCTTCAGGGCCTCTCGCATGGCGGCCTTGGCGCGGGAGATCCAGCTCGCCACCGTCCCCGATGGCACGCCGAGCATCTGGGCGATCTCCGATTGCGTATAGCCGTCGACGGCGTTCAGCAGCAACGCGGCGCGTTGCTGGCGGTCGAGGCGGGCCAGGGCGTCAGTGACCTGCGGATCGTGGGCGTCGACCCACGGCTCGGTCGCCGGGCGCGAGCCGAGGATGCCCGCCCATCGGCGATGCCGATCGCGCTCGTTGAAAGCCAGCCGCAGACCGATCGTGTAGAGCCAGGCGCGCACGTCGCGGCCATCGAAGCGGGACCAGGCGCGATAGGCGCGCAGGTAGGTTTCCTGGGCGAGATCCTCGCCGCCGTGGAGGTCGCCGACCACCAGCGTCAGGCGGCGGACGAGGGCGGCGTAG
>DATBME010000031.1:0-21083 GCA_036555005.1 Candidatus Limnocylindria bacterium | reverse complement strand
GTAGTCGAAGCCGAACAGCTCGTGCAGCAGCCGTCGATCCCAGACCAGAGGATCCAGTGGCGCCAGGAGGGTCACCGCCGGCGCACGGCGCGAGCGCCGGGCCGTCGCCTCCAGCACCGGCCGCTCGCCGGCCAGCAGGTAGCGCAGCTGTCCGACGCCCTCGACCGCCACCGGCGACAGGATGCCGGCGTCCACCAGCTCGGCCAGCCAGCGCCGGCGGTCGGCGATGGAGCCCGTGCTGTAGATGATGTCGGCCGACGCCTGGCCGGCCAGCAGGCCGACCGCCCGATAGCGGCTCAGCAGCCGGTGGCGCAGGGCGTCGTCCTCCGACTTGCGCTGCGCGAGCAGCCCTGGCGGGACGAGCCGTTCGATCAGGTCGTAGTAGCGCCGGTTGCCGTCGCGCCGGGCGATCCCCAGCCGGCCGCTGACGAAGAGCGCCTCCATCACCGCCCGGGCCGCGGGCGTCGGCGCCCACCACCAGTCGATGGCATGGTTGTGGTCCTTGAAGGCGGCCGTCGACAGGGGCCCGTCGCGGCGGATCTGGTCCACGATCGCATCGGCCACCGCCGCCTGCTCGCGCAGGATGGTCCCCTCGTAATGGCGCCTCGAACGCTCCCAGGCGACCGCGTACTGCGGCAGCTCGTCGATTGGCAGGATGTTCAGGCTCTTGTTGTAGACCTCGATCAGCCGCCGGTCTGGCCCGTACAGCCAGCGCTCGCACCACCCCCGACGGTAGCGGCGGATGCGCGCGTGAAGGACGAGATCGTGGTTGCGGGCGCCGGGCACCTCCAGCGGGTCGAACTGCAGCAGCCCCAGGTGCTCGATCACGGTCAGGACCGATGCCGTCCTGGCCGGCAGGGACCGCGGCGGGGCCAGCAGGTGGCGGGCGACCAGGAAGCGGCGTGCGTGGTCGGCAGAGATGCGCATCGGCTCGGACATGACGTGAGCATGCCACGGCCTCTTGACAGGCGGGGATCGGGTGGCGCCAGATTGACGGCAGAAGACGGAGGTGGGCCATGCACCGATTACCCGGCGACCCTCGGGTCGCACACCCGCTCGCGCAAGGCGGTGCGGCCGACACCGAGGATATGGCGCGCCGCGGCCAGCGCATCACGATCCTGAGTACGGAGCACTGGAGCCTGCTGGCGACCCGGTCGCTCTCGTGGTCGGAATCCTTCGCCCGCGCCAGCATGTTCCTCACCGTGCTGAGCGGCGCCGTGGTGGCGCTGGCCCTGGTGGCGCAGGCGACCAGCTTCGGCGACGGCTTCGTGCTCTTCGCGCTCCTCTCTCTGCCGGTCGTCCTGTTCGTGGGGGCCACGACCTTCGTGCGGCTGGTGGAGGTGAACAACGAGGACGTCCACTGGGTGTACGGCATGAACCTGCTGCGGCACGCCTACCTCGACCTGGAGCCGGACCTCGAGCCCTACTTCGTGAGCGGCGCCGCCAGCGACAGCGCTGCGATCGTGCGCACGTATGGCTCCCATGGCACCGGTTCGGCATTGAGCCACGCGCTCGTGACCACGCCGGCCACCATCGCCTTCGTGAACGCCATGGTCGCCGCCATCCTGGGTGCGATCGCGCTCATGGAATGGCAGATGGCGATGGTTCCTGCCGTCGCGGTGGGCGCCGCCATCTTCGTGGTGGCCTGCGCGGTGCAGATCTGGTTCAACCGCTACAGCGCGGCCGTCTACCAGCGCGAGCATGGACGCCGGGACCCGATCGGTGACGACCCCGTCGCAATACCCAAGTAACCGCTGAGTAGCCGCTGACCCACTTGGCACTCAGCCATCCAGAGTGCCAATCTGTATAATCCCGCGGCGATGGCGATCAAGCGCGACTACTACGAGATCCTGGGGGTGCCACGCGACGCCTCCGACGAGGAGATCAAGCGCGCGTTCCGCCGCGCCGCGCAGCGCAACCACCCGGACATCGACACCTCCGACGGGGCCGAGGAGCGCTTCAAGGAGCTGAACGAGGCGTACCGCATCCTCTCCGATCGGCAGCGTCGCACGGCCTACGACATGTTCGGCCACGCCGGCGTCGACGGCGCCAGCGGGGGCGGCTTCGAGGGTTTCGGCGGCGGCTTTGGCCCGTTCGGCGACATCTTCGATGCCTTCTTCGGCGGCTCGCCGGCTGGCACGCGAGGGCGACGCCGCGTGGTGGCTGGTGCGGACCTGCGCTACGACCTGACCATCGACTTCGCCGAGGCGATCGCCGGCGTGACCACCACCATCAGCTTCCCGACGCTCGTGACCTGCGACGTCTGCGGCGGCTCCGGCGGCGAGCCCGGCACCGAGCCGGAGACCTGCCCGGAGTGCAACGGGTCCGGCGAACGCCGGCGGGTGAGTCAGACGATCCTGGGCCAGATGGTGAACATCGTGGCCTGCCCGCGCTGCAACGGCGAGGGCCGCATTATCGCCACCCCGTGCCACAACTGCCGGGGCGACGGCCGCGTCCGCCAGGAGCGCTCGCTCCAGGTCACGGTGCCGGCCGGGATCGACTCGGGTCAGCGCATCGCGCTGGAGGGCCAGGGCGAGTCGGGGCCGCGCGGCGGCCCGCCCGGCGACCTGTACGTGGTGATCACCGTGCGCGACCACCCGGAGCTGATCCGCCGCGGGACGGAGCTCTTCCACGAGCTGCCGGTCACCTTCCCGCAGGCGGCGCTGGGAGCGTCGCTGTCGATCCCGACGGTCGAGGGCCTCGAGGAGATCGACGTGCCGGCCGGCACCCAGTCGGGTGCCGAGCTGCGGCTCAAGGGCCGCGGCGTGCCGAGGCTGCGCGGCAGCGGGCGCGGCGACCTGCACGTGATCGTGACCGTGGTGATCCCGGAGAAGCTGAGCAAGTCGGAGCGCGACCTGCTGAAGCAGCTCAACGAGGTGGCGGCGCCGGCGGTCCTGCCGAAGGGTGGCGGACCGGGCCTGTTCGATCGGCTGCGCGACATCTTCAGCTGAGCCGCCGATGCGCTGGCTGGAGCTGACGGTGGAGGTCGACTCCGAGGCGGTCGAGGCGGTCAGCGAGATCCTGGGACGCCTGGGCCACGGCGCCGCCGTGCGGCCGACCCACCTGCTGCGCGATCCGGCCGACGAGCTGGCGGTCCGCGAGGATCCGGCCGCGCCCTACGAGCTGACCGCCCACCTGCCCGATGACGCGGCAGCCCCTGCCGCCATCGAGCAGACCGAGCGTGCGCTCTGGCACCTGCAGGCGTTCGGCCTGCGACCGGTCGGTGCGCTGCGAGTGCGGCAGGTCGAGGATGGCGACTGGACCGAGGCCTGGAAGGAGGGCTACCAGCCGCAGCGCATCGGTCGCCTGCTGATCGTGCCCTCGTGGCTGGAGCCGCCGGACGAGACGGATGCCATCGTCGTGCGCATGGACCCGGGCATGGCCTTCGGCACTGGCCTGCATCCGACCACGCGGGCCTGCCTGCTGCTCCTGCAGCAGGTGGAGCCGATGCCGGAGCGCGTCCTGGACGTGGGGTGCGGCTCCGGGATCCTGGGCATTGCGGCGCTGAAGCTCGGCGCACGGTCGGTCGAGGCGCTCGACACCGATCCGCTGGCCGTGGACGCCGCACGCGCCAACGCTGCCGCCAATGGCGTCGCCGATCGACTGACGGTGCGCCAGGGCTCGCTGGACGAGGTGGCGCCGGATCCCCACCCGCTGGTGCTCGCCAACCTGGTGGCCGCGGTGCTGATCGAGCTGGCGCCCCGGCTGCGCGCCCACACGGCGCCAGGCGGCTGGCTGCTGGCCAGCGGGATCATCGCCGAGCGCGGTCCCGAGGTCGAGGCCGCCCTGGCCGCCGGGTTCGTCTGCGTGGAGCGCCGGATGGACGGTGAGTGGGTCTCGCTGCGGATGCGCGGGTGACGCTGCATCGCTTCTTCGTCGCGCCGGACGCGATGCGCGGCGACCGGTTCCCGCTGCCCGACTCGATCCGCCACCAGGTCACCCGCGTGCTGCGCCTGCAGGACGGCGACCGTCTGCTGCTGCTGGACGGCGAGGGACAGGCCGCCACGGTCCGCCTGGTCGGCGGTGGCTGCGAGGTGGAGTCGCGCCAGCCGGCCGGCGGCGAGCCGGTTCATCGGCTGACCGTCTGGCAGGCCCTCTTGCGCGGCGACCACCTGGAGCCGGTCGTCCGGCATGGTACCGAGGTCGGCGTCGTCGCCTTTCGGCTCTTCGTGTCGGAACGCTGCGTGGCGCGCGAGATCTCGCCGCGCCGGCTGGAGCGGCTGCGCGCCGTGGCCCGCGAGGCGGCAGAGCAGTCGGAGCGCGGCATCGTGCCGGAGGTGACGGCGCCGGTGCCGTTCCGCGAGGCGCTGTCCCCCGGATCGGTCCTGCTCTACGAGCGCGCCGATGGCGCCCGCCTCGGCTCGCTGACGCCGCCGCCGAGCCTGGTCATCGGTCCGGAGGGAGGCTTCGCGCCCGGCGAGGTGGCCGCCGCGGAACGGGCGGGCATGACGATCGCCGGCCTGGGGCCGCGCATCCTGCGCTCGGAGTCGGTGGCGTTGGCCGCCGCGGCGGTGGTGTTGTCGCGCAGCGGCGACTTCGCCTAGGCTGCGCGGGTGGCCGACTACGAGCCCGATTGCCTCTTCTGCCGTATCGCCGCCGATGAGATCCCGGCGGACGTCGTCTTCTCGGATGAGGCGGTGGTCGCATTCCGTGACATCAATCCGCGGGCGCCGACCCACGTGCTGGCCATCCCGCGCCGGCACGTCGCCTCGGCTGCCGACCTGACCGACGCCGACGGGCCGATGCTGGCGTCCCTGTTCGGCGCCCTGCGCCACGTCGCGGAGGAGGCGGGGCTGCACGGCTACCGGATCGTCACCAACGTCGGCGCCGAGGCCGGGCAGAGCGTCTTCCACCTGCACCTGCACCTGCTCGGCGGGCGCGCCATGACGTGGCCGCCGGGATGACCGTCGCCGAGGGATTCGTCGAGGCGATCTCCGCCGGCTACACATTCGAGGGACCCGCCGTCGAGCTCGGCGCCGCCCAGCACGGCGGCACGACCCATCCCGTTGCCCGGGTCCGCATCCCGCTCGCCATGCTCAACCGGCATGGACTGGTGGCCGGCGCGACCGGCACCGGCAAGACCAAGAGCCTGCAGGTCATGGCCGAGCAGCTGTCGCTGGCCGGCGTGCCGGTCTTCATCAGCGACATCAAGGGCGACATCTCCGGCCTGGGGTCGCCGGGCACGCCGGACGAGCGCGTCACGGCTCGCCTGGGCGCGCTGGGCCTCACCGACTTCACGCCCAGGGCGTTCCCGGTCGAGTTCTTCACCCTGGTGCGGGACAGGCCCGGGGTGCGGCTGCGCGCATCGGTTCACTCCTTCGGCCCGATCCTGCTGGCCAAGGTGATGGAGCTGAACGAGACCCAGGAGAGCGTTCTGGCCATGGCCTTCAAGTACGCCGAGGACCGCCAGCTGCCACTGGTCAGCCTGGCCGACCTGCGCGCCCTGCTCAATCACCTGAACAGCGACCGGGGCAAGAAGGAGATGGAAGCCTACGGCGGCGTGGCGACCGCGACCGTGGGCGTCATGATCCGCAAGATCGTCGGGCTCGAGCAGCAGGACGCCGATGACCTGTTCGGTATGCCAGAGTTCGACGTCGCGGACTTCCTCCGCACCATGCCCGATGGCGCGGGCATCGTCAGCGTGCTGGAGCTGGCCGACATGCAGGACCGACCGATCCTGTTCTCCACCTTCGTGCTCTGGCTGCTGGCCCGCCTGTACGAGACCCTGCCCGAGGTGGGCGACCTGGAGCGGCCGAAGCTGGTCTTCTTCTTCGACGAGGCGCACCTGCTCTTCCGCGATGCCAACAAGGCCTTCCTGCAGCAGATCGAGCTGGTGGCGCGCCTCATCCGTTCCAAGGGCGTCGGCGTCTTCTTCGTCACCCACGCCCCGGCCGATGTGCCCGACGAGGTGCTGGGGCAGCTGGGCAACCGCGTGCAGCACGCCCTGCGCGCCTTCACCCCCGATGACCTGAAGATCGTCAAGGCGACCGCGGAGACGTTCCCGGTGACCGCGTTCTACGACGTCGAGCAGGAGCTGACGCAGCTGGGCATCGGCGAGGCGCTGGTCACAGGGTTGAGTCCCAGGGGGGTGCCGATGCCCACTGCCCGGACCCTGATGCGGCCGCCGATGTCGCTGATGGCGCAGCTGGATGCCACCGCCTTCGGGGCGGCGGTGGCGGCCTCGACGATCGCCGCGAAGTACGCGACCGACGCCAACCCATCCTCCGCCGAGGAGATGCTGCGACCCGCTCCGGCCCCGCCGTTGCCGGCGACCATCGACGTCAGCGATCCGGCAACGAAGCCCAAGCCGTCCGGCGGCGCCAAGCGGCCGACGCGCGCGCCGGAGCGCGAGGACGACGACGTCGATTGGGGTGAGGTCGCCAGAGAAGGCTCGCGCGTCGCCCGCAGCGGCGCCTTCAACACCTTCCTGAAGTCGATCCTGCGCGCCTTCGGGCGACGCTAGCGTGTGCTACGCGCGCGGCGTGGTGTCGCCTACTCACCAGCTGAGTACAACGGCGCCGTTCAGGCGTGCGAGGCGTCGTCTTACGCAGGGTGCGAGTGCCGGGGCGCGTAGCAGGGAGGAACCGGCTCGCGCGGCGCTGATGTACTCAAGCCGTGCGTAGCGACATGCAGGGCCGGGCCTAGTTGGTGATCACGACGCCGGAGAGGTCCTCCTCGGGCTCCGGGAACTGCGGATCCATGCGTCGCGCCGCGTCGGCGACGATCCTGGCGACTGCCAGGTCGCGGTACCACTTGTGATCGGCCGGGATGACGAACCAGGGAGCTGACGCCGTCGAGCAGCGCGACAGGGCATCGGCATAGGCGGCCATGTAGTCCGCCCACCTGGCGCGGGCGTCCAGGTCGGCCAGCCGGAACTTCCAGCGCTTGCCCGGTTCGGCCAGGCGAGCCTCGAAGCGCTCGCGCTGCTCGTCGCGGCCGATGTGCAGCATGAACTTCAGGATGGTGGTCCCGGCGGCGGCCAGCGACTGCTCGAAGGCATTGATCAGCTCATACCGCCCGCTCCAGACCGATTCCGGCGCCAGCTGGTTGACGCGCACCACCAGCACGTCCTCGTAGTGGCTGCGGTTGAAGATGCCGATGCGGCCCTTGCCGGGCGCGTGCGGATGGATGCGCCACAGGAAGTCATGGGCCAGCTCTTCGTCGGTCGGGACGCCGAAGCCGGTGACCCGCGTGCCCTGCGGGTTGAAGGCGGTGAACACCTTGCGGATGGTGCCGTCCTTGCCGCCGCCATCCATGGCCTGCAGCACGATCAGCAGGGCCTGGCCTTTCTCGGCCCACAACCGTTCCTGGAAGTCGGTCAGCTCGTCGCGGAGCGTGTCAAGCTCCTCGTCGGCGTCGTCCCGCTCGCCGTCGAAGCCGGGCGTGCCAGACGGGTCGATCGCCTCCAGGTCCACCGTCGTCCCAGGCTCGACGCGCAGCTCTGCGGCGAACGCCGAGAGGTCGCCCTTCGAGTCGGATGGCATGCCGCGGAGCCTACCCGACGCCGGGCCTGCTCGCGTTGACCCTTGTCACCCCCACTGATAGACTCCGCGGGCTTTGTGCGCCGGGCAGTGCCGGCGCGACTTCATCGGCAGAGAGGAGGCGAGACGTTTGGCAGAGGTCCGCGTGGGCGAGAACGAGACGTTCGAGAGCGCGCTGCGCCGCTTCAACAAGAAGATCCAGCAATCCGGGATCTTGGCTGAGGCACGGCGTCGCGAGCACTATGAGAAGCCCAGCGTGAAGCGGAAGCGCAAGGAAGCCAAGAAGCGCAAGGCTACCCGCGCATAGTCGCCAGACGCTCCTCCGGCGGCGGGCCTGGTCAGACGGTGTGAACCGATGAGCCAGCCGGCACCATCCGCCGATTCCACTCCGATGACCCTCCAGCAGCGGATCGAATCCGCCATGCGCGAGGCCATGCTGGCCCGCGACGTGCGGCGCACCGGCACGCTGCGCATGGCCATGGCCGCCTTCCAGAATCGGCGCATCGAGCTCGGCCGCGACCTGACCGACGAGGACGTGATCGACGTCCTGTCGAAGCAGATGAAGCTGCGCCGCGAGTCGATCGAGCACTTCAAGGCGGCCGGCCGCGACTCGATGGTCCAGGTGGAGGAGGAGGAGTCCGCCGTCATCGCCGAGTTCCTGCCGCAGCCGCTCTCCGAGGATGAGCTGCGCGCGCTGGTGAGCGCGGCCATCGCCGAGACCGGCGCGTCGTCGCCGGCCGACCTGGGGAAGGTCATGGGCAAGGTGGCCCCACAGGTCAAGGGCCGCGCCGATGGCAAGGCCGTATCCGACATGGTGCGAGCGCAACTCGGCGGCTGACCCAGATGTTCATCCCGCGCACCCTGGCGCAGACGGAGGGGGGCGGCAGGCAAGGGCCATGGGTCCGTGCCCTGATCGTCGGCATGCTGCTGGCCCTCAGCCTGTGGGCGATCATGTCGGTCAACGTCGCCTCCGGCCAGGTCAACCTGGCGGTCGGTGACGTCGCGCAGACCGAGATCCGGGCGCCCATCAGCCGCAGCTTCGTCTCCGAGTCGCAGACGAACGCCGCCCGGGAGGAGGCCGCCGACCAGGTGGCCACGGTGTATGTGCCGATCGCCCCGCTGGCCGACATCCAGGACCAGCAGCTGCGCGCCTACGACGCTGTGATCGGCGGCATCACGCGGACGCTGGAGCAGCGCGACGCCGGGACGCTGACCGAGGATGAGGTGCCTGCCGAGCTGCAGCGCATCGCGCCGCAGCTCACCGACGAGCAGGTTGAACGGGTGGCGGCCATCTCCGTCTTCGGCTGGCAGCGCATCGGCGACGCCGGCCGCGAGGTGCTGGAGGCCATCCAGTCGGAGGAGATTCGCGACGACGAGGTGACCGACGCGCGCGAGCAGCTGCGCACCAACGTCACGCAGGACCTGCTGGCGGGCGACCGGGAGCTGGCCGGGGACCTGGCCGAGGACTATGTGGCAGCCAACCTCGAGGCCTCGGAAGAGGAGACGGAGGCGGCGCGCCAGGCGGCGCGCAACGCGGTGAACGACATCAACCTCAGCGTCGAGCAGGGCGAGACCATCGTGCGCGCCGGCGACCGGATCACCCAGCTGCACCTGGAGGTCCTCGAAGAGCTGGGCCTGACGCGACCGCGGCTCGAGGCCGCGACCGTCGGCGGCAACGCCCTGATCGCCGTCATCCTGGCCACGCTGCTGGTCGGCTTCCTGTGGCGCTTCGAGCCGCAGATCTGGTTCCGCAACCAGTCGCTGCTCCTCTTCGGGCTGGCGCTGCTGGGCAGCGCGGTCGCCGTCAAGATCGCCGCCGACCGCACGTTGTGGGCCTACGTGGTGCCGACGAGCGCCACCGTGCTGCTGGCCACGATCCTGCTCAACGGCGCCGCCGGCGCCGCCATGGCCGCGTCGCTGGCCGTGCTGGCGGGCGTGATGAACGGCGTGACCCTGGAGCCGGCGGTCTACACCCTCGCCGGCGGCGCGGCGGCCATGGTGGCCATGGTGCGCGCGGAGCGGCTGAACGCCTTCCTCCGGGCCGGGCTGCTCCTGGCGGTCACCAACATCGCGGTGCTGACCGCCTTCAGCCTGCTCGAGCAGCGGGACGTGGCGGGCATCCTGCAAGGCATCGCGGCCGCATCGGTGAACGCCGCCCTGGCGGTGGTGCTGGCGGTCGGCTCCTTCGCCGTCATCGGCAACCTGTTCGGGATCATGACCGTCTTCCAGCTGCTGGAGCTGGCCAACCCCTCATCCCGCCTGCTGCGGCGGCTGTTGCTCGAGACGCCGGGGACCTATCACCACAGCGTCATGGTCGGCAACCTGGCCGAGCGCGCGGCGGAGACGATCGGTGCCGATCCACTGCTGGCTCGCGTGGCGGCCTACTACCACGACATCGGCAAGATGAAGAACCCGCTGGCCTTCATCGAGAACCAGGGCGGCGCTCGCAACATCCATGACGACTTGTCGGCCGAGGTGAGCGCCCGGATCATCAGCGGCCATATCCGTGACGGCATCGACCTGGGCTACGAGAACGGACTGCCGGTCCAGATCATCGGCTTCATCCCGCAGCACCACGGCACCAGCGTGATGAGCTACTTCCACGGCAAGGCGCTGGCCGAGGTGGCCGGCAACGACGAGCTGGTGCCGACGGAGGCCTTCCGCTATCCGGGACCCAAGCCGCAGAGCCGCGAGGCGGCGATCCTGATGCTCGCCGATGGGGTCGAGGCATCGGTCCGCTCGCTGGACGACAAGGACGAGGCCAGCATCCGGGCCATGGTCGACCGCATCGTGGACGCGCGGGTCGAGGACGGCCAGCTGGACGACGCCGACCTGACGCTGAAGAACATCGCGCAGATCAAGGACGCCTTCGTCCAGCAGCTGCTGGGCCTGTACCACAGCCGCATCAAGTACCCCGACAACGTGGTGCCGATGGACGAGCACCGGGAGCGCGCCTAGCCCTTTCGGTTCAGAACCTTGAGCCACGCCGCCGCGTCCCCTACGATGCGCCAATGGGCTGCGAGGTCACGTTCCACGACCATGTCGGGCGGGACCAGCTGACGGCGGCGATCGAGCCGATGCAGATCGAAGCGGTCACCAGCCTGCTGGAGTCGGCGATCGACGAGACCGTGGCCGTTGCCCTGGGACGGCAGCCCTGCGAGGTGGAGCTGACGCTCTGCGGCGATACGGAGATGGAGCGCCTCAACTTCGACCACATGGGCGATCGCAGCCCCACCGATGTCCTGTCCTTTCCCCTCCACGAGTGGAGCATCGACGGACGCCACTCCCACCTGGCCGATGACGACGGCGTGTCACCGCCCGGCGCCACGCTCCTCGGCGACGTGGTGCTCGACGTGGACCAGGCCGTGCGCCAGGCCAGCGCCGGCGGCTGGAGCGTCCCGGAGGAGATGGTCCTGCTGGCGATCCACGGCACGCTGCACCTGCTCGGCCACGACCATGCCGACATGGACGAGGAGCAGGTGATGCGCAGGCTGGAGCACGATGTGCTGGCGGCCCTGCATCGGCGTCACCGGGAGGTCAGCTGGAAGCCGGGCTCCCTGTTCGACCGCGCCGGACACGCCGTCACCACCGGCAGCTGAACCGGCGCGGCGCCATGCGCCGCACCGGTCACGGCGGAGCTATTGCGGGATGAGGTGGACCGGGTTGCCGCGGATTGTCCCCTGCCAGGTGGTGGTGTCGTTGCCGCCGCCGACCGTGTAGCGGATCTTCCACCAGCCGGGCTCGGTCTCCCCGCTGGGCGTCAGCCCGGACACGCCGTAGGTGGCCGGCAACGGGATGACGATCTTGAGCCAGTGGGCGTCGAAGTGGCTGCCGCTGCCGTTGAACACGGCCGGGCAGCCGGCCGGGACACCGCCCGGTGGCGGCCCCGTCGGGTAGTTGGTCTCGATGCACGTCACGTTGGTGCCTGACTCGCCGTTGACCCCCGCCTTGGAGACGCTCGTGAAGGAGAACGTCGCCGGCGTGTAGGTGCCGCCGTCCGGGTTCAGGATCTCCAGCCAGGCGCCGCCGCCCACGTCACCGGGGTCGTAGAGATCGATCTCGACGGTCTTGCCGGCGCCCGAGGCGCGGTCGATCTGGGCCAGGTAGAAGGTCTGGCGTCCGGCCTGCACGTTGGCGTAGGCGGCCATCCGCCCGCCACCGTAGATGCGCGGATTGCCGCTGGCGCTCGTCACCTCGAGCCCGAAGCGGTTCGCAGCGCCGACGTTGTTGTTGACGACGGTGCTGGCGACGACCGTGCCGCCTCCGCTCGACGTCACCATCTTGGTGGTCGTGACCTGCAGCCGGTACTGGCCCGCGGCGAGGGTGACCGGGATCTGCCACCACTTCAGGTGATAGGCGTAGTTCGCATCGGTCGAACGGTCGCAGCGCGTGACCGTCGAATCTGAGTTGAACTGCGGCGCCCCGCTGCCGAGCAGGCCGCTCTTGTCGGTCTGCTTCATGTTCTCGAACCGGGAGCCTGACTCCCAGACGAGGGTGTCATCGGTCAGCAGGAAGGGCGTGCCCTGCTGGTCGTACAGGTTGAAGTAGGTCGACACCGGCTGCGGGTTGGTGCCATTCATGTTGGTCGTCCACTCGTCGCCGGTGCCGGCGCGACCCGATCCGTTGACGGGCATCCCGCAGAAGCCGGGGTCGAAGAGGTAGACCCTGCCCCCGCCTCCGGCCGGCACCTCGACGGTGTAGCCGTAGCCGGACGCGTCGTACTCGGGGTTGGCGATGGTCGGGCCACTCACCTGGGTCGGCAGGAACGCGTCGCCGTTGCGACTGTCACCGCCGCGGGTGAATGCCGCGCCCCAGAAGCCATGGCTGGCGAGCTGGCTGGGCGCCGTCCGCCCGATGGCGGTGCTGCCCGCCGTGGCGTTGGGAACGCCGCTGGACGAGTTCGAGTCGCCGGACGTGATGCACAGCGGATCGTTGGCGCTGCTCGCCATGTCCATGCAGCCGATGCCGTAGTAGTTCTGCGGGCTGCCCATGGGCACCGGTCGCACGTACTCCGCGCTCCCGGTGCGGGTGATGTCCAGCGTGTTGATGCCGACCACCCGGGCGAAGAACGTGTCGATCCGGGTCGAGATGGTGACGTTCAGGCGCCGAGGGTTGCCCACGTCCTGCTGCGGCGAGACGGTGGTGACGGCGCCATCGGTGTAGCCGTTCTTGGTGGCCTCGGCCTCCGCCAGCGTGTACCCCTGCGACGTCCGGCTGGGCAGGAACACCACGCCGGCCAGGGCGGCCGCGTCCGCCGCACGCTGCACGCGGAGGACGTTGCTCTGGTACCAGCCAAGGTCGATGACGAGACCGACCAGCGCGATGAGCGGCACCAGGATGCCGCCGGTGATGACGAGCACCTGCCCACGACGAGATCGCCAACGGGACGCGGAGGGTTGGGGGGCAGACGTCATGGCAGGTTCACTCTCCGGTCGGGTTGAGCGCCATCACGGTGCGGTCCCACATGGTCAGGGCATTCATCCCCGAGAACGCCATGAACGGCGTCTGGAAGCCGTATCGGTAGCCAACAGTGATACCGACCGAGTCTGCAGGCTGGCTGTTGACCCGTGAGCACGCCTGCCAGCCAACCGACTGTGGCGCGAAGTCCAGTCGCTGGCCGTCCACCACCGGTCCGCCGCCGGGGCTGTAGCGCCACACGTTGACCATGCCGGCCGTCTCGCTGCCGTCGGCCGCCGCCTTGAAGATGCGGATCTCCAGCACCTGGTCGATGCGGATCGGCGAGCCGGAGCCTTCCAGGACACGCTCGACGGCGGCGACGATGCTGGGGTCGACGGTGGCGGCATTCGGCGACTGGCCGGCGCCGCAGCCCAGCGTGCCGCCGCCGTTCGCCAGCGAGGCGCCCACCCGGGCCCCCTCCCGCGAGGCGTACTCCATGGTCAGGTTGTTGGTGAAGATGAATCCGAACTCGATCGCCCCCAGGATCAGCAGCATCAGGAAGGGGATGACGATCGAGGCCTCGACGAGGCTCTGCCCGCGTGCGGATGCCGTCGGCACGCGGACCCGGAGCCGCCGGGTCACAGGACCGGCTCCATCCGCATCTGCTGCGTGGCGACGAACGTCGGCGACCCGAGGAAGCCGAGCAGGCCCGACAGGGGCGTCTTCCAGCCGTACTGATAGGTGATCCGGACGCCGACCGTGTCGAGCCGGGGATGCGAGCCGCCGCAGCCGGCCAGGACGCTGCATCGCGCGCTTTCCGCATAGGCGGTGGTGGCGGCGGTGTACGGCAGGGTCTGCCCCGTACGGTCGAGGTCGGTGCAGCTCAGCGTTCCGGCGCGGTCGTAGCGGTTCAGCTCACCGTTGATGACGTTCCCGTTCTCGTCGGAGAAGTACACCTCCACCGAGGCGATGCCGGCGCGGTTCGACGTCTCGCCGAAGTCGCGTTCCAGGATCGTCAGCGCCGTGCAATCCGTGCCGGTGCGGCTCCCACCCTCCGCGACGACCAGCGCCACGTTGCGGGCAACGTAGTTCAGCGCATTCGTGGTGCTGAATGCGAAGGCGAACTCGATGAACGCCACGATGGTGAGCAGGAACATCGGCAGGACGAGCATGAACTCGACCATGGCCTGGCCGCGGACAGCACCGCGGCCGCGCAGGGATAGCTTCGCCACGCAAGGTCTCCGGCGAATGTTTAGGGCAGCAAATTGGGATATAAGGGCCGTGCTGCCCATCCCCCGTTGGTACTACCCATTCGAGAAAACCGGGGTTGCGCATGCCAGGGTGTGTTGCGGTGCGGCGTCCTCCGATGCGGTGCGGCATGCTCGGATGCAGTGCGGCTTGTCAACGGCGTCTGGGCGCCGTCGCCGCGATCAGGCCGGGGGAGCGGAGATCGGCAGGATCGCGGCGCCCACGCCGACACCGTCGACCGCCACCGTGACCAGCCAGCAGCCGGCGGTCGGGAAGCGCACCGGCCGCAGCCAGAGGTACAGGTTGGAGGTCGGCGGCGTGGACGCGGAGATCGGCTGGCTGTCGACCGGCAGCGACATCGACCGCGAGCCGTCCAGCCGCTGCGCGGTGGCCGTGATCCTCGCGCCGACCTCCGGCCGGGGAGCGATCCGGACACGCAGCACGATCGAGGTCCGGGACCACCATGCCTCACCGTCGAAGGGCAGCAGCATGAAGGCCGAGGGACCGCCCACCTGGTGCTCGCCGGCGAAGCGACGGATCGGGGAGGCCGGGCAACCGTCCATCGGCGCCGGTGGCTCCCAGAGGTCCGAGATGCTGAAGACGGTGGCGGAGGCGGTGAGCGGATCCACCGCGCAGGCCATGCGGCCGACCGGTCGCGGGAACATCGGCCGCCCCTCGGTCGTCTGCCATCCCACCCATTCGGCCGGCCCGTCCGTCACCAGCGCGTAGACCGGGGTGCCACCGCCCGGCGCGTCTCGGCCGGCGGCGAACAGGTCGCCCAGCGTCAGCCAGCCGCGAAAGGCAACCGGGGTGGTCGCCGGCTGGATGTCGCAGTCGGCAAGGGTGAGCCGATCGTCGACTGGCAGCTTCGGGCCACCGGACCCCGTGCTGGCCGCCGGCGTCCCGCCTGGCGGGTTTGCCACGCCCATGCCAGCCGACCCGGGCGACCCCGCCGGCGGCGGTGCCGAGGTGGCCGGCGGTTGCCCGGCCGCCAGCAGTGCGGCCGCAACCAGGCCTGCGACGGCCGCGCTGAGCACCCAGCGGAGACGCCGCGGCTGGGCCACGGCTCGAGCCGGCGGCAGGTCCATGGCACGTTCCAGCTGGTCGGCGGTGACCGCAAAGGCCCGACCGGCCAGGTGCGCCTGCAGCGACTGGCGCAGCCGCTCGCGGCCGCCGGCCATCTCCTTGGCGGCGTCCAGCTCACGGCGCAGCCGCTCGGTCCGCAGGCCGAGGGTCGCGGCCAGGTCCGCCTGCGAGACCCCGGCCAGCAGGTGTCCGCCGGCGACTGCGCGCTGCAGCGGCGACAGGAGGGTGAGCACAGGCGGCATCGCCTCGTGGGGCGCGTCGATCTCGCGAATGCGGGCATGCGCCTCGAGCGCGCGACGCAGCACCGCGCCGACCATCTGCCCTCGACCGGGTTCGTCCCCGCCGATCGCAGCCGGCCCGCCCAGCGAGTCAGCGAGCCCGGCAGCGGCGGACTCCTCCGCAGCGCTCCGGTTCTGCAGGATCAGATAGGCAAGGGCCGCCAGCTCGCGCCCGTGGCGGCGCGCGGCAGCCGCCAGGTACGGTCGCGCCGTGTCATCCACCCACCCGAGGATACGCCGCCCGGTACGCGGGCGGGTTCGCGGTCAGGCGGCTTCGGCCAGGCTCTCGGTCAGGCCCTCGGTCAGACCTGCGCCCACCTCGTCGGGGCGAGGCTCAGTGGACTGGACCACGCTGGTTCGTTCGGCCGGTGCCAGCAGCCAGGCTGCCAGCAGCGCCCCGAAGACGACGAGTGCGGCGATGACCATCGGTCCTCCTCCTCGCTCAGGCCCCGTACGCGATCTCGCCATGCTGGGCGAGGTCGAGGCCGGTTTCCTCCGCGTCACGCGGGACGCGGATTCGCACGATTCCGTTGACGGCCAGCAGGATGACCGCCGTCATGGCTGCCGAGTAGAGCGCCACCACCCCGACGCCGATCAGCTGGATCGCCACCTGTCCCGGCGCCCCGGCCAGCAGGCCGTCGCGGCCCGCGGCATTGACGGCCACCGACGCGAACACGCCGGTCGCCACCGCGCCGAACGCGCCGCCCACCCCGTGCACGGCGAAGACGTCCAGCGCGTCATCCACACGGGAGCGCAGCCGCAGCAGCGACGCGCCGTAGCACACGACGCCGACCCCGAAGCCGATCAGCACGGCCGCCGCCGGGCTCACGTAGCCGGCCGCCGGCGTGATCGCCACCAGCCCGGCCACCGCACCCAGCGCCGCGCCGACGACTGACGGCGTTCCGCGGTGCAGCCAGCTGATGGTGACCCAGGTCAGGGCGGCCATCGCCGCCGCGGTGTTGGTGGTGACCAGCGCGATTGCGGCCAGGCCTCCGGCGCCGAGCGCGGATCCCGCGTTGAAGCCGAACCAGCCGAACCACAGCAGGCCGGCGCCCAGTACGGTCATCGGCACGTCATGCGGCTCGGTGGCGGGCTCGACCAGGCCCATCCGGCGGCCGACCAGCAGGGCCGCCACCAGCGCGGCCACGCCGCTCGACAGGTGGACCACCGTGCCGCCGGCGAAGTCCAGCACACCCAGCGAGTAGAGCCAGCCATCGGGCGACCAGACCCAGTGGGCGATCGGTGCGTAGACCAGGGTCGCCCAGCCGACGCTGAACAGGACGAAGGCCTTGAAGCGCTTGCGCTCGGCGAAGGCGCCGGTGATGAGGGCGGGCGTGATGATGGCGAACATCATCTGGAAGGCCATGAAGGCCAGATGGGGGACGGTGGTGGCGTAGACGTCTGATGGCTCCCCGCTGACGCCCTCCAGCCCGGCCCACTCCAGCGAGCCGATCAGGCCGAGGCCGGTGTCCGGCCCAAACGCCAGCGAGTAGCCCCACAGCACCCAGATGACGCTGACCAGGGCGAGCATGAAGAAGCTGTGCATGATCGTGCTGAGCACGTTCTTGCGGCGCACCAGGCCGCCGTAGAAGAGCGCCAGGCCGGGCGTCATCAGCATGACCAGCGCAGTCGAGATCAGCACCCAGGCCGTGTCCCCCGTGTCGATCATGGTCGGCTCCTGCGTGGTTTGTGCAGCCAGCCTAGGCAGACCGATGTGCCCGCCGTGCCCCCGGACTCTGTCGCGCCACGGTCGAACTGTTGTGCACTCTGCACAATCCCGGCACTGGCCGAGCGTATCAGTGGCAGGCAGGCCGACTGATTCATCTGGGTGACTCAGATCGAGCCGAAGTCAGCCCTCCCGCTCGGGGTCCGGGACTGATTCAGCTGGGTGACTCGGATCGAGCCGAAGTCAGCCCTCCCGCTCGGAATGATGCAACCAGTTGAATCAAACCGAGCGGGGCCGCACCCAGGTGCGCGATCTGAGCACCTCAGTTGAATCAGAGCTAGCCCAGACGCGAGGCAGCGAGGGCGGGAGGGATCGCGCCGTCGTCCAGGATCGCATCAACGACTAAGGCCGCCGATGCCGGCCCGGTGCTGATGCCCCACGGACCGTGCCCGGCGGTCACGAAGACGCCTTCCCTCCCATCCAGCGGCCCGATGAACGGTCGTCCATCGATCGACTGTGGCCGAGCGCAGACGCGGCTGCGCACGATGGCGGCGGAGGCGAGCGTTGGCACGAATTGCGCGCCGTGCGCCACCAGGCGGGCGGCCAGTGCCTCCGGCTCCGGCGCCGTGGGCAGGAACGTGGATCCCACCGTGCTCACGCCATCGGCGGTCACCATCGAGAAGGCGTAGAGGCCGTCCGCTGGCTCGTCCGCGCCCACCGGTCGATTGACGGTATGCACGGCGCCCTCCTCCAGCACGCTGCCCGGCGTCGACGAGAGGGCAACCTGGACGGTCACGCCGTAGGTCGGGCGGATCGGCTGCCAGGTGCCGGTCGGATCCAGGAGCTCGGCGGTCCAGGGGCCGGCGGCCACGAGAATGGCGCCGGCCTCGAGTCGCGCGCCTTCGTCCAGCCGCACCGCGGGACCCCGGTCGAGGCTGATGGCGCGCACGCCGACCCGCAGCTCGGCCCCGGCGCGCACGGCGCGCGCGGCCATCGCCTGCGTGGCGGCGTGGGGCGGGATCGGGTAGCCGGTGGCGAGCAGCACCGCGCAGAAGCCCGCGGCCAGCAGGGGCTCGCGCTGGCGCAGCGCGGCCTCGTCCAGGAAGGCGGCGGCCAGCGCCGGTTCGCTGCCGCGCAGCTCGGCCACCCGGGCGCGGGCTGCGGCCGGGTCATCGGTCAGCAGCAGCAGCCCGGCCGGCTCCGCCGGGAAGCGGAAGCCGCCATCGGCCAGATCACGGTAGTGGCCGATCGTCGCCTCGTGCAGGGGCGCCAGCACCGGATCGAACGGATGCTGCACCACGCCCGAGTTGCGGCCGGAGGCTCCGGCGCCGATCTCGCTGGACTCGAGCAGGACGACGGACGCGCCGCGCTCGGATGCGAAGGCGGCCGCCGAGCAGCCGATGATCCCACCGCCGACGATCACCAGGTCCGGTCGAGTCATCCGCGCCTCGCGATGTGGGGAAGGGGCAGCCGGTCGGTCACTGTAGCAGCGCCCGGACGGCTACCATCGGGCCGGTGAAAGTCGTCGCCGGCCTCGGCAACCCCGGCGAGCGGCATCGGCTCACCCGCCACAACGTGGGATTCCGCGTGGTCGACCTGCTCGCCGACCGATGGGGCCTGACCGGTCAGGGTCGGGTCCGGGATGGCGCTGCCCGGCTGGAGGTGCAGCTGACCGATCCGGAGGAGCGGGTCCTGCTGGTCAAGCCGCTGAAGTACATGAACCTCTCCGGCGGCCCGGTGCGCGCCGCGTTGCGCCAGAGTGGCGCGGATCCGGTGGAGGACCTGCTGGTGGTGACCGATGACGTGGACCTGCCGCTCGGCCGCCTGCGGCTGCGGCGCGATGGGTCGGCGGGCGGCCACAACGGCCTGCGCGACATCATCGCCAGCCTGGGTTCGAACGAGTTCAACCGGCTGCGGGTCGGGATCGGACGCCCGGGCACCTCGCGGGTGACCGTCAACCATGTGCTGGCCACCTTCAAGCCGGCCGAGCGCGAGCTGGCGACCGAGTCGATCGCGGTCGCGGCCGATGCGGTCGAGGCATGGCTGCGTGAGGGGATCGAGTCGGCAATGAACGAGTTCAACGGCCTGGACCTGGCCGCCCCGATCGCGTGACAACGGCCACCCGTCCGCGTCCCCCGGCCCCGCCGCCCACCCGTGGCGGCGCTGACCGTCGCGTCTCGGCCCTCACCGCCGAGCTGGCGCGGCACCTGCCGCCGCCCGGTGACCTCACCGTGCCGGCGCAGGCCCGCGGCGCACACCTGGCCACGCGTCGCGGCGGCCTGCCGCCCGGCCAACCGCTGGTGGTGGTGGCACGCAACGAGGACGAGGCCCACCGCCTGGCCGACGACCTGGCCGCCTGGCTGGCGAGCGGCAGCGTTCGGGTCCTGCCGGAGCGCGCCGCCATGCCGCTCGAGCGCGCGCTGCCGGAGCACGACGAGTCGGCCGAGCGGCTCCGGGCGCTGGCCTGGCTGGCGGGTCATCCACGGGGAGCGGTGCTGGTGGCGCCACTGGCGGCGCTGGTGCAGCGGACGCTGACCGTCTCCCAGCTGGATGCGCTGCGCCAGGAGGTGAGGCTCGGCCAGCGCATCAACCAGGGCACCCTGCTCGGATCGCTGGTCGCGGCCGGCTACGACATCGCAGTCGAGGTCAGCGGGGTAGGCGAGTTCGCGTCGCGCGGCGGGATCGTGGACGTCTGGCCGCCCGGCGCCGGCGAGCCGGTGCGGCTGGACCTGTTCGGCGACGAGGTCGAGTCGATCCGCAGCTTCGACCCGGTCACGCAGGCCTCGCGCCGGCGCCTGTCGGAGGTCACGCTGCTGCCGGCCGGCGAGTTCCTTCCCTCCGATGGGTGGGCGGCGCTGCCGGAACGGGCGCCGCGTCATCTCACCGAGGTGCTGCAGGCGGACCTGGCGCGGCTGGAGCAGGGCGACCTGTCGGAGGCGGCCGAGACGTGGGCGGCCTTGCTGGCTGGCTCGGCCACGGCCGACCACCTTCCGGCAGCTGCGCACCTGGTGCTGACCGACGACGATGAGCTGGGCTCGCTGGCCGGCGCGCTGGATCAGCAGGCCGAGGATCGGCGCGCTGCCCTGGTCGCCGAGGGCGAGCTGCCGCGTGACTGGCCGCTGCCGTACGACGCGGGTGCCGCGCTAAAGACCCTGCGGGAGCGGGCATCCGAGTCGCTCTCCGATAGCGGCGGGACGGAAGCCGGCTACGCCACGGCGCCCATGCTGCCGGGCCGCCTGGATCGGCTGGGCGGCTGGATCGGCGAGATGGGCGATCGGCGGGTGGTGATCAGCACCGACCAGGCCAGCCGCGTCGGCGAGCTGCTGGAGGAGGCCGGCCTGCCCGCCGCGGCGGTGGCCGAGCTGCGGGAGGCGCCGGTGCCCGGCGCCATCGGCCTGGTCCACGGCTCACTGTCAGGGGGATTCGTCCACGAGCCGCTGGGCCTGGTGGTCCTGACCGATCGTGAGCTGTTCGGCGCTACCCGCATCCGGCGGCTGGCGCCCTCGAAGCGCGTCGTCACCCGCGACCTGGTGGGGAAGCTGGAGCGGGGCGACCTGGTCGTCCACATCGACCACGGCATTGCCCGCTACGCCGGCATGACCCAGCGCGAGTACGGCGGCGACGTCAAGGAGTACCTGCAGCTCGACTTCGCCGGCAAGGACAAGATCTTCCTGCCGGCCGACCAGATCGGCCGCATCACCCGCTACTCCGGCGGGGCCGGGCCGACCCTGAGCAAGCTCGGCGGCACCGACTGGGAGCGCACCAAGCGACGGGTCCGGCGTGCGGTGGCCGAGCTTGCCGACGAGCTGCTCGAGATCTATGCCGCCCGTGAATCGGCGCCCGGCTTCAGCTTCTCGCCGGACAGCGTCTGGCAGCGCGAGCTGGAGGAGGCGTTCCCCTACACCGAGACGCCCGACCAGGCGCGCA
>DATBME010000019.1:0-42406 GCA_036555005.1 Candidatus Limnocylindria bacterium | reverse complement strand
AAGGCCGACCACCCGTCCGGTGGCCGGCAGGAAGCCCGCCGCCGGATCCTCGGCGTAGAGCCGCACCTCGATCGCGTGCCCGTCGAGGCGGACCTGCCACTGGTCGAGGCCCAGAGGCTCGCCGCTCGCGATCCGCAGCTGGTCGGCGACCAGGTCGCGACCGGTCACCGCCTCGGTCACCGGATGCTCGACCTGCAGCCGCGTGTTCATCTCCAGGAAGTGGAAGCCTCCCTCGTCGTCCAGCAGGAACTCGACCGTCCCGGCACCCTCGTAACCGACCGCGCCCGCCACCACCACCGCGGCGGCGCCCATCCGCTCGCGCAGCTTGGCATCCACCGCCGGCCCGGGCGACTCCTCCACCATCTTCTGATGCCGCCGCTGGGCGGAGCAGTCCCGCTCGCCAAGATGGATGCCATGCCCATGCCGGTCGAAGAGGACTTGGACCTCGACGTGGCGCGGGCCAACCAACAGCCGCTCCAGGATCAGCCGGTCGTCGCCGAAGGCGCGGGCCGCTTCGCGGCGGGCTGCGGCCAGCGCATCGGGCAGGTCGCCGCCGTCCTGCACGACGTGCATGCCCTTGCCGCCGCCGCCGGCGCTGGGCTTGACGAGGATCGGGAAGCCGATTGCGGCGGCCTGAGCCAGCAACGTGGCATCGTCCTGCCGCTCGCCGTCGTAGCCGGCCAGCACGGGGACGCCCGCCGCCGCGGCACGCCGCCGTGCCGCCGCCTTGTCGCCCATGGCCGCGATCGCATCGGCCGGCGGGCCGACCCAGGCCAGGCCACGCTCCGCGGTCGCCCGGGCGAAGTCCGGGTTCTCCGCCAGGAAGCCGTAGCCGGGGTGGATCGCCTCGGCCCCGGCCCGCCGCGCGGCGTCCAGGATGCCGCCGCCGTCCAGGTACGACGCCACCTCCACCACCAGGTCGAGGCCGTCCGGCGGGCGGTCGCCGGCTTCGTGGATGCCGATGGTCCGCACTCCGAGGCGATGCGCTGTCCGGGCGATGCGCGCCGCGATCTCCCCGCGGTTGGCGATCAGCACGGAACGGAGGGCCGTTGCTCGCGGCCCTGATGTGCCCGCTGCCGGCGCGGTGGAGACGCGGGCCAACGACGAACGCGACACGCGCAGACGTCCGCCGATGCGCTCGGCGGGCAGCCGTTTGTCACGAATCCAACGCTGGACGGTGCGCACCGTGACGCCCAGCTGATCCGCCACCTGGCGCGGGGTCAGGGCGTCATCGGTCACGTCGCGATTGTCGCAGGCGGGCGGCCGGTCCGAGACGCGTTGCTTTCGAGCACTCCGTCCGAAAATTCCGATGTCAAAAAGCGGTTGACGGACGTATGATGCACCGACCTCCGCCCAATCCATCGGACGCGCTGAAGCGCCTGCCGTGCACTGAGGGATTGGCCCCGGAGAAGCGCATTTCCGAGCGTGCGCGTGGCATCAGAAGGGAGATGGGCCATGCATCGTTCCGCGTTTGCGTCTCGTATCCCCCTCATCGCTGTCCTGGCATTCAGCCTGGTGGGGCTGCCCGGCACCGCGGTGGCCGGGCCCGCGCCGAATCAGGCGTCGGCCGCACGCAACGGCCCTCACTTCCTCACCGGGCCGAAGCAGGGAGATGCCCTCTCGATCGCGCTCGCCTACCTGCGCTCGCAGCGTGGAGCGATGGGGCTGCGCGCGGCTGACCTCGCCGACGTGGTGGTCACCGATCGGTATACCGACGCCCACAACGGCGTCACGCACATCTACCTCCGGCAGCGCTACCGGGGGATCGAAGTCTTCGGCGCGAACGTCAACATCAACGTCGCGCGCGACGGCAGCATCATCAACCTGGGCGGGACCTTCGTCGGCAACCTCGACGCGGCCGCCGCCGGGCAGCGCGCCGGGCTGAGCGCGGAGGCATCGGTCAAGAGCGCTGCTCGCAAGCTGGGCCTCGCGGCACCGGCCGCACTGAAGGTCAGACAGCAGCGCGGTGGCAGCGCACAGGCGACCGTGTTCGAGCGCAACGGCCTGAGCATGGAGCCGATCACCACCAAGCTCGTCTACCAGGTAACCGACGCGCGGAAGCTGCGCCTGGCCTGGCAGGTCGAGCTGTTGGAGCCCGACGGGGAGCACTGGTGGAACCTGCGGGTCGACGCGCAGACCGGCGAGATCCTGGCGCGCAGCGACTACATCAGCGACGCGGACGACGCCTACAACGTCTTCGCCATCCCCAAGGAGTCGCCGAACGATGGGCCTCGGACACTCGAAACGAATCCGGCGGACACATCGGCCTCACCCTTCGGCTGGCATGACACCAATGGAGCGGCGGGAGCCGAGTTCACGACCACCCAGGGCAACAACGTCCACGCCTACACCGACACCAACGCCGACAACGTGCCGGACCCCGGCAGCAGCCCGGATGGCGGACCGACCCTGGTCTTCGACTTCCCGCTCGACCTGAGCCAGGAGCCGCCCGCCTACCGGCCGGCGGCGGTCACCAACCTCTTCTACTGGAACAACATCATCCACGACGTCATGCACGGCTACGGCTTCACTGAGGCCGCCGGCAATTTCCAGGTCAACAACTACGGCAACGGCGGCCTGGGCGCCGATGACGTCCGGGCCGAGGCCCAGGACGGCAGCAGCCTGAACAACGCCAACTTCGGCACCCCGCCCGACGGCATGCGGCCGCGGATGCAGATGTTCGAGTGGACGCCGCCGGTGAAGGTCACCGTCAACTTGCCAGCGGCCATCGCCGGCGACTACGAGGCCGGCAGCGCCGCATTCGGCCCGCAGCTGAAGACGACCGGGCCGATCACCGACGACGTGGTGTACATCGGGCGCGGCTGCGACCCGGCGTACCAGGCCGGAGTCCCGCTCGATCCGTACCTTGACAACCCCGCCGGCAAGATCGCGCTGATCGACCGCGGCATCTGCACCTTCACCTCGAAGGTGAAGAAGGCGCAGGACAATGGTGCGGTGGCCGTCATCATGGCCAACACGGTCGGCGGGCCGGCCTTCGGCATGGCCGGTGTCGATCCCACGATCACCATCCCGTCGGCCGGCGTCAGCTTCGATACCGGCGCCGCCATGAAGGCCAACCCTCCGGTCAACGCCACCCTCTCGGCGGCCGGCACCGTGAACCGCGACTCGGACTTCGACAACGGGGTCATCATCCACGAGTACGGCCACGGCATCAGCAACCGGCTGACCGGCGGGCCTGCCACCGTCACCTGCCTGCAGAACCAGGAGCAGATGGGCGAGGGGTGGAGCGACTGGTTCGCCCTGACCCTCACCGCGGAGTCCGCGGACACGTCCACCACCCCGCGTGGCATTGGCGCCTACGTGAACTTCCAGGGCGTCGGGGGTGCGGGCATTCGCCCGACGCCGTACTCGACCGACATGTCGGTCAACGGACGGACCTATGGCTCGCTGGCCGCGGAAGTGCCGCCCGGGATCCTGACCGTGCCGCACGGCGTCGGCTACGTGTGGGCCACCATGCTGTGGGAGGTCTACTGGAACCTCGTCGACAAGCACGGCTTCAACCCCGACGTCTACGACGCGTGGACCAGCGGGGGCAACAACCTGGCCATCCAGCTGGTGATGGACGGCCTGAAGCTGCAGCCCTGCAGCCCAGGCTTCGTTGACGGGCGCAACGCGATCCTGATGGCCGACCAGGTCCTCACCTTTGGCGCCAACCAGTGCGAGATCTGGGAGGGCTTCGCCAAGCGCGGCCTCGGCTTCAGCGCCAACCAGGGCCTGTCGAGCAGCGTCCTGGACGGCACCGAGGCGTTCGACCTGCCACCGACCTGCGATGACTTCACCGGCTTCTCCGGCAAGGTGAACGATCCACCGGCGCTCACCACCGTGAACGCCGGCAGCAACGTCAATGTCAAGTTCTCGCTGAGCGGCGACAAGGGCCTGTCGATCTTCGCGGCCGGCTACCCGAAGTCCGGGCAGGTCGACTGCACGACCCTCGCTCCGCTGGGCGCGCTGTCGTCGACGGCATCGCCGCCGGGCAACGGCCTCACCTACGACGCGGGCTCCGATCGCTACAACTATCCATGGAAGACGCTGAAGGCCTGGGCCGGTACCTGCCGCGCCCTGGTGCTGCGCTTCACCGATGGGGTGAACCAGCTGGCCTATCTAAGGTTCCGGTAACGGACAACTCCGGAGCCGATACGGGGCGGTCGCACGCGCGGCCGCCCCGTTTCTAGTCCTCGCGCCAGTCGGGTGGACGCTTCTCCAGGAAGGCGGTCAGCCCCTCCTGGCCCTCCGGCGAGACCCGCTGGCGGGCGATGGCGCCCACTGTCAGCTTCCGTGTCTCGGCCGGCGACAGGCCGCGCTGGTCGCGGATGACCGCCTTGGCGGCCCGGGCCGCCTCGGGGCCGGCGCTCAGCAGCTCTACGACCACCGCGGCGACGCGGTCGTCCAGGGCTGCCTCGTCGGGCAGCACCTCATGCACCAGCCCGATGCGCAGCGCGCGCTCCGCGTCGAAGCGCTCGCCGGTCGGGAAGAGGGCGCGCGCCTGCCCCTCGCCGATGCGCGCGATCACGAACGGGCTGATCACCGCCGGCAGGATGCCCAGCTTGGTCTCGGTGAAGCCGAAGGTCGTGTTCGCGGCGGCCAGGGTGACGTCCGCCACCGCGCAGAGGCCCATGCCGCCACCCAGCGCCGCGCCGTGCACACGCGCCACCACCGGTGCGGGGCAGCCGTCGATGGCGGCCAGCATCTCGCCCATGCGCCGCGCGTCAGCCTCGTTGTCCTCGACCGACAGCGCCGCCGAGGCTCGCATCCAGGTGACGTCGGCTCCGGCGCAGAAGGCGGCACCCTCGCCGGCCAGCACCACGGCGCGCAGGGCATCCGGCGGCTCGCCGGCAAGCGTGGCGAAGGCGTCGTGCAGGTCGGCGATCAGCTCGGCGTTGAAGGCGTTGCGCACCTCCGGTCGCGAAAGGGTGACCCGCGCCACCGCGCCATCGCGGCTGACGTCGACGGTGCCGCTCACCGGCGTGCTCGTCGATAGAAGGGCTCGGCCACGGCGCTCACCGACGCCAGCAGCGGCTCCTCCAGCCAGACCACGTCGGTCCCGTCCGGAACGTCCACCTGGACCGATGCGCCCTCCGGCCCCACCAGGCCCAGCATCAGCCGACGGTGCCCGCCGCTCTCCGAGTCGACCAGCCAGGCAGCGTCCACGTCGGTCTCCGCCAGCGAGGTCGCCAGCGCCTGCTCCAGGTCGATGGTCTCCGGGCCCGGCAGGCTGACCCTGACCGATCGCGACGGGGCGGTCGTGAAGATCGGCTCCTCGCCGCCGGGCAGGTGGCCGGATGCCAGGGCCGCCAGCTCATCGGGCTCGAAGCGGTAGGGGACCGGGCCGGCCGGGTCCATGATGGCGGCCACGCCGGCGGCGGCCATGTTGCCGACCGCGATGCGGGCCGGGATCGGCAGCGACGCCGTCCCGCGCGGCGCCCAGGCGGAGAGGGCGGCGAACGATCCGAAGCAGACGCTGATCGCCTGGCCGTCGGCGTCGGCCGCCAGCATCACGCTGATCTCGACCTCCGTGTCGTCGTTGACCGCCGACTCCAGCGCGGCCTTGGCCTCATCGCCGTGATCCGGCGGGACCGGGAGCAGCAGGGTGGAGGTCATCAGCGCGCGATAGAAGACCCGCAGGGCGGGTCCGTTCGTCTCTCCACGCTCCTCCTCCGCCCGCGCCGCCAGCATCGCCTCGAACAGGGAGGCGGCCGACTCCTCCAGCGTGCCGGTCGGGGTCGAGCGATCGTGCGAGCCCGGCTGCGGGGCGTCGATGGTCATCGGCCGCAGCCTACCATCGGCGCGCGGGGCTACATCCGAAAGACTCCGAAGCGGGTCTCGGGGATCGGCGCGTTGAGCGCCGCGCTGATGCCCATGGCCAGCACCCGCCGCGTGTCGAGCGGGTCGATCACGCCGTCGTCCCACAGCCGGGCGGTGGAGTAGTACGGCGAGCCCTGGCGCTCGTACTCGGCCAGGATGGGGGCCTCGAAGGCGTCGCGCTCCGCATCGGTCCCGAAGCCGCCGCGGACGGTGGACAGCACGCGCGCCGCCTGGGCGCCGCCCATCACGCTGATGCGGGCGTTGGGCCACATCCACAGCTGGCGCGGTGAGTAGGCGCGGCCGGCCATCCCGTAGTTCCCGGCGCCGAAGCTGCCGCCGATGATGACCGTGAACTTGGGTACGGCCGTGGTCGCCACCGCCGTCACCAGCTTGGCGCCGTCCTTGGCGATGCCGCCGGCCTCGTACTCGCGCCCGACCATGAAGCCGGTGATGTTCTGCAGGAAGACGAGCGGGATGCGCCGCTGGCTGGCCAGCTCGATGAAGTGGGCGCCCTTCAGGGACGAGCTGCTGAACAGGATCCCGTTGTTGGCCAGGATCCCGACCGGGTAGCCCTCGATCCGGGCGAAGCCGCAGACCAGGGTCTCGCCGTAGCGCTCCTTGAACTCGTGGAACTCGCTGCCGTCGACCAGCCGCGCGACCACCTCGCGCACGTCGTAGCTGATTCGCGGGTCGGCCGGGATCACCCCGTACAGGTCCCCGGTATCGGCCGCCGGCGGACAGGGCGCCGCGCGCTCCCAGGGTGGCTCCGGCTTGCGCCAGCCGAGGCCGGCCACGATCTCGCGGCCGATGGCGATGGCATGCTCGTCGTCCAGGGCGTAGTGGTCGGCCACGCCGCTCTCGACGGTGTGCACCTCGGCCCCGCCCAGGTCCTCGGCGCTGACCTCCTCGCCGGTGGCCGCCTTCACCAGCGGCGGGCCGCCCAGGAAGATGGTGCCGGTGCCGCGCACGATCACGGTCTCGTCCGACATGGCCGGCACGTAGGCGCCGCCGGCGGTGGAGCTGCCCATCACCAGCGCGATCTGCGGGATGCCGCGCGAGCTGAGCTGCGCCTGGTTGTAGAAGATGCGGCCGAAGTGCTCGCGGTCCGGGAACACCTCGTCCTGCAGCGGCAGGAACGCCCCGCCGGAGTCCACCAAATACAGGCACGGCAACCGGTTCTCCAGCGCCATCTCCTGCGCGCGGAGGTGCTTCTTGACCGTGATCGGGTAGTAGGTGCCGCCCTTGACGGTGGCGTCGTTGGCGACGATCACGCACTCGACGCCCTCCACCTGGCCGATGCCCGTCACCATGCCCGCCCCCGGCGCCTCGTCGTCGTACATGCCGGTCGCCGCCAGCGCCGACGTCTCGAGGAACGCGCTGCCCGGGTCGATCAGGCGCTCGACGCGCTCTCGGACGGGGAGCTTGCCGCGTTCGCGGTGGCGGGCGATGGCCGGCTCGTCGCCGCCGGCGCCGCCCTCGGCCAGGCTGGCGGTGCGGTCACGCAGCTCGGCGACCAGCGCGCGCATGGCAGAGGCGTTGGTGGCGTAGGCATCGGACGCGGGATCGGCGGCGGAGCGCAGCACGGCCATGAGGTGCGGCGATTATCGCCGCGCGGGCCGCCGCGCGGAATCGGCAGGGGAAGATCAGGAGGGGAAGGTCAGGACGGGAAGATCAGGCGAGGGTGACGAGCGAGACCAGCTGGCTGACGTGGACGGTGTTGACGATCACGACGCTGACGACGTGCTCGAACCGCGGCTCGCCGTTGTGCAGGAGGTAGGCCTCCGTCAGCGGCAGGAAGCGCGGGCCGTTGCTGAGCAGGTCCGGTCCCGGCTCGGCGCCCGGCACGACGTGCAGGTTGCCGGTGACGCTGAACGGGCCGGCCGTCAGCGCGACGCGCCGGAGCTTGCGATGCAGTCGCAGCTGCCGCGAGGCGCGCCACTCGGGCGGCATGGCCAGGATCACCTGCTCGGTCAGCAGCGACTGCCACTCTCCGGACTCGTCCGGGCTCGGTGCGGCGTCGCTGGCCGAAGCCGGTGCGGACGGCGCATCGATCGGGCCGGGGCTGGGCCGCCACAGCCGCAGCTCGGCCTGGGCGTTGAGCAGGTCGGTCACCCGCCGGCCGTTGGCAGCGATCCAGCCCACGACGCGGGTGTCGGCGGTATAGAGCTCGATCGGGGCCAGGTCGGGAGCCATGGCCATCGCGGCCGAGCCGGAGGTCGCCGCGCCGGTGCCGCGGCGCCAGTTCCAGAAGGTCACAGGTGATCACCGTCGTTGATGCGACGGCCGCGGGCCAGGCACGCGGCTCGTTGCGGAAGGCTACGCGGCGCGCCCCAGCGCACCAACTGCCCGACAGTACTAGGCAGGGCCGTTGCCGGCGGGCAACGGAGCAGGACCCTGCTATACATGCGCCGATGATCGAGTTCGACGACTTCGCCAGGATCGACATGCGCGTCGGTCGCGTGCTGGCGGCCGAACCGTTCCCGGAGGCGCGCAAGCCCTCGTACCAGCTGCGCATCGACTTTGGGCCGGAGCTCGGAGAGCGCGTCAGCTCCGCCCAGCTGACGGTGACCTACCCGGATCCGTCCGTGCTGGTCGGACGTCCGGTGGTGGCGGTCGTCAACTTCCCGCCGCGCCGCATCGCCGGCCTCGCCAGCGAGGTTCTTGTGCTGGGCGCCATGGGCGACGACGGCAATGTGTGGCTGTTGCGGCCCGATCCGGAGGCACCGATCGGCTCGCGCATCGGCTGATCGCGAGATCGCTGGCCCGCCGTTACTCTCGGTCTGAGTACAACGGCGCCGCAGGCCGCGATGTGGCCGCTACCGCGCGTTCCTTTACTCCTATCCGAGTGCTGCGGCGCCGGACTGGAGGCATCGGCGCCCATGTACGCCTCATTTGCGTGGGGGAGCCTCGAACTCCCGCGCATCCGCTGGCGGGTACCTGGTGGAGCCGTCAGACTCCATGACGACCGATGCCTGAGCCGACCATCACCTCACCGCTCTCCGCGCCGCCCGACGGGATGCCCGATCCGGGCCTGGCGCCGCCCCAGATCGCGCGCACCGGCGACCCGTTCGCGCGGCTGCGCATCATCCACCTTCTGTCGCGCCTCCCGCGCAACACCACGCTCCAGCTGCGCGATGTGCTGGCCTGGCTGAACGCCTCATTCCTGGACTGGTCATTCAACGAGAAGGTGCTGCTGGCGGCGTTGGTCCAGCTGCAGGCCAACTGGTCGATCAGCTTCCACGGCGACGACCGGATCGTGCTCGACCGCAACGAGCGCGGCCACACCCTGCTGATCGTGGACTCCAGCCGCATGACGGCCTTCCTGGTGGCGGAGGCGAAGCGCGCCGCCGACGAAGCCGAGGAGGAGCTGCGGCGCTTCACCCTTGGCGACGGGATCTCTCCCGACAACTAGCGCGGTAGGTGCTCGCAGCGCATCGGGGCTCAGACCCGGTCGGCGTCTCCGGCCGATTCGCTGGCCACCGCCACCGGGTGCTCCGGCACGACCTCGTCCGAGGTGACCGGCACCGGCGTCCGGCGCGGGCGCGGCCGGAAGGGCGAGGTCTCGGGCACCACCGGTCCATCGGTCTCCGTGAGCTCGCCGCCCCGATAGGCCTCCCACACGGCCATCACCGTGTCGCGGTGCGGCCGGATGCGGCAGTGCTCGTCACGGTTGCCCATCTCGTCGCAATAGCCCAGCGGGATGCACTTCGGCGCCAGGAAGGAACCGAAGAAGGGCGACACTCGGAAGATCTCGTGGCGGATCTGCTTGAAGAGCTGGCGGATCTCCCACTGCGCCATGGTGCACAGCCGCAGGCCGGACATGTGGATCAGCTGCCGGAGGTTGACCGTCATGATCAGGTTCGTCTGCATCGCGTTCGGGAAGATGAAGCGCGCATCCTCGGCCGGCACCTCCGCCTGCAGCAGCTGTCCATACAGCGCCAGGTTGTCGTCGATCGCCTGCCGGAACTGCCCGGCCAGGTCGTCCGGCAGGTCGCCGTTCGCGATCGAGTCGGGCACGGTGTAGTTGTCGCGCGACTTGAAGCTGACGTAGCGCTGCGACTGCTGGTCGAAGGCCGTGCCTGCCCGATGGCGCACCAGCTGGTGGGAGAGCGTGCGGGTCACGCCACTGATGGCGAAGGTGAAGTTGACGTGCTCGATGGTCGAGCCGTGCCCCGACTCCATGACCTTGCGCACCAGGTTCTGCTGCTTCTCGTCGGCGACCTGGCGGCTGACCGCCTTGTCCCAGATCTGGTCAGGCAGCTGCTCCGAATAGCAGGTGCGGCAGGCGGTGTAGATGATCGGGAGGTAGTACTCCTCCACGATCTCCTTGGTGGGAAAGATGAGCTTGGCGGACAGCTCGGGGACGGGCGGCATGAGAGGTCGAGGATACCATCGGCTCGGGCCCGATGGCGCCCGTTGTCCACAACATGTTGCGGTGTGGATAAGCCGCGCCCGCTATCTTGTGGCCCGCGCCCGGGACGTCAAGGGGCGCCGTTTTCGCGCTCACTCGCGTCCGGGGCCTCCGGATCCGTGAACGTCCGGCGCTCGTCGATGCGGATCAGGCCGTGCATCCGGTCGAAGGCGATCCGGTTGCCGCCCGCAGCCCGCGCGGATGCCAGCGCCTCGTCCGCGGCCGCCAGCAGCTCGTCCGGGCTCAGCTCCATGCCGGGACGCATGAAGGCGACGCCGATGGAGATCGACACCGTCAGCTCCCCGGCGGAGGTCGCCACCGGCCGCGACGCCAACCGGGTTCGGATCGCGTCGGCGAAGACCGCGGCCCCGCGCTCGTCAGTGTGCGGCAGGATGGCCAGGAAGCTGTCGCCGCCGATCCGGCCCAGCCCATCGGCCACGCGCATCCGCAGCCGAAGGCGCAGTGCCAGCTCGCGCAGGACCTCGTCGCCCACCGCCAGGCCGTGGTCGTGGTTCAGCTCGGCGAAGCGGTCGACGTCGATCAGGACCGCCGCCACGGGGTGCGAGTAGCGTCGCGACTCGGCCACCTCGATCGCCAGCCGTTCCAGCGCCGCGCGTCGGGTGGCCACGCCGGTCAACGGGTCGTGGCTGGCGTTGCGCTGCAGCTCCTCGCGCTGCAGCTCGATGGTGCGGCGCGCCTGCATCAGCTCCTCGATGGTGCCGCGCAGCTCGCGCACCAGCCGCAGCACCTCGTCGTCGACGGAGGCCCGGGTACCGGTCTGCATCGGCGCAAGGCTAGTCGTCAGGGCCGGGTGGGCGGGGCCCGTCGCCGGCAGGGCTGCCGCAGCTCGGTCCGCCATCACGCGCTCCCAGCTGCACGCCACGCCGGCCGCCAGCATGGCCAGCAGCGGCGGGATGGCATCGAGCGAGCCTGGCCGGATCGCCGCCAGCGCCGCGAAGGCGCCGGCGAGCAGCGCAGCGCCGAGGTACGGCCACGGGACGCAGGCCGCGGCGGCCATGGCCGCACCCGCCGCCGTCAGCCACGGGGCGAGGCCCGGGTCGACGGGTGCGAACAGCGCGAGCGCCAGCGTCACCTCGATCAGCACCGCCACGCCCACCATCGTCAGCCGTCGCGCATCGGCGGACAGCGTCACGCTTGGCGCCAGCCGGCTCACCAGCAGCGTGCTCCCGGCGACGGCCGCGGCGATCGGCAACCCTCCGTTCGGGAACGATGCCGGGTCGCCCACGGCGTGGAAGGCCCCGGCCGCCAGACCGGCGGCCAGCGCGCCCAATCCGGCCGCCTCGAGCAGCGGCGCCAGGGTCGAGCGTGCCAGGCCGGCGGCCACACCCAGCGCCGCGGCGGCTCCGAGCGCCACGGCGGCGAGGCCCGCCACGGTCGGTCCCAGCCAGGCGGGCGCGCCCGGATCGCTCAGGCTCAGCGGCGGGAAGAGCCGGAGCACGCCGACCGCCGCCGGCGCCAGCAATGCGGCGGCCAGGGTGGCGACGGCACGGGCGCTCAGGCGGGGGATGCCGGTGCGATCCACGACGGACGAAAGTGTCCAGAAACCGGCCGCCGGGGGGCAATGGTACGAACGGGCGCGGGCATGGTCGCGGGCCTATCCTCTGCCCCATGCCCGGCCGCACGGTGATGTCCCGGCGCGCCTTCCTGGAGGCCACCGACCGCCTCATCGCCGATGGCGAGCGGCTGACCTCCGACCCCGACTGGAACCTCTTCCGCCTCTGGCTGCTCAACTCGGACGAGCTGCTCGAGCGGGTCTGGGGACGGATGGACCGATACCACCTCGCCTGGCTGAACGTGGGTCGCGACTCGGCACCGCCCGGCTCGGCCTTGGACGAGGAGGGCACGCGCCGCTTCGTGACGGAGGTGGCCAGCGCAAAGCTGGCGGTGCTGCGTACGATGAGGACGGCCGTCGAGGCCCATGGCTGGTCGCTGCTGAGCGACGATGACGAGGAGGTCGGCTGACCGGTGAGCGAATCGCGCCCGGATGAGCGGTACGGCGGCATCGCGGCGGTGCTGGCCCATCCCGATGACGAGAGCTTCAGCTGCGCCGGCGCGCTGGGCCTGGCCCACGATGCCCACCGCGCCGTGCGGCTGCTGGTCGCCACCCGCGGCGAGGCGGGCACCCCCGACGGCGTGCCGGACGAGGAGCTGGCCGGCCGGCGGGAGGACGAGCTGCGCTGCGCGGCCGCCCGCATCGGGCTGGACGAGGTGACGCTGCTGGAGGGCTATCCCGACGGCGGACTGGCGGAGGCGCCCTTCGCCGACCTCGTCGACGACATCGCGCTCTGGCTGTCGGACCGCCAGCCGGACACGGTCGTCACCTTCGGAGCGCACGGGGTGACCGGCCACCCCGACCACGTGGTCATAGGCTCGGCCACGCGCTGGGCGATCGAGCGCCTGGCCGAGGAGGGCATCGCGCCGCACTCGGTGTTCGTCATCGCCCCGGTCTTCGGCGCGGGCACCATGCGCTACGACCTGTCGCCGGAGGAGGGCGCCGCCACGCACCGGATCGACATCACGCCGGTCGTGGAGCGGCGGATTGCGGCACTCGAGTGCCACGCCAGCCAGCCGGACGCGCGCGAGGAAGCCAAGGAGCTGCGCGCCGCGCTGGAGCGCGACGGGGTGGTGTACGAGGGCTACACCCGCGTGCGGCCGACCGTGCCGGCGCCGCACCCCAAGTTCGACACCGTCCTCAAGTAGGTGCGCAGCGGACTCCCAGCCGGCGAGTCATGCGACCAAGGAAACGCGCTGGTCTCGGGCTCACCGCCCGAATTCCCAGCCGGCGAGTCGTTTGACCACGCAGCCGACCTCTCGCGAACGCTCCGTGGTTCGTTGACTCGCAGGGTGAGAAGGGGGACAGGTCGGCCCTGCGGTCGGCTCCCCGCGGAGGTCGACCCTGCAGGTCCGGCTCCCCGCGCTTGATGCGCGCGGCTGGATCGGGCCGCGGGTTCGGGGCGGGTGGCCCTCGGCGGCTTCCTGGCGAATCCTTGGTAAACTGGTCGGGATATGACGATCGACTCGAACCTCGCCCAGGTGGACGAGGTGATGACCGCCCTCTACGACATCCACGACCCGGAGATCGGGATGAGCATCGTCGACCTGGACCTGATCAAGAACGTGGAGATCGGGTCGGACGGGGCGCCAACCGAGATCAAGATGGTGCTCACCACGCCGTTCTGCCCGTGGGCCGGCGAGCTCATCCAGACGATCAAGGAGAAGACCGAGGAGGTCGTCGGGCCGCCGGTCAAGGTGACCCTGCTGGCCGACCGTTGGGAGCCGCCGCCGGGTCTCTTCTAGCGCGCCTCAGCCGGCACGCTATCGGTCGCCTCGCCGTCCGACTTCCCTCGACCGGATCGCTGCGCCATCGACGAGTTGCCCGGTGTCAGCTTCAGGGCGCGCTCCACTGCGCCCTCCAGCTGGTCGATGGTGAAGGGCTTGGTGACCACCTCGATGCCCTGCTCCAGCAGGTAGGCCTCCGAGTCGCGAACCTGCTTCACCGCCGCGGTGCAGGCCACGATGGGAATGTGGGCGGTGTCCCGGTGCATCCGCATCTTCTGCAGCAGCTGCCAGCCCTCCAGCTCGCGATCGCCCATGACGAAGTCGACGATCAGGAGGTCCGGCTTCGCGTCGACGATGCGGGTCAGCTCGTCGGGCGCGAAGCCCATGAGCATGACCTCATGGCCCATTTCGCCCTCCAGCACATCGCGGAAGAGCTCCAGGATCTCCTTGGTGTCATTGATGACGACAATGCGCCTGCGCTCAGTCACGCGGGCCGGAGGGTGCAACTTCCATGCCTCGCCCGGTCGCCCACCCGCCAAGCGTGCGCCGCCGCTCCCCACTCACGCGCGCCGCGTACCATCCGCCGTGATGCGCATCTACACCCGCAAGGGCGACGACGGCACCACCGGGCTGCTGTACGGGGGCGACCGGGTCAGCAAGGCCGACCTGCGGACCGATGCCTATGGCACGACCGATGAGGCGGTCTCCGCGCTGGGCCTCGCCCGGGCCGCGATCGGCGCCCTCACCGATCGCACCGAGAAGCGCCTCGACCAGCTGATCCTGCGCCTGCAGCGCGAGCTGTTCGTGGTGGGCGCCGAGCTGGCGACCCACGCGGATCGCCGCGACCGGCTGGTCCCGGGCAGCACCCTGGTCACGGCCGAGATGGTGAGCGCGCTGGAAGCGGAGATCGATGCGCTGGAGGCGACCCAGGCGATGCCCGCCGAGTTCGTGCTGCCCGGCGAGTCGATGACCGGGGCGGCCCTGGACCTGGCTCGCAGCGTGATCCGGCGGGCGGAGCGCCGGACGGTTGCGCTGGCGCAGGCGGGCGAGCTGCCCGGCTCGCTCGTGCTGGCCTATCTGAACCGCCTGGCCGACCTGCTGTTCGTGATGGCGCGCGCCGCCGACGGCGGCTTCACCCCTGCCCGAACGGGCGAGTAGAATCGCCAACAGCCCACTGGCCCGCCATGAGACGGCAGCACCGCGCCAAGCCCGGCGCTGGCGTAGCGCCGACAGGAGATTCACACGATGGCCTATGCCGTGACCAACCCCGCCACGGGCGAGACGGTCAGCACGTACGACACCCACTCCGAAGCCGACATCGAGGGCGCGATCTCCGCGGCCGGCGAGACGTACCGCACCTGGTCGAAAACGACCACGGTCGAGCAGCGCGCCGCCCTCATCCGCCGCGTCGCCGAGCTGCACACCGAGCGCCGCCAGGAGCTGGCGGAGATCATCGTGCGCGAGATGGGCAAACCGATCGCACAGGCCCTAAGCGAGGTGGACTTCGCGGCGGACATCTACGGGTACTACGCCGACAACTCGCCGAAGTTCCTGAAGGACGAGCCGATCGAGCTGCTTGCCGGTGACGGCTCGGCGGTCATCCGTCGCTCGTCGCTTGGCGTGCTGCTCGGCATCATGCCGTGGAACTTTCCCTACTACCAGGTCGCCCGGTTCGCTGGCCCGAACCTGATCATCGGCAACACGATCCTCCTGAAGCACGCCGCCCAGTGCCCACAGTCCGCCGCCGAGGTGGAGCAGATCTTCCGCGACGCGGGCTTCCCGCCCGGCGCCTACGTGAACATGTATGCCACGCACGATCAGCTCGAGCGGATCATCGCCGATCCGCGCGTGCAGGGCGTCTCGCTCACCGGCTCCGAGCGCGCCGGCGCCGCCGTGGCCGAGATCGCCGGACGCCACCTGAAGAAGGTCGTACTCGAGCTCGGCGGCTCCGACCCCTTCGTCCTCCTCTCGACCGACGACCTCGACGCCACGGTGCAGCAGGCCATCGACGCCCGACTCGACAACAGCGGGCAGTCGTGCAACGCGGCGAAGCGCTTCATCGTCGCCGATAAGCTCTACGAGCCGTTCCTGGAGAAGTTCGTCGCGAAGCTCGCCGAGATCGAGGCGACCGACCCGACGTCGGAAGATGCGGCACTCGGTCCGCTGTCGTCGCTGAAGGCCGCCGAGAACCTGGACGAGCAGGTCAAGCGCGCGATCGATCACGGCGCGACGCTCGTCCACGGCGGGACGCGTGACGGCGCGTTCTTCGAGACGACGGTGCTGACCGATGTGGCGCCCGAGAACCCCGCTTCGCAGGAGGAATTCTTCGGCCCGGTCGCGCAGGTATACCGGGCGAAGGACGAGGCCGATGCGGTGCGCATCGCGAACGACACGCCGTTCGGCCTGGGCTCGTATGTCTTCAGCACCGATAAGGAGCAGGCGCTCCGCGTCGCCGACGGGATCGAGGCCGGCATGGTGTTCGTGAACGTCGTCCTGGCCGATGGCGCAGAGCTGCCGTTTGGCGGCATCAAGCGCTCCGGCTCGGGCAGAGAGCTGGGGCGCTTCGGCGCCGACGAGTTCACCAACAAGAAGCTGATCCGCATCGGCTGACGCCAGTTCTAAGGGTGGCCGTTCATTCCATCACGATCGAGCGGCCAGTCGAGTATGTCTTCGCCGTCCTGACCGACGTCACCAAGACCGGGCGCTGGTACCCCGCCGACGTCGAGGAATGGTGGGTGACGCCGCCGCCGCACGGCATCGGCTCGGTGCGCCGCGCGCGGGTGAAGGTCATGGGTCGGCCCAGTGAGAACGACGCCGTGGTGACCGCCTACGATCCGCCGCGCCACGCGGCCATGAAGGGCCTCTCGACCAGCACGCCGTTTGTTGCCACGCTCGACTTCGCGCCCGCCTCCGGCGGGACGCACGTCAGGGTGGAGACGACATTTCAGCTACGCGGCCTCATGCGCTTCATCGGTCCGCTGTTCATTCCGCGCTACGAGCGAGGTTGGGAGGACGGACTGCAGGCCGCCAAGCGGATGATGGAGGCGGGCGAGCTGTAGCGCGGCTGGTACGATCCCATCGATGGTTGAGTCGACCGCTGCGGCCGGGGAGCTGCCCCGCGGAAGGACGCCGCCATTGCCCGCCGACGAAGCCGACGAGCTGTTCCGTCGTGGCGTGGCCCTCTTCAACGGGGTCCGCTACTGGCACGCTCACGAGGCTTGGGAGACCCTGTGGCGCGCGGCGCCCGACGCGGAGCGCGACTTCTACCAGGGCCTGATCCAGCTGGCGGCCGGGCTGCTTCATCTGCAGCGCCGCAACCGGCGCGGCGCGCGCAACAAGCTGGCCGAAGGCGTCGCCAGGCTTAAGCCCTTCCAGCCGGCGCACCGCGACATCTTCGTGAACGAGCTGGTCAACCGCGCCGAGCGGATCCGGGAGGAGCTCGATGCCGGCTTCCTGCCCTATCTCATCCCGCCAGTGATCCGCTTCGTCGGGGTTGAGCCGCCCAACCTGGACGCCCAGGCCTGACCGATGACGTCGGAGGCGCGGAGCAGCGGCGAGCACCGCATCGAGCATGACTCCATGGGCGAGGTGCGCGTCCCGCACTACGCGAAGTGGCGCGCCACCACGCAGCGCGCGGTCGAGAACTTCCCGATCTCCGGGCAGGGCCTGGAGCCGTCGCACATCGCCGCCCTGGGCGCCATCAAGGCGGCCGCCGCCCAGGTGAACGCCGAGATGGGGATCGTCGAGCCGGACATGGCCGAGGCCATCCGGGCGGCCGCCGAGCGGGTCGCGCTGGGCGAGCTGGACGATCACTTCCCGATCGACACCTTCCAGACGGGCTCGGGCACCAGCAGCAACATGAACGCCAACGAGGTGATCGCCACGCTGGCCACGGAGGGCCTGGGCCGCCCGGTCCATCCCAACGACCACGTCAACGCCAGCCAGTCGAGCAACGACGTCTTCCCATCCAGCATCCACCTGGCGGCCACTGCCGGACTGGTGGACAACCTGCTGCCGGCCCTCGAGCACCTGGCCGAGGCGCTCGAGGCCAAGCGCGACGAGTTCGCCGACGTGGTGAAGTCCGGGCGCACGCACCTGATGGATGCGACGCCGGTGACGCTGGGCCAGGAGTTCGGCGGCTACGCCGCGCAGGTGCGGGCTGGCATCGAGCGCCTGACCAGCGCGCTGCCGCGGCTGGCCGAGCTGCCGCTGGGCGGCACCGCGGTGGGCACCGGCATCAACATGCCGCCCGGCTTCGCGCAGCGGACGATCGCGCTCCTGATCGAGCGCACCGGCCTGCCGCTGACCGAGGCGCGCGACCACTTCGAGGCACAGGGCGCGCAGGACGCGCTGGTGGAGACATCGGGCCAGCTGCGGACGGTGGCGGTCAGCCTCTACAAGATCGCCAACGACCTGCGCTGGATGGGCTCGGGTCCCCGCGCCGGCCTGGCCGAGATCAACCTCCCCGACCTGCAGCCGGGCTCGTCGATCATGCCGGGCAAGGTGAACCCGGTGATCCCCGAGGCGGTGTGCATGGTCAGCGCCCAGGTGATCGGCAACGACGCCGCCATCGCCTTCGGCGGCGCGGCCGGCAGCTTCGAGCTCAACGTCATGCTGCCCATGCTGGCGCGCAACATCCTGGAGTCGATCCGGTTGTTGGCCAGCGTCAGCCGGCTGTTTGCGGACCGATGCATCGTGGGCATCACCGCCAACGCCGACCGGGCTCGCCAGTTCGCCGAGGGCTCGCCATCGATCGTGACGCCATTGAATCGGTACATCGGCTATGAGGAGGCCGCCAAGGTCGCCAAGCAGGCCGTGGCCGAGGGCAGGACGATCCGGGAGGTGGTGCTGGAGCGCGGCTACGTCGACGACGGCAAGCTCACGCTGGAGCAGCTGGACGAGGCCCTGGATGTCATGAGGATGACGCATCCGTAGCGCAGCTGACCAGCCCGCGGCAACAACGTCCCAGCACCGGTAGGGCTTTCGGACACCGGTAGCAATGCGCGTCGTGTATCCGCGACTGCCCGGCTCCCGCGCCAGCACCAATAGGGGTGTAACAAGGGCTCCAGACCTGCTTCGACGCGCGGAGCGGGCGAGATTCGCGGCCAGCCAGCCCTACCTGTGCTGAATGAGCCGGGTCGTGCACAGAGAAGCGCCGTGACCGTTGCCGATCGCGGCGCCACTCGACTCCGCCGCACCCGGTGCCACTACTTCAGCCCCGTTACTACGTAAACGGATAACTCCGGGCACGGCGGTTCTTCAGTTGTGGCCCCAGTCTGCGGCGCGTCGCCACAAGGCCGGTAGGGGCGAATGTCCCATCTCGGCCGGGAATCGTCCGCGACGTACAATCGCGACCACCGCCTGCGCGCACCGCGGCGCATCGCCGCGTGATCCGGAGGAGAGAGCCGCGTGTCCACCTATCGCAACCTGATCGGCGACGACTGGGTCGCCGCCAAGTCCGGCGCCACCTTCCCCAGCGTCAACCCGGCCAACCACGACGAGGTGATCGGCGAGTTCGCCGCGTCGGGTCCTGCCGACGTCGACGCGGCCGTGGCCGCGGCGAAGGCCGCCTTCCCGGCCTGGTCGCTGATGCCCGCTCCCAAGCGCGGCGAGATCCTGTTCAAGGTCGCGCGGCTGCTGGCCGAGCACAAGGAAGAGCTGTCGCGCCTGATGACGCGCGAGATGGGCAAGGTGCTGCCCGAGGCACGCGGCGACGTGCAGGAGGCGATCGACGTCGCCTACTACATGGCCGGCGAGGGGCGTCGGCTGTTCGGCCAGACCGTGCCCTCGGAGATGCCGGACAAGTTCGCGATGGCCATTCGACGGCCGATCGGGGTGGTGGGCATCATCACGCCCTGGAACTTCCCGGTCGCCATCCCCGGCTGGAAGCTGTTCCCGGCCCTGATCTGCGGCAACACGGCCGTCATCAAGCCGGCTTCCGACACGCCGGCCTGCCTGGTCCGCTTCGTCGAGCTCCTGCGCGAGGGCGGCCTGCCGACCGGGGTGGTGAACGTGGTGACTGGCAGCGGCGGCGAGGTCGGCAACGCCATCGTCGCCCATCCCGACGTGCGGGTCATCAGCTTCACCGGCCACACCGATACCGGCGTCGAGATCAGCCGCACGGCTGCCGAGACGCTGAAGCGCGTCAGCCTGGAGCTGGGCGGCAAGAACCCGATCGTGATCTGGGAGGACGCCGACCTGGACCTGGCGCTGGACAGCGTGGTGTGGTCGGCCTTCGGCACCAGCGGGCAGCGCTGCACGGCCGCCTCGCGGATCGTGGTGCATCGGTCCATCCATGACCGCTTCGTCGACGCGCTGCGCGGCCGGGTCGCGTCACTGGTGCTCGGCTCGGGCCTGGACGACGCCACCGATGTCGGTCCGGTGATCAACGACCGGGCGGTGGAGCGAATCGCCGCCTATGCCGTGGTCGGCCGCGAGGAGGCCGAGCTGGTGATCGGCGGCGAGCCCGCCCGCGACGGCAAGCTGGCGAAGGGCTCCTTCTTCCAGCCGACGATCTTCGCCGAGGTGCGGCCGACGGCGCGCATCGCCCAGGAGGAGATCTTCGGCCCGGTGACATCGGTCATCCCGGTCGACGACTGGGAGGCGGCGGTGCGCGTCGTGAACGACGTGAAGTACGGCCTGTCGACCTCTCTCTTCACCCAGAACATCAACCTGGCCTTCCGCTCGATCCGCGACTTCGACTCAGGCCTGGGCTACGTCAACCACGGCACCATCGGCGCGGAGGCGCACCTGCCGTTCGGCGGGGTGAAGGCCACCGGCAACGGCCACCGCGAAGTGGGCCAGGCCGCGCTCGACTTCTTCAGCGAGTGGAAGAGCGTGTACATCGACTACTCGGGCAAGCTGCAGCGCGCCCAGATCGACATGACCTTCGTCGACCAGGAGTAGTCGACCAGGAGTAGGAGGAGGCACCACGCCCCCGACCGACGCCGCTCCGTGGGAGGGGCAGGAGCGGAAGATCGTCACCATCCTGTTCGCCGACGTCACCGGGTCCACGGCGCTCGGCGACCAGCTGGATCCCGAGCGCCTGCGCGCCCTGCTGGGCGCCTACTTCCAGACCATGGCCTCGGTGGTGGAGTCGTGGGGCGGATCGGTCGAGAAGTTCATCGGCGACGCGGTGATGGCCGTCTTCGGCGTGCCATCGGTGCGCGAGGACGACGCCGCGCGAGCGCTGCACGCCGCGCTGGAGATGCGGGAGCGCCTGGTCGAGCTGAACCAGCGGCTGGCGCGAGATCACAACGTCACGCTCGAGATCCGCACCGGGGTCAACACCGGCGAAGTGGTGGCGCCCATGGATGACGCGCCGACGCAGCGCATCATGGCTGGCGACGCGGTCAACGTGGCCGCGCGACTGGAGCAGGTCACCGAGCCTGGCACCATCCTGGTCGGCGAGCGGACCTACCTGGCCACCAGCGGCGGATTCGAGTTCGAACCGCCGACGCAGGTTGAGCTGAAGGGCAAGCCTGAGCCGCTGCCCGCCTATCGCCTGGTGCGTGCCCTGCCGGAGGCGAGGCGTGGCATCCCCGGCCTGCGCGCCCCGCTCATCGGCCGCGATGCCGAGCTGGCCACGCTGCTGGCCGCTCTGGGCGAGGCGATGGCAACGGGCACGCCCCGGCTGGTGCTGGTCTACGGGCCGGCCGGGATCGGCAAGAGCCGGCTGGCGGCCGAGTTCGTGGCCGCCGCCCAGGCACGCAGCCCCGGATTGCGGTTCCTGCGCGGCCGAAACCTGGCCGCCGGCGAGGGCATCACCTACTGGGCGCTGGCCGAGATCCTGCGCGGGGCGTACGGCATCGGCCTGGATGAGGCGGCGGAGGCGGTGGCCGATCGGATGCGGTCCGGGGTGGCGGACACCCTGGCACCGTTGGGGCTCGATCCAGCCGAGGTGGAGCTCACCACCCAGGCCCTGGCCGCGACCATCGGCGTCAGGCTCGGCGACGACGGGCCCGCGATCCATGCCGACGAGCTGGCCCGGGCCTGGCCTCGCTTCGCCACGGCCTATGCGGCGGCAGGCCCGGCCATCTGGCTGGTCGAGGACCTGCACTGGGCCGGCGCACCGGCGCTGGAGATGATCGAGCGCATCGCCACCCGGACGACCGGCCCGCTGGTCATCCTGGGCACGGCCCGCCCCGAGTTCGTGGAGGCGCACCCGGGGTTCGGCGCCGCCGGCGGAGCGCCCCCGACGGCCATCTCCCTCCGGCCATTGACCGATGCGCAGGGCGCCGAGCTGGTGGAGCAGCTGCTGACGGTGGCCGACCTGCCCGCAACGCTGCGCGGCGAGATCCTGGCCAAGGCGGAGGGCAATCCGTTCTTCGTGGAGGAGATCCTGCGCCGGCTCATCGACCAGGACGTGCTGGTCCAGGACGGGGAGCACTGGCGGGCCACGGCGGGAGCCCTGTCCGCGACCATCCCCGACAGCATCTACGCCCTGCTGGCGGCCCGGGTCGACTCGCTGGCCGCCGCCGAGCGACGCGTGGTCCAGGAGGCCGCGGTCATCGGCCGCACCTTCTGGGCGGCAGCGGTCGGCCACGCCATCCCGAACGATGGCGTCGATGCCTCGCTGGCGGTCCTGGAGCGCAAGGGACTGGTGGTCGTGCGCCCGATGAGCAGCCTGAGCGGCCAGGAGGAGTACGCCTTCCGCCACGCGCTGGTGCGCGACGTCGCGTATGCCAGCCTGCCGAAGGCGCGCCGCGCCCTGGCACACGCCGAGGCGGGGGACTGGATCGCGGGGCTGGCCGGCGAGCGGGTTGACGAGTTCGCCGAGCTGGTGGCCCATCACTACGAGATGGCGGTCGCGGGCGAGGACGCGGACCTGGCCTGGCTGGACGACCCGGATGGACGCGAGGCCACCCGCGCCAAGGCGTACCGCGCCCTCCTGGCCGCCGGCCGCGTGGCGCGCCGGCAGTACGCCCTGGATCGGGCCGTGGATCTCCACCGCCGCGCGTTGGCGCTGGCCAGCGATGACGGCGAGCGGATCGAGGCCCACGAGCAGATCGGCCGGGACCACGACGTGGCCTTCCACGGCGAGGCCGCGTTCGATGCCTACCGGACGGCGATCGAGCTGGCGCGCCGCGACCCAACGCAGGCCGAACGCCTGGCGCGCCTGGCCCGGCGTGCGGGCGGCCTGGCAGCGATGCGCGGCGGATCCTTCGAGACCAGGCCGGACGATGTCGAGGTCGACGCCCTGATCAGCGAGGGCCTCGATGCGGTCCGCGACCGGCGCGAACGCGCCGGATTGCTGCTGGCCTGCGCGGAGATGGCGCTGCGCTGGTCGATCAGCGGCGAGGAGGACCCGCTGGGCATCGAGCGGCGCGTGGCGGCGGCGGCTGAGGCCAAGGCCATTGCGGCCGAGCTCGATGATCCGTGGCTGGCGTTCGCGGCGGCCGATGTCACGGCGGACCTGGATGGCGTCACCGGCGACTACGCCGCCGCCACGCGCGAGGTCGTCGAGGCGATGCCGCTGATCGATCGCATCCCGTCCCCCGCGTCGCGAGCCGCCGCGCTGTTCGCGGCCGCCCAGACGCAGCTGAGCGCAGGGGACCCCGCTCGCGCGCTGGAGCTGGCGGAGCAGTCCGCGCAGATTGCGCGCCACATGTCCGCGCATGACCAGATGCACGCCACCTCGGTGATCATCACCGCCGCCGACTGGCTGGGCGACTGGGACCGCGCCGAGGCCGCCTTGACGGAGCACCTGGCCAACTTCGACGCGGAGGCCAACGTCCGGTGCTTCAACGTCCAGACCGGGCCGAACCGCGGAGGGATGGTCATCGCGCACCGGGGTGACGTCGTCCAGGCGCGCCACCTGGCGGAGCGATCGGTCCCATTCGAGCCGACACCGGGACTGATCCAGGCCACGATCGCCGACGTGCAGATCGCCGCCGGCGACGCCACGGCGGGCCTGCGTATCGCTCGCGACGTGCTGGACCGCAGCCCGCGCTGGCGCCAGCCCGAGGCCGCGGTGGCGGCGATCCACGCCCTGGAGGCACTCGAGGACTGGCCGGCTCTCGGCGAGCTGGCGAGCCGCGCCGGCGACCTGCGGGCCACCAGCCCGTACGTCGATGCGCACGTCGACCGTGCCGCGGGTCGCAGCCTGGTGGCGGCCGGACAGGTGGACGAGGGCGTGGTCGTGCTAAGGCGCGCGCTGGCGACGTTCGACCGGATTCCGGTGGTCTTCGAGGCGGCCCGGACGCGCGAGGCGCTGGCAGAAGCCGTCCCCGATGAGCGGGAGGCGCTGCTCGGCGACGCCCTGGCGACGTACGAGCGCCTGGGCGCCACCCCGCACGCCGAACGGGTCCGAGTGGCGCAGGGGGGCCGGTAGTCGGGCTTTGCACGATCGGGCAGCGCATGCCACGATCGGACGCAGCATGCGACTGCCGTACTTTCCGCTGCACGTGGTGGTGTTCCCGCACCTGCCCCTGCCGATCCACGTCTTCGAGGAGCGCTACCGGCTCATGACCCAGGACGTGGTGGCCGATGGGTCGCCCTTCGCCGGCCGCTTCGTGGTCTCGATGATCACCGATGGCGCCGAGGTGGCCGATCTCGATCCCCGGCCGCCACGCGCCGAGCGGGTCGGCACCATCGTCGAGGTGCGACGAGCCGAGCGGTTCGCAGACGGCCGCTGGGCGCTGCTGGTGGTGGGGCTTGCCCGCGCTCGGCTGACCGAGGTGGATCGGTCCGGCCCCTATGCCACCGTCGAGGTCGAGCCCCTGGCCGAGGAGGCGGGCGACCCTGCCCGGGCCGAGGCGCTGCTGCCCGAGGTGCAGACCGCGCTGGATGCGTATCTCGAGACCGTGAAACGTTTCGTGGCCTCCGCGGCGTCCATTGGCTCGGAATCACCGGAGATCACGACCGTGGCCGCCTCCCTGGACGAAGTTCTCAAGCCGATCCACCTGCCGGCCGACCCGATGGCCGCCAGCTACGCGGTCGGCGGCGTGCTGCAGATCGAGCTGACGCGGAAGCAGCAGCTGCTGGAGCTGCCCGACGCGGCCAGCCGGCTCAGCGCCGAGCTTGACCTGCTGCGGCGGGAGGCCAGGCTGCTGTCCGACGGCGCCATGCCACCGGTGGCCACGGCCGACATCAGCTACAACCCCAACTGAGCATTCCCCGCCCCATGAGCACCGCACCGAGGCGTCGTGCCGGGCTGCTGTGCACGACGCTGCTCAGCCTCGCCGCCTGCGCCGGCCCCAGCCCGTCATCGAGCATGTCGGGGGCGGCCCGCCCGAGCCTGGCAGGCAGCCCGAGCGCGCCTGGGTCGATCGACCCATCAGGGCAGCCCTCCGCGTCGGCCGGCGACGTGACCTACGCGGTCGTCCGGGGCGACACGCTTTTCTCGATCGCCCGCGCCTGGAGCACGACCGTGGCGCAGCTGCAGGCGTGGAATGCCGAGCGCTATCCGTCGCTGGTCGGCAACCCCGATGCGCTGGAGACGGGCTGGATCCTGATCGTCAGCGGCGGCCCGGGCGCCACGCCACTGCCGACCACCACGCCGCCGACCGCGCAGCCCACCGTCACCCCGGCGCCCAGCGCGCCGCCCCCGGTCGGCTCCGGCTGTCGCGCCGGCAACCGGGTGGCGGCCGGTAGCCCGCAGACCTTCTACACCATCCCCGGCGCCGGCAACGCCGTGGCGCTCACCTTCGACATGGGTGGCCGGCTCGTCCCGGGCGTCGACATCCTGAACTTCCTGATCGCACGCGGCGTGTGCGCCACCCTGTTCCCGACCGGCGCCATGGCCCAGACCGAACAGGGCCAGCGGATCATGGCCATCGCGCGCGCCCACCCCGAGCTGTTCGAGATCGGCAACCACACCATGCACCACTGCGACCTGGTGCGCGGCGGCGGAGGCTCGCCCACCACCCCACCGTGTGCCGGCGGCCCACCCAGCGCCGACGTCATCCGTCGCGAGCTGACCGACGCGGCCGCCATCCTCCAGGCCCAGACCGGGCAGGCACCGGCGCCCTACTGGCGTCCGCCCTACGGCTCGATCAGCAGCGCGGTGCTCCAGGCCGCGGCCTCGGCCGGCTACACCAAGACGTTCATGTGGGACATCGACACCATCGACTGGAAGCCGATCGCAGGGGGCGGCCCCACGGCCCAGCAGATCGCGACCAAGGTCATCACCCAGGCCGAGTCAGGCTCGAACGTGCTCATGCACCTGGGCGGCTACGAGACGCTCGATGCCCTTCGCATCATGGTGCCCGGCCTCCGCGAACGCGGCTTCCTCCTCACGTCCCTGTCAGACCTGCTGCACTAACCTCCGACCTCCTGCATGCCGGGTCGGGGCGTCAAGGCGGCGTCGAGCGCCTCGTCGAAGATGCGCAGGGCGATCTCCACCGCAGCCTCGTCGACGATCAGCGGAGGGCTGAGCCGCAGCGTCGCCTCGCCGCACTCCAGCACCAGCAGGCCTCGTTCGAAGGCCGCCTGCTGGACGGCGTTGGCGGCGTCATGGCCGTCGAACTCGATGCCGATCATGAGGCCGATGCCCCGAATGTCCCGCACCCCCGCGTGCCGGGTCGCCAGGGCCTCCAGCCGCTCACGCAGCAGGGCGCCCATGCGGGCCGCGTTGTCGATCAGGCCGCCGGCCATCAGGTCCAGCGTGGCCAGGCCGGCCGCGGCACATACCGGGTTGCCCGCGAAGGTCGAGCCATGGGCCCCGGACGGCCAGGTCCAGATCGACTCGCGGGCGATGAAGGCGCCGAGCGGCATGCCGGAGGCGATTCCCTTGGCGCTGGTCACGATGTCCGGCTCGACGCCGGCGTGCTCCATCGCCCACCACCTGCCGGTGCGTCCCATCCCGGACTGGATCTCGTCGGCGATGAGCAGGATGCCGTGCTCGTCACAGAGGTCGCGCAGGCCCTCCAGGAACGTGATGGGCGCCGGGAAGTAGCCGCCCTCGCCCTGGACGGGCTCGATCACGATCGCCGCCACATCGGTCGGGGCGATGATCCGGCCCAGGACGCTGGCGCGCAGGTACGCCAGCTCGGCGCTGCCGTCGCCACCGGAGCCTTCGCGCCAGGCGCGGATGCGCGGGAACGGGGCGTGGTGGACCATCGGCAGCAGCGGGCCGAAGCCGGCGCGCTGCTTGATCTTCGAGTTGGTCAGCGACAGCGCGCCCAGGGTGCGTCCGTGGAACGCGCCCTCGAAGGCGATGATCCCGGGCCGATGGGTGTGGTAGCGCGCCAGCTTGATGGCACCCTCCACCGCCTCGGTGCCCGAGTTGGTGAGGAAGACCCGCGCCCGCTCGTCGAAGGGGGCGATCGACGCCAGCCGCTCCATGAACTCCAGGTAGCGCGGCTCGTAGAAGTCGGTGGCGGCGATGTGGATCAGGCGGTCGGCCTGCTCCTTGATGGCCGCCACCACGCTGGGATGGGCGTGGCCGGTGCTGGTCACCGCGATGCCGGCCGCGAAGTCAAGGAAGCGGTTGCCGTCAACATCGGTCACCGTCAGCCCGTTGGCCGACTCGGCGACCAGCGGATAGGCGCGGGTCAGGCTGGGGCTGGCCACGGCCTCGTCGCGCTCGATGAAGGCCCGGGCCCGCGGGCCCGGCAGCTCGGTGTGGATGCGCGGCGCCGAATCGCGGGCAGCCGCGGCGGACGTGGTCTCGACACTCATCGGTACCAACTCCGAAGCGGAGCGGCGCGTCCTGCCCGCGCCCCTGGCTAGATGGCTCGAAATGGTATCAGAGGCCAGTCGACCTCACGGCCACGGCCTCACCGATCAGCCCCGGCCCGTGGTACACCAGGCCGGTCCACAGCTGCACCAGGTCGGCGCCAGCCCGGTAGGCGGCCCGGACGTCCTCCGCCGAGCCGATGCCACCCGAGGCGACGATCACGCCGGGTCGCGCCATCCGTTCCCGAGCGCGCGCCACGGCCTCCAGCATCCGACCGCGCAGCGGACGGCCGGACAGGCCGCCGGCCTCCGCCCGATGGCCGGCCGATGACAGCCCGTCCCGGGCGATGGTCGTGTTGCCCAGGATCAGCCCATCGGCCCGCTCCGCCACGAGGCCCACCAGGGCGTCGAAGGCATCCGGCTCGAGGTCGGGTGCCAGCTTGACCAGCAGCGGGCTGGCATGCGCTCCGCGCCCGGCCTCCCGGAGGAGCGCCAGCAGCTCGCGCAGTCGATCCGGCTGCTGCAGATCGCGCAGGCCCGCCGTGTTCGGTGAGCTGACATTGATGGCGACGTAGTCGGCCACCGGGGCCACCTGACGGTAGGCCTCCAGTTAGTCGTCGGTCGCCGCGTCGGGTGGCGTGGCCACGCCACGGCCGATGTTGACGCCGATCACGAAGCCCGGCGGCAGGTGACGGCGGGCGAGCATGACGTTGCGTGCGACCGCTGCGGCGCCGGCGTTGTTGAAGCCCATCCGATTGATCAGCGCCTCGTCGACCGGCAGGCGGAACAGGCGCGGCCGCGGGTTGCCGCTCTGCGGCAGCGGAGTGACCGTGCCGACCTCCATGAAGCCGAGCCCCAGCGCCTCCCACCCGCGCAGCGCGATCGCGTCCTTGTCGAAGCCGGCGCCGACGCCGATGCGATTGCGAAAGTCCAGGCTCAGCAGGCCGGCCGACGCGGAGGGATCGCGGCGCGCGCCGGCGGCGAACGACGCCAGGCCACGCCCGATCGAGGTGGTCCCGGCGGCGCGCAGGGAAGTGAGGGTCAGGCGATGGATGCGTTCGGGCTCGAAGCCGAAGAGCAGCGGCCGCGCCGCGCGGTAGGCCAGCGCGCGCCAGCGGCTCACTCGTCGTGGGCGCGAGGAAAGGCCATCTCCATCGGGCGCACCGGCGGCAGCGGCTCGCCGTCGGCATCGGTCTCGACGCCAGCCGGCGCCATGAACTCGTGCCAGACCTCGGTGCCTGCCGCGGGCGGGTCGTCCAGCTCCTTGATGGCGACGATGCCCTCGAAGCGGATCATGCCGGTGTCGCCGGCCTCGGTCTCGAACTCGTCCTCGTACTCGGCCGCGATCTCGACGGCGCGGCCCAGCGCCGCCTCCTCGTCCTCCCCATCGACCAGCACCACCCGGTCCTCGATCATGGCCGGCGACTGCGCCGCGCCGACGAGGTACGCGTAGCGCAGCTGGACGCTGAACCAGCCGCTGGGATCGACAATCGGCTCCAGCGCGTCCAGCTCGTCCAGCCGGACCGCCTGACCGGATCCCGCCCGGCCGTTGCGGCCGTTGCCGTCGCCAGCTGATTCGTTCATCTCAGGCCGGTGGCTCGCCCATCACCGTCTGCGACTGCTCGCGCAGGAACTGCTGCACGTAGTACGGGCCCAGGCCTCCCTTGCCGGACGAGCCGGAGCCCTTCCAGCCGCCGAAGCTCTGGATCCCCGGCCAGGCGCCAGTGGTCGCGCCGGCGCGCCGGTTGACGTACACCACGCCCGCCTGGATGGTGTCCAGGAAACGGCGGACCTCGCCGTCGTCGCGGCTGAAGATGCCGGCCGTCAGGCCGTACGGCGTATCGTTGGCCTCGGTCAGGGCCTGGTCGAGCGAGTCCACCTCGCCGACCACCAGGAAGGGCACGAACAGCTCGTCGCGGAAGAGGCGATGGCTGAGCGGCAGGCCGGTGACCACGGTCGGGGTCGGGAAGTAGCCGCGTTCCGTGCCAGGCTCGGTCAGCACCTCGCCACCCACCTCGATGGTGCCGCCGTCGCGCTGCGCCTCCTCGACGGCGGTGGTGAACTTGCCGAGCGAGCGCTCGTTGATGACCGGGCCCATCCAGTTCTCGCGTCGCGTCGGGTCGCCGACGGTTATGGACTTGGCCCGCTCCACCAGCTTCTCCACGAAGGGGCGCGCCACCGAGCGCTCGACGTAGACGCGGCTGTTGGCGCTGCACTTCTGGCCGTCGAAGCCAAAGGCCGAGCGCATGACGCCCTCCGCCGCCTCGTCCAGGTCGGCGTTGGCGGTGATGATCGCCGGGTTCTTGCCGCCCATCTCGGTGATGATCGGCCGCGGGTAGTCCCGGGTGAAGCCGCGCTGCAGCTTCATGCCGACCTCGTAGCTGCCGGTGAAGACCATGCCGTCGAGGTCGGCGTTCTCCTCCAGCTCGGCGCCGACCGTCTCGCCCGGACCGGTCACGAAGTTGAAGACCCCGGCCGGCACCCCGGCCTCGCGCAGCACCTCTCCGAACTTGTAGCCGAGCAGCGGAGCGTCGGACGACGGCTTGAGCACGACGGTGTTGCCGGCGATCAGCGCGCCGGCGGCCGGTCCGCCGGCCAGGGCCATGGGGAAGTTGAAGGGGCTGATGACCGCCCAGACGCCGTGCGGCTTCAGGACGCTGCGCGTGTGCTCGGTCGGGGAGAGCGAGCCCATCGGCTTGACGAAGCCGGCGTTGCGCTCCATCTCGTCGCTGTAGTAACGCAGCAGGTCCGCGGTCTCCTCGACGTCGCCCAGGGCCTCCAGCCGGTTCTTGCCGACCTCGAAGGCCATCAGGGCGCCGTACTCGAACTGCCGCTCGCTGATCAGGTCCGCCGCGTTGCGCATGATCTCCAGCCGCTGCCGCCAGCCCAGGTCGCGCCAAGCCGGGAACGCCGCGCGGGCGGCGGCGATGGCGTCGCGCACGTCCTGCCGGGTGCCGGCGGGGAAGCGGGCGACCACGATGTCGCGGTCGATCGGCGAACGGTCCTCGAACTCCTCGGCCGCGCGCCGTTCCTCGCCGCCGATGAGCATCGGGTACGACTGGCCGAGCGTGCCGCGCACGCGTTCGACGGCCGCGTCGAAGGCGGACTGCAGCTCCTCGTTGTCCGCGGACAGGGTGGCGTAGGTGATCTTCATGCGGGGCGTGGTGGTGGCCATGACGGCTGGCGTGCCCTCCGGGTGCTGGTGGCCTCAGGCGCGATCGCGCCGGGGCGGATGGGGTCTGCCGGCCATTATCGCACCGCCTCCGCCAGATACCGGCGAACGCCGAAGGCCAGGCTCCGGGGGGAGAAGAGCCTGGCCTTCGACCGAGGGATCATAGAGGCACCGTTTCGCGCCTGCAATGCGATTACTGCACTGAATCCGCGAATATCCGTACGCCAGTACACGGATTGAGAGTCAGTGCCCGGCGTCCTCCTTGGCGCGGTGATAGAGGCCCAGGCGCAGTCCCAGGCTGACTGGATGCGGGCTCATCAGGAAGGCGCGGCCGCGATCGCCGTACAGCCGCGGCAGCAGCTCCATGGCGGCCGCCTCGTCGTGCAGGTCGACCCGCGTGTGCACCACCTTGATCTTGAAGTCGTGCCGCAGCCACCAGCCGATGCGGCGTTGGGTCGCCTGCCGAGCGCGCTCCACGACCTCCGGCTCCAGCAGGCCGGCCATGTCGTCGCGGCCGTAGTAGCCGATCACCACCAGCCGTCCACCCGGCCGCAGCACGCGCATCGCCTCGCCGATGGCAGGCAGCCAGCGGTCGTCCGGCCCAATCTCGCCGGAGAGCACGATATCGACCGCCGCATCGCGCAGCGGCAGGTGCTCGCCGCCGCCCTCCACGATGCGGATGTTCGGCTGGTGGGCGGCGTCGGCCCGCTCGCGCGCGACCTCGCGCAGGGCAGCCTCGGCCTCGATGCCGTACGTGCGTCCCGTGCGGCGGGCGAGGAGCAGCGGATAGTGCCCGATCCCGGTCCCGACGTCGGCGATCCGCTTTCCCGACAGCGGGACGATCCGCTCCAGCGCGGCCAGCACCTTGCGCTCGGGGTCGATGACGTCGGCCAGCCGCGCGTGGAGGCCCGGATCCGGATCGGTCCAGGACGGCAGGATCGCCCGCATCGGGTCAGCCTACCGCGATCACGGCACCCTGACGCGCAGCTCCGCCGGCGAGCCGTCCTCCAGCGACAGGATCGCCTCGCCGGCCAGCACCTGCAGGTCGAAGGCGACCTCGCCGCGCTGCCGGCGCGTGACCTGGATCGGGATGGTGAGCTGGCCGCCGGGGAGCAGCGGGCCCCAGCCCAGCGAGGTGGTGCCGGCCGGCTCGCCGCTCTCGCCGGGCCCCACCACCCACTTGGTCCAGTCCTGGATCAGCGGCGGGCCGCCCTCGCGGATGCGCTGCTCGGATGGGCGGAAAGGGGCCAGGAACAGGTGCTGGTCGAGGCCGGTGTTCCAGCGCAGCACCAGCTCGCCAACGCGCTGGTCGCCCAGGTTGGTCACGCGCACCACGATCTCGCCGTCGCCGTCGGCCGGGAGGTTGGGGTCCACGGCCACCGCCACGCGGCGGCGGTCGTGCCTGTCCGGGCGCGCCAGCGACAGCGGGGGCGGAGGAGTCGCCGTCGGCCGGGCCGAGGTGCTCGGGCCACCGGACGGCGAGATCGCCGGACTGAGCGAAGCCTGCCCGGACGGTGGCGTTGAGGCCGATGGGCTGGAGGTGGGGGCGACCAGGCAGCCGGCGATGGCCAGCGGCAGCAGGGCGACTACGCCGACCCGGCGCCGGCGGTCAGGCACGCGGCTGGCCGCTCAGCTCGGTCAGGCGATGCTTGATGGCAAAGGTGGCGGCCTGCGCGCGGCTGGCCAGCGAGAGCTTCGCCAGGATGTTGCTGACGTAGTTGCGCACCGTCTTCTCGGCCAGCTCCATGGCGATTGCGATCTCGCGGTTCGACTCCCCCAGGGCCAGGTGGGCGAGGACCCGGCGCTCCTGATCGGTCAGCTCGCTGAACGCCCCCGCCTCCTCGGCCTGGGCCGCGCGCCGCAGGCGATCGAGGACGGAGGCGGTGACCGCCGGATCCAGCATCGACTGACCGCTGGCCACGGCGCGGACGGCGCTGACCAGCTCGTCCGAGCCGATCCGCTTCAGGACGTAGCCGGAGGCCCCGGCCGCGATGGCATCGAACAGCGCCTCCTCGTCCGCGTAGCTGGTGAGCATCACCACCGGCGTGCCGGGCGTCTCCTCTGTGATCTGGCGGCAGGCATCGGTGCCGGAGCCATCGGGCATGCGGATGTCCATCACCACCACGTCCGGGCGCAGCGACCGCGCCAGCCGCACCGCCTCCTCGCCGGAGGCGGCCTCGCCCACCACGCGGAAGCCGTCCTGGCGGTTGAGCAGGGCGGCCAGGCCGATGCGGACGACCTCGTGGTCGTCGGCGATGAGGATGCGAATGGCGGGCGTATCGGTCATGGCGGTGGGTGGCGGCAGGCTCAGCCGGGATGAAGGGCGGTCGCGACCGGCATGGTAAGGGAGAGCTCCGTGCCCCGTCCGGGCGCGCTCTTGACGGTCAGGGTCGCGTTCAGCAGCGCCGCGCGATGCCGCATGTTCGGCAGCCCGTGCTTCGAGTCGGGCCGGCTGCGATCCGCTACCGCCTCGGAGTCGAAACCGGCTCCGTCGTCGCGAATCTCCAGCTGCAGCTCACGCTTGGCGTACACGAGCCGGACGTCGACGCGGCGAGCCCGGGCGTGACGCAGCACGTTGCTGAAGGCTTCGTGCACGATCTGGTGCAGCTGTGCCGCCTGCTCGGGCGTCAGCTGCGGCCGCCAATCGCCATCCACCACCAGCTGCAGCTCCACCAGCGTGTTGGCCCGCAGCTCGTCGGCCACGCTGCGCACGATCTCCTCCGCGTCCAGCGTCTCCAGGCCGCCGCTGCGCAGGTCGAAGATGGTGGCCCGGATGTCATTGCTGATCCGCTCCAGCTCACCGAGCACGGTGCGGATGCGGGCTTTCGGCACCTCGGCCGACGAATCGAGGGCGGCGCTCGCCTCGTCCAGGTGCAGGCCGGCGGCGTAGATCGACTGGATGATCCCGTCGTGCAGGTCACGGCCGATGCGCTCGCGTTCGCGTGCGAGCAGCTCGCGCCGGCGTGCCGCCGCCAGGGCGCGGTCCGTCTCCTGCTCGAACAGGTCGAGCGCCACGATGATGGCCACCGCGATCAGCAGGCCGGCCGCGGAACGCAGCACCTCGATCGGGATGCCCAGCACCTCGCGCACGGTCGCAGCGTTCAGCACGGATGCCGGTGGGAAGGGCGCCGGCTGCCCGATCACGCCACCCACCAGCGCGTACAGCGCGAAGGCGATGGCGGCCAGCTGCAGGCCGGCCAGCACGGTCGGTCGCGCGATGGCCGCCACGCTGCGCGCGCTGGCCATCAGGCCCCAGGCCGCCAGCGCTGCCCCGGGCAGCGCCATCATCCAGCGGGCCAGCACGTCGCCGATCGCCAGCGGCGCGCCCACGGCCGCCAGGGCGGCATCGATCTGGCCCTCCTGCAGCCAGGCGCCGGGGTCGGGCAGGTAGCCCGGGTACAGCGCCGAGACGGCCAGCGTGGCGCCGCCCCAGGCCAGCAAGGCGGCGGCCGGCAGCAGCCGCAGGCGCGGCAGGATCGGTAGCCGGGTCATGGCGGCCACCAGCTCGACGCCGAACTGCAGCAGCAGGGCGAAGGAGACGGCCTTCATCAGCAGCTGCAGCACCAGCAGCCCTTCGGTCACCGGCAGCGGCAAATAGCTGGACTGGATGGGGATGAACAGGTAGCCCCATTCGTGGAAGCCATGGACGATGCCGAACGCCGCCAGCCAGGGCAGCGGCCGCGCCAATGGGAGCGCACTGCGCTTCAGCGACTGCAGGGCGATCGCCAGCCCCAGCACGAAGAAGACCTGGCCGTAGACGGTGAGGACGATGATGCGGTTCGTCTCGAACAGCTCGGCGAGCGCCTCCACCGCCAGATCTTGGCACCAACCTCAGCGACGGGCTGGACTGCTAGCATCCGGAGCCGATGCGCGACGCTCCGTGGTCCGTGCGCCTGTGGTTCGCCTGGGCCTTCTTCCTGCTGGCGGTGACCGGCCTGCTGCTGCCGCGCATCATCGCCTTCGTCGACTTCAGCGAGCGCGCGCCGTTCAGCCTGCTCGGCATCTTCATGATGCTGGAGCTGGCCGCCGTCCTGTTCGGCATCACCGTGGCGCTGCAGCGCAAGCGCATCGGCCATCGGTTCGCGATCGGCATCGCCATCCTGGCGGCACCGATCCTGGCGGGCCTGCCGCCGGCCCTGTTCCAGATGCCGCCGGAGGCGGCCAACGGCTGGTATGCGCTGATGATCCCGCTGGGGCTGTTGCTGTCGGTGCTGCTGGTGGCGGCGCTGCTGCGGCCCGCGGCCCGGGCCTGGTTCAGCGAGGACTGATGAGGCCGCTCCTATACTCAGCCGCGTGAAGCCGCCGGTCCGGCAGGGGGCATGACCGCCACCGCCACCCGCACCATGCGGGCCCTCGCCAAGACGCGGCCCGCGCCGGGCGCCGAGCTGGTCGACCAGCCGGTCCCCAGCCCTGGCCCGGGCGAGGTGCTGCTGCAGATGGAGGCGGCCAGCATCTGCGGCACCGACGCCCACCTCTACAACTGGGATCCGTGGGCAGCCGACATCCTGAAACCTCCGATCATCCTGGGCCACGAGCTGGCGGGCCGCGTCGCCGGCGTTGGTCCCGGCGTCACGCGCGTGCGGGAGGGCGACCTGGTGGGCGTCGAGAGCCACATCGTCGACTGGACCTGCCGCCAGTGCCGCTCCGACCAGGCGCACCTGTGCCGCAACCTGAAGGTGATCGGCGCCCACGTCGACGGCGGCTTCGCCGAGTACGTGGTCATCCCCGAGGCGAATGCGATCGAGTCGAATGGCCTGGACCCGGCGGTGGTGGCCCTGCAGGAGCCGATGGGAAATGCGGTGCACGCGGCCTTCGTGGAGCCGATCGAGGGCCGGACGGTGGCCGTCACCGGCTGCGGACCGATCGGCCTGTGCGCCATGGCCGTCGCCAAGGCCGCCGGTGCGGCGCTGGTGGTTGCCACCGACGTCGAGCCGTATCGGCTCGAGATGGCCCGGCGGATGGGGGCCGACCTGGCGATCGCCGCACGCGACGCGGACCTGGTGCCGCGGGTCATGGAGGCCACCGGCGGGGACGGCGTGGAGGTGGTGCTGGAGATGAGCGGCGCCCAACCAGCCCTGGACACCGCGCTGGCCGTCATCACCCGCGGCGGTCGGATCAGCCTGCTCGGCATCTTCAGCCAGCCCGCCACGATCGATCTCTCCGACCTGGTCATCCAGAAGGGCGTGCGCCTGTACGGCATCTACGGCCGGCGCCTGTACGACACCTGGGAGCGCACCCAGGCGCTGCTACGCGGCGGCCTGGACGTGACCCCCATCATCACCCATCGCTTCGACCTTGCCGATTGGGAGCAGGGCTTCGCCCTGATCGCCTCCCGTCACGCCGGAAAGGTGGTGCTCCTGCCATGACCGATACCGCCGCGCCCGCCGCTTCCACGGCCCGCGCTCGCAATCCGTTGGCCTTCCTTGACGCCGAGATCGAAGACCTCCGTGCCAAGGGCCTGTACCGCAGGCTCCGCGTGGTGCAGTCGGAGCAGAAGAGCCGATGCCTGATCGACGGCCGCGAGGTGATCACGCTGTCCAGCAACAACTACCTGGGCCTGAACACCCATCCCCGTCTGCGGCAGGCGAGTATCGAGGCGATCGAGCGCTACGGGGCGGGCTCCGGGGCGGTGCGCACCATCGCCGGCACCATGAGCCTGCACGAGGAGCTCGAGGCGCGGCTGGCCAGCTTCAAGCATGTGGAGGCGGTGCTCACCTTCCAGTCCGGCTTCACCTGCAACACCGGCGTCATCCCGATCCTGGCGCCCGAGGGCGCGGTGATCGTCAGCGATGCGCTGAACCACGCCAGCATCATCGACGGCATCCGGCTGACCAAGGCGGAGCGCAAGATCTTTCCGCACGCCGACATGGACGCCCTGCGCTCAGTGCTGCGTGAGGTGCGCGACGCGCCCGGCGGTGCCGACCGCACCGTGCTGGTCATCACCGACGGCGTGTTCAGCATGGACGGCGACATCGCCCAGCTGCCGGCCATCGTGGAAGCCGCCGAAGAGGCGGAGGCGATCGTCTACGTCGACGACGCGCATGCCTCGGGCGTGCTGGGCCGCAACGGCCGCGGCAGCATCGACCACTTGGACCTGCACGGGCGCGTGCAGGTCCAGGTCGGGACCCTGTCCAAGGCGATCGGCGTGCTGGGCGGCTACGTCGCGGGGCCGGCCGCGCTGCGCACGATCCTGGAGCACCGGGCGCGGCCGTTCCTGTTCTCGACCTCGCACCCACCGGCCGTCGCGGCCGCCTGCCTGGCCGCCATCGACGTGCTGGAGTCGGAGCCCGAGCTCATCGAACGGCTCTGGGAGAACAGCCGCTTCTTCAAGGCCGGCCTGGAGCGCCTCGGGTTCGACACCGGCGCCTCCGAGACGCCGATCACCCCGGTGATCGCCGGTTCGGGCGCACTGGCCATGAAGCTGTCCGACCGGCTCTTCGAGGAGGGCGTCTTCGCGCAGGGCATCGGCTTCCCGACCGTGCCGGATGATCGGTCCCGGGTCCGCACCATCGTCACCGCCGAGCACAGCCGCGAAGAGCTGGAGACCTGTCTTGCCGCCTTCGAGAAGGTCGGGCGCGAGCTGGCGCTGATCTGACCCATCCGCGGGGACAATCCCGCGGTGCCCCGGGTCACCGTCGGTCTGGAAGTCCGCCGAGCCCGGTGCTACCGTGCGCAGGCCAATCTGCCGTTCGTGCAGCTGCCCCGAACCAACAGGTGCCCATCCCGATGCGCGAGCGACCCATGAGTGCCTTCGTCGCCCAGGCCCTGCGGGACGCCGAGCACCGCCGCGCGACCGCTCCTGCCGCCCCGCCGCACGCACTCGACGGGCTGACCATCGACCAGCTGGCCCAGGTGGCCAGCGCCGGTAACGTCGAGGCGGTCGGCCGCCTGTACGACGCGCTGGTCCTCCCCATCTACCGCTACGTGGCGGTCCGCGTCCACCGGCCGGAGGACGCCGAGGACCTGACCCAGCTGGTCTTCGAGCGGATCGTGAGCTCGTTGCCGCGCTATCGATCGCGCGGCCGCCCCTTCGAGGCCTGGGCCTTCCGCATCGCCCGCAACGCGGTGATCGATCACGTCCGTCGCGACCGCGCCCACGAGCCGCTGACGGATCGCCACGACGCTGGGCACGACGAGACCCCGGACCGTCTCACGGTGCACGGCGAGGAGGTGCGGGAGCTGCGCAGCGCGATCCGGCTCCTCACGCCGGACCAGCAGGAAGCGCTGGCCCTGCGCTTCGCCGCCGGCCTTTCGGCCGAGGAGGCGGCTCAGGTGATGGGCAAGCGAGCGGGCACGGTCCGTGGCCTCACCTTCCGTGCCATCGCCAGCCTCCGCCGCCTGCTGCTGCCCGAGGAAGAGCAGGTGGTCCGATGACGCTGCTGGACCGCATGCTGCAGCGCGGCTTCGAGATGCCGGTCGACCCGGTCATCGCGGCTCGTCTCGAGCGGCATGTCAACCGCATCAAGCCTGACCCGCTCTTCCAGCGCCGGCTGCGCGGCCAGGTCCTGAACCGCTACGTGGCCACGCGCGAGGGGATGGTGGCGGCAACCCGGCCGGCCGCCCTGCCGCGGCGCAACCTGGGCGTCCTGGGTCGGGGCGTCCTCTATGCCTCGCTGCTGACTGCGGTGAGTGCGACCGCGGTCGGCGCCGCTGCCCAGGAGAGCCTGCCCGGCGATGTCCTGTACGGCGTGAAGCTGGAGATCGAGTCGATCCGGATGGAGATTGCCCCGGCCGACTTGCGAGACGACTTGGCGGCGGTGGCGCTCGACACGCGGCTGGACGAGGTGGAAGCGCTGGCCTCGGCCGGGCGATGGGAGCAGGTGGACGCGGCGGTGACGGCCGTCGTGCGGGCCGAGGAAACGCTGGTGGCGCTGACCGCGCCGTCGGACGGAAGCACCGCTAGCGAGGTCGCCATGCCGGAGCACGTCGACCGGCTCACTGAGCTGTTGGCCACCGCGCCGGACGCCGGGAGGCGCGGACTGCTGCGTGCGCTGGCGGCGTCGGGCGGCTCGCCGTCCGCCGTCCATTCGAATCGCGATCATGAGTCGCAGAACCGCGGCCAGCGGAAGGGTCAGCAGATCGTGCCGCCCGCGCCGTCCGGCAGTCCCCAGCCCGCCACCACCGCCACGTCCACGCCATCGCCGAGCTCCACGCCCACGGCGACGCCGTCCGACCAGGCCGAGCCGGACCCGTCGCCCACGCCCCGGCAGCATGGCGGCGGACATGGCGGCGGCCAGGGCGGCGGACAGGGCGGCGGCCATGGCGGCGGAGGCGGTGACGGAGACGGCGGCAACAAGGATCCGAAGCCGCCGAAGGACGCGCCCAAGGGCAACGGCGCCGGCAACTAGCGGCCGTGCTCCTGCGCTAGCAGCGCGTGCCCCATCCACGACGAAGACCCCCGGGGCTACCCGGGGGTCTTCGGCTGGAAACCGGAATCGATCCGGTGGATCCTACGCGCGGCGTCGAGCCGTCTTGACGTTCGCCCAGGCCAGCGTGCCGAGAGCGGCCAGCAGGATCATGCCGAAGGCGATGGTCGGGATCGGGCTGGGACCACCGGCCTGACCCATGGCGGTGTCGGGCTGGCTTGGCTCCGGCGTGCCGGTGCCTCCCTGGACCGATCCCTCCGGGGTCGGGGTGCTGGTGCTTCCAGCCGCCGAACCTTCCGGCGTCGGAGTCGGCGTTGAGATGGTCTGGAGCGTGTTCACGAAATGTGCGCTCGGGCTGTTGCAGTCGCCATCGTCGTCCACCTCGACCATCTGGGAGGCGGGGTCCGCCAGCACGTAGCCGGGCGGAGCCTGGATCTCGGTGACGAGCCACTCCGAGTCGTTCGGCAGGCCGGTGATGCAGAACTTGCCGTTCTCACCGGTCGTGAACGTCCCCTCGATGCCTTCGACCGTGAACACGGCCCCGGCCAGGGGATGGCCATCCTCGTCTTCCTTGCGGATGTTCAGGCTGGCGTTGTCCTCATCCTGGCCCTGCTCGGTGCAGACGATGACGTGGCTGATCTGCTTGTCGCCGCCCTGGCCGCCGGCATCAAAGAGGCCGTTCTCATTGGAATCCGCCCAGACCGTTTCACCGGCGCTGGGATTGGCGAACAGGGTGTTATTGCCCGTTCCCTCGGATCCAGCCTTGACGACGACGAGGCTGTACACCATGCCCGCATCGAGCGCGGGTAGCTCCCACGAATCGACGTCGCCGACACCGGCGGCCGTCTCGCAGTTGTCACCCCACGCGTCTGGGTGGTTGTTCTCCTGGCTGGCCGGCGCGTAGCCAGTCACCGTCGCATAGACGGGGTCGGCCGCTACGGTCGTGCCCGCGATGCCGATCACGAGCGCCACGGCGCCGAGGAATGCGAACGGTCGCATGCTCCTACTCACGATGTTCCGGTCTCCTTGGATTCCAGCTCCCCTGTTGTCGCGATGGCGCCGGGTAGTTGAGCGCCGCTCCCAGCAGTACCACTGGGAGCGCACACGATAACCGGGCGGTCCCACGCTGGCCAGTACCTTCGGGCATGGCGGCGGAGCACTCCGCTGACGTCTGGTGCAGTCTGCGGCACAACGCGCCATGGCCAATCCGTTGCCATATCGCACCGCGCCGCAGGACCCACCCCGTACTGATGGCGGCCCCCGGTCGGAGCGGTGGCTCAGCTGGTTCGGCCGCGCGGCTCCAGCAGGACGACCTGGGTCTCGTCCGGCAGCGACGAGGCGTTGACCACCGCCTTCGGCTGGTTCGGCGGCTGCCCCATCGCCATCTCGTGGACGAAGCGGTCGGGGCCAAGGAGATCCTGCGAGGCGCCGTCGACGGCGTAGTGCATCGGGATCACCAGCTTGGGGCTGACCTGGGCCACCACCTCCGCGGCCTCGGCCGGCGTGATGGTGAACTGGCCGCCGGCCGGCACCAGCAGGACATCGACCGGGCCGAGCTCGGCGAGCTGCTCCTCCGTCAAGAGGTGCCCCAAGTCGCCGAGATGAGCGATGTGCACGCCATCGATCTCGTAGCCGAAGACGATGTTGTCGCCGCGCTGTGCGCCGCTCTCCCCGTCGTGGAAGGTGCGAACGCCGGTCACCAGCACGCCGTGGTACTCGTACTCGCCTGGGCGGGTCAGCGTCAGCCCGGCCGTGATCGAGCGGGTGTAGGCGTGATCGGGGTGGGCGTGCGAGATGGTCAGCAGGTCGACCGCGTGCTTGCCCGCCACGAATCCGGTGGCCGGCGGGCAGGGATCGGCGATGACGGTCGACTCGCGGCCCTTGAGCCGGAAGCAGGCGCGGCCGTACCAGGTGATCTCCATCGGTCGGAGGAGTGTACGGCAGACAGCACGAGAGCCGGTGCCCGCCCAATGACACCGGCTCTCGAAGGAGGGAGGGTGGAGCTAGAGATCCGATGGATCTCCATCTCGCACCGTGAACGGTAACGGCCCCATGTGAATGCCAAACATCGGGCCGTGTGAAGAAACCTGAACCTTGACGGGGTGTTTATGGGACCGATGCCACAATGCCGCGCATGTCCTCCTTCTCGCGGCGAGCGGTCGCCGTGACCACCGTGGTGATCGCCCTGGCGATCGTCACCGTGCTGCTGCTCCGCTCGCTGGGCGTCCCGCTGGCGGTAGGCCCGCTGTCCAGCCCGACCCCGCCGGCCGCCACGTCGACGCCGCAGCCGTCGCCCACCGGCTCGGCCGATGCGCAGGCCGCCTTCGCGCAGATCGAGCAGGGGGTCTCCGACCTGCGCGACCTGCCGGCACCTGACATCGGCCCGCCGGACGTCATCACCCGCGACCAGCTGGCGGTCGAGCTGGAGGCCCTCTTCGACGAGGAGTGGACCGAGGAGCAGCTGGCCGCCGATAACCTGACCCTGCGCGCCATGGGCCTGCTGACCGAGGACCAGGACATCCGCGAGCTGACCGAGCAGCTGTACGCAGGGCAGGTGCTGGGCTTCTACGACTTCGAGGACCAGCGCATGGTGGTCGTGAGCGATGCGGGCCTGACCGCCGAGGCGCAGATCACCTACGCCCACGAGTTCACCCACGCCATGCAGGACGCCGCCTTTGACACCGGCGCGGCGCGGGATGACCTGGCCGACGAGGATGACGCGGCCCTCGCCCGGCTGGCGCTGGAGGAGGGAGACGCCACCGTCGCGATGTTCCAGTGGGCCTTGACCGGCTTGGCGCCGGACGAGCTGGGCGGCATCGGGGCGACGCCGCTGCCGGACATGAGCAGCATCCCTGACTGGATGGTGAAGCAGCTCAATTTCCCGTACCTGGCCGGGTCCTCCTGGGTCAGCGGGCTGTGGTCGTCAGGCGGCTGGGACGCGGTCGATGCCGCCTACGAGCAGCCGCCGGTTTCGACCGAGCAGGTGCTGCATCCGGAGAAGTACGTATCGGACGAGCGGCCAGTCGACGTCGCCGACCCGGACGTGGCCGCCCTGCTTGGCCACGGCTGGGAGCCGGTCGAGTCGAGCACCCTTGGCGAGGCGATGTTGGGCATCTGGGTGGGGGCGATGGGCGTATCGCAGGAGGACGCGGACTCCGCCGCCGCCGGCTGGGGCGGCGATCGGCTGAGCGTGGCGCAGGGACCCGGCGAGGAGTGGGCCATGGCCTGGCGCATCGGCTGGGACACGTCGGCCGAAGCGGACCAGTTCCAGGAGGCCTACGCCGAGATCACCACCGCGCTGCCCTTCCCGACCCGCGCGACCCGGGCATCGAACGGCGACACCCTCATCCTGCATGCCTCGTCGGCGGCGGTGCTGGACCGCATGGCAGCCGGGCTCGACGGCTGACCTACATCGACTCCGGGGCGCTGATGCCCAGCAACCCGAGCCCGCCGGCCAGCACCGTGCGGGTGGCATCGGTCAGGGCCAGGCGAGCTTCAGAGAGTGCCCGCTCGGCAGGGTCCTCGGAGAGCACCCGGCAGTCGCGGTAGAACTGGCTGAACAGCTGGCCGACTTCCAGCAGGTAGCGCGTCAGCTCATGCGTCTCGCGCCGGTTGGCCGCATCGGCCACCACGTCGGGGAGGTCCAGCAGGTGCCGGATGAGCGCCTGCTCGGCCGGGTGATGGAGGAGCGCACTCGCGCCCGACGCGTCGGCG
>DATBME010000147.1:0-8533 GCA_036555005.1 Candidatus Limnocylindria bacterium | reverse complement strand
AAGGCCAACCTCGAGCACCGCATCGAGTCGATGGGCGTCGAGGACCAGATCTTCCAGGTGCTCGTTCCCATGGAGGAGGAGATCGAGATCAAGAACGGGCAGCGGCAGACCGTAAACAAGAAGGTCTTCCCCGGCTACGTCCTGGTCGAGATGGCGATGTCCGACGAGTCGTGGTACGTGGTGCGCAACACGCCGGGCGTCACCAGCTTCGTCGGCTCCGGCAACCGCCCGACCCCGCTGGTCGAGGGCGAGGTCAAGAAGATCCTCAAGCAGATGGGGGTCGAGGCGCCGAAGTTCAAGCTGCAGTTCACGAAGGGCCAGAGCGTGCGCGTCAAGGACGGCCCGTTCGCCGAGTTCATCGGCACCGTGGACGAGGTTAACCCGGAGAAGAACAAGGTCAAGGTGCTGGTCAGCATCTTCGGCCGCGAGACGCCGGTCGAGCTGGACTTCCTGCAGATCGACAAGCTCTAGCACTGGACCGATGGCGGCCACGGGCCGCCTGCAGACCGATGGCGGCCTGACGGCCGCCGCCAGCGAGAGGGAGGAGCGCGATCCGCTCCGTCAGCACCTCGGAGGAACCACATGGCCAAGAAAGTCCGCACGATCCTGAAGGTGCAGGCGCCCGCCGGCGCAGCCACCGCCGCCCCGCCGGTCGGCCCGGCGCTGGGCCAGCACGGGATCAACATCATGGAGTTCATCAAGGCCTTCAACGAGCGGACCGCCGACATGCGCGGCTACGTCGTGCCGGCCGAGATCACGGTCTACGAGGACCGTTCCTTCACCTTCGTCACCAAGGCCCCGCTGGCCGCCGCGCTGCTCAAGCGGGCCGCCGGCGTGGAGTCGGGATCGGCGCAGCCCAACCGCGAGAAGGTGGGCAGCGTGTCGCAGCAGCAGCTGCGCGAGATCGCCACCACCAAGATGCAGGACCTGAACGCGAACGACGTCGAGCAGGCCATGAAGATCGTGGCCGGCACGGCCCGCAGCATGGGCATCGAGGTGCGCGACTGATGGGCCGCCACGGACGCAAGTACCGCGAGGCGGCCGCGCTGATCGAGGTGGAGCGCCGCTATCCCCTGAGCGAGGCGGCGGAGCTGCTGCCGAAGCTGTCGACCGCCAAGTTCGACGCCACGGTCGAGGCGCACCTGCGCCTGGGGGTGGATCCGCGCCACGCCGACCAGCTGGTGCGCGGCACCGTCGTGCTGCCGCACGGCACCGGCCGCTCGTCACGCGTCATCGTCTTCGCCCAGGGCGAGAAGGCCCAGGAGGCGCTCCGCGGCGGCGCCGACGAGGTGGGCGGCGAGGACCTGGTCAAGCGGATCGACGATGGCTGGTTCGACTTCGACGTGGCCATCGCCGCCCCCGACATGATGGGCATGGTCGGCCGGCTCGGAAAGAAGCTCGGCCCGCGCGGCCTGATGCCGAACCCGAAGTCGGGCACCGTGACCTTCGACATCGAGCGCGCGGTCAGCGAGATCAAGTCCGGCCGGATCGAGTTCAAGGTCGACCGCGCGGGCATCGTGCACGCGATCGTCGGACGGGCCAGCTTCACGCCGGAGCAGCTGCAGGCCAACACCGCGACCCTGGTGGACGCGATCAATCGGGCCAAGCCATCCGGCGCGAAGGGCACCTACATGCGGTCGCTGACGCTGGCGCCGACCATGGGGCCCGGGATCCGGATCGACATCCCGTCGGCCCTGGCCGCCGCCAGCGCCTGACCAATTTGCCGAGGGTCGCCCCACCGGCTACCATCGGCCAGCCCAACCGAAGACTCGCCGAAGACAGCGATGCGTGCCGGGTGCAAGCCCCGGACAAATTGCCGGCCCCCTGAGGCCGGCGGCACGCCGAGGCACGATGTGGAACCGATGACGGTCCTCGTGCTGACGCGCGCGGACCGTTCTTTCTTGTCTACGAGGACCAACCATGCCGACCGATGCCAAGCGCGATGCGGTGCGAGAGCTGGCGGAGCTGCTCCGCGGCAGCTCTGCCATCGCCGTGGCCGACTACCGCGGGCTGAAGGTCTCGGAGATGCAGGTCGTGCGGCGCACGCTCCGCGCCAACGGCGTGGAGCTGCACATCGCCAAGAACCGGCTGCTGAAGATCGCGGCCGACGAGGCGGATCGCGCCGACCTGAAGCCGATGCTGGACGGCCCCACCGCACTGGCCACCATCTCGGGCGACGAGGTCACGCTGGCCAAGGCGCTGCAGGAGGCCTTTCGCCCGTACAAGGTGGTGACGGTGCGAGGCGGCCTGCTGGGCAGCGCCGCCGTCGACGCCGCCAGCCTCGCGCGGATGGCCAGCCTGCCGACCCGCGACGTGCTGCTCGGCATGTTCGCCGGCGGCATCGCCAGCCCGCTCACCGGCTTCGCCGGCGTGCTGGCCGCCAATCTTCGAAACCTGGCCGGCGTGCTGAACGCCGTGGCCGACCAGAAGCAACAGACCGAGGGCGCGGCCTGACGGCCGCCGTCGCACGAAGGAGAGACTGACGACATGGCAACCAAGACCCTGGGCAAGGACGAGATCCTGGACGCGATCTCGAACATGACCGTCCTCGAGCTGAGCGACCTGGTGAAGGCGGTCGAGGAGAAGTTCGGCGTCACCGCGGCAGCCCCCGTGGCCGTTGCCGCGGCCCCGGCAGCCGCCGGCGATGGCGCGGCCGCTGCGGCCGGCGGCGAGGAGAAGACCGAGTTCGACGCGGTGCTGACCGAGGTCGGCGCCAACAAGATCCTGGTCATCAAGGCCGTCCGCGAGCTGACCGGCCTGGGCCTGAAGGAGGCGAAGGACCTCGTCGACGCCGCTCCCAAGGCGGTGAAGGAGGGCGTCGCCAAGGAGGAGGCCGAGCAGGTCAAGGAGAAGCTGGCAGAGGCCGGCGCCGCCGTCGAGGTCCGCTAGGACCCCAGCGCACCCGCGCTCGGAAGGCCGGTCCCATCGGGGGCCGGCCTTTCAGTTGCCCGGCGCTCCCGCGCTGAACCGGCGGACCGCGCGGACGAGCTCGGTCACGCCGAACGGCTTGGCCACCACGCCGATGGCTTCGATCTCCGCCGCCCAGCGGCTGGCATCGGCCGCGGCGGTCATGACCACCAGCGGCAGGGCGACGCCGCGCTCTCGCAGCGCACTGGCGAAGCCCCAGCCATCGAGGACGGGCATCCGCATGTCCAGCAGGACGAGGCTCGGCTCCACCCGCCGCACCTTCTCCAGGGCATCCGCGCCGTTGGAGGCCGTCTCAACCGAGAGGCCCTCGCTCTCGAGCACGTCGCGCACCGCGCTGCGGATGGCGGCGTCGTCGTCCACGACCAGGATCGGGCCGTGATCGGTCATGGAGGCACCTCCGCCACGGCCGCGACTGGCAGGGTCACATGGAAGGTCGTTCCCTCACCGACGCGGCTGATGACGCTGATGGAGCCGCCATGCTCCTGGGCCACCTGGCGGCAGATGTACAGCCCCAGCCCCAGTCCGCGGTACCGCCGGTCATCGGCATTGCTGCCACGGTGGAAACGCTCGAACAGGTGCGGCAGGTCCTCGTCCGGGATCCCGATCCCGCGGTCGGTGACCGTCAGCTGGGCCGCCCCGTCCGCCTGCCAGATGCGCAGCTCCACCGCATCGGTGGGAGCCGAGTACTTCACCGCGTTGCCAACCAGGTTCTGGACCAGCTGCCGGATTCGGGCGGCGTCGAACATGCCCGGAACCGCGGCGGCGCCGGCGAGCTCGACGCGGGTCGCCTGGTCGGGCATCCCCTCCAGCGCCTCCCTGGCGATCTGCACCAGGTCGCCGGGCATCATGCGGGACTCTCGTCCGGCCTCCGCGCTGACGATGTCCAGGTAGTCCTCGACCAGCGCCTTCAGCCGCTCGGCCTCCGCCCGCAGCGAACCCGCGCGCTGGGCGTTGCGGCCGTCGCCGTCCAGCGCCGTCTCGAGCAGCTCCGAGTTGATCAGGATGGTGGTCAGCGGGGTCCGGACGTCATGCGCCACTACCGACAGGAAGTCGTCCTTCAGCCGCGTCACCTCGGCCATGGCGCGCACCTGGGCCGCCTCGCGCAGCAGCTCCTGGCTGCGCAGCACCAGGGCCGCCTGCTCGGCCAGCATTCGGACCACGGCCACCGCGTCGTCGGTGAACACCGGTGGGCGCACGGCGTAGACGGTCAGCACGCCGAGCCGATGCTCGCCGCTGGTGATGGGGGCCGAGACGATGGCACGGATGCCTGAGCGCCGGTACTCGGCGGCGCGCTCAGGGGCATCCCGTTCCGCGTTGGCCGTGACCATCGGGCGTTGCTGGGCGAACGCGCGACCGCTGATGGCCTCGCCGGGCGCCATCGGTCGGAAGTCCCCGGTCTCCTGCCGGAACTGCAGCACTCCGGCGGCCTCGTCCCAGAGCCCGACGGCCGAGCCCTGGGCGCCGGTGGCCTCGCGCGCCGCGGCCGCGATCTCGGCGCCGATGTCGTGCGGGTCGACCAGGCGCACCAGCTCCGGCGCGCGAGCCAGGGCCGACCGGATGGCGGGCTCCTGCCAGCCGCGCTGCAGGACGGCCGGTGGCGCGAAGCCGACGAAGTAGGCGGTGACGGCCGCCAGGCCCAGCACCTGCGAGGTGAGGCCGATCCACTCCGGCGGCTCCGGAAAGGCGAGTGACACCCCGCCCAGGCCGATCACGACGGCGATCAGGATCGAGCCCAGCGCCACCGCCTGCATGCGACGCTGGGTCGCGGCGCGGGTGCGGGCCGCCGCCCGGAGGAAGGCGAACGACGCGTAGCCGCCGAAGACGACGAAGTCGATGACCAGCGTCAGCACCACCGGCGTGGGCCACGGTTGCGGGACGACGACGCCCAGGGCCGCTACTACCGCGAACGCAGCGCTGGCGGCGATCATCACCCGGCCGGGGAGTGGCTGGAAGTCGTGCGCCAGGCGCAGCAGCAGGAATGGCAGCGCGGCGATGCAGACCCAGCTCACCATGCTGACCCAGGGTTCGCCGCCCAGGCCCAGCAGTCCCGCGGCGTCACCCAGTAGCAGGATGACGGCGATCACCCCGAAGAAGAGGAAGGTGTCCAGCGCGACCAGCGTTCGCAGCCGGGCGAGGCGCACGGCGGAGATGACGAACAGCGCCAGGTAGATCAGCTGGCTGATGGCGCTGACGAAGTCCTGGGCCGTCACCGATCACCTCCAGTCGCGCCTCGGGGCATGCGCGTCCTGCGGCCGCTCGGTGGCCGCGCGTATGGTACACGCACTTAAGCCACGCTCAAGCCTCGCATGACGCGCCTGCGCCGCGGAACGCGCGCGCGTGGACGATGCTTCAGATCTCGACGACCAGCCCCGGACGCGCCACCGAGATGGGGCCGCTGAAGGCGCGGGCCGCGGCGGCGATCGCCGCCGCATCGTCAGTCGCCGGCATGAGGTGCGTGAGCACCAGGTGCTGAACCGCCGCGCGCGCGGCCTCCGCGCCTGCGTCGGTCGCGCTCGACAGGGCGCCGACCAGCTCCGGCGGGACGTCCTCCGCGTAGGAGGCTTCCCGCAGCAGCAGGTCCGCGCCGTCCGCCAGGCGGACCAGCTCGTCGGACGGGCCGCAGTCGCCGCTGTACACCAGCGAACGTCCACCGGCGGCGAGACGGACGCCGAGATTGGGCCGCGGATGCGGCAGCAGCGCGGATCGGACCTCGAACGGCCCGATCGCCAGCTCGTCGCCGGGCTCCAGGTCATGGAGCCGGTAAGAGCCGGCCAGGAGCTCGGGTTGATCCAGGGCCAGCACCGCGTCGAGCGCCCCGGGCAGCGCATGCAGCGGGAGCGGTGGCAGGGGATCGTCCGCCCAGGCGCGGGCGCGGAGGATCGGGTTCAGGTCGGCGCAGTGATCGGGGTGGGCATGGCTGACGATGACCGCATCGAAGCCGGGCGCCGCGGTGCCCGACAGCGCGGTGGCCACGCCGTAGCCGGGATCGATCAGGAGGGTGAAGCCATCGGCCTCGACCAGGTACCCGCTGCACGGGATTCCACGTCCCGGGATCCCGCCGCTGCCCCCGATCACCATCAGCCGCATCGGCGCAGGATAGACAGGCCGGCAGGCCGAGGCGCTTCAGTTGACGAAGCGGTGGCCCGTGATATACTCTCCGTTCGCGTGTCCGCGCCCCTCCATGCCTTCCACCATGCCCTTCTCAAGGAGTTCGAATGGCCTTGGCCGAGTCCGCCAGCCGGTTTGAGCTGGCACCGAGCCGTGAGAGTTTCTCGCACATCCCGGAGGTTCTCCCCCTCCCGAACCTGATCCAGACCCAGACCGATTCCTTCCATTGGTTCGTCCAGACCGGCCTTCGCGAGCTCCTGGACGAGATCACCCCGATCACCGACTTCACCGGCAAGAACCTTGAGCTGCACTTCCGCGACTACTACTTCGAGGAGCCGAAGTTCAGCGAAGAGGAGTGCCGCACCCGCGACCTGACCTTCTCCAAGCCGCTGAAGGTCGAGGTCGACCTGGTGATCAAGGAGACCGACGAGGTCAAGCACCAGACCGTGTTCATGGGCGACTTCCCATGGATGACGGAGCAGGGCACCTTCATCATCAACGGCGCCGAGCGCGTGGTGGTGAGCCAGCTGGTGCGCTCGCCGGGGGTCTACTACACCTCCGCCGAGGATCCGGCCACCGGGCGGATGCTGTTCGCTGCCAAGGTCATCCCGAACCGTGGTGCCTGGCTCGAGTTCGAGACCAGCAACAAGGATCTGCTCAGCGTCAAGGTCGATCGCAAGCGGAAGATCCCGGTCACCACGCTGCTGCGCGCGGTGGGCGTCGAGGACAGCGCGGAGATGCTCAAGCTCTTCGCGCCGGCCGACGACCACCCGGAGCACCCGTTCATCCAGCTGACGCTCGACAAGGACACCGCCGCCACCCAGGACGAGGCCCTGATCGAGGTCTACAAGAAGCTGCGCCCCGGCGACCCGCCGACGGTCGACAACGCCCGCGCGCTGGTCACCAGCCTCTTCTTCAACTTCCGTCGCTACGACCTGGGCCGGGTCGGCCGCTACAAGCTGAACAAGGCCCTGGGCGAGGTGGCCGGCAAGCTGAAGATCGACCTGCCGTCCGAGGCGACCGAGAACCTGCGTGACGCGCGCGTCATCAGCCGCAACGACATCATCGCCATCATCGGCAAGCTGATCGAGCTGAACAACGGCCGCGGCGAGCCCGATGACATCGACCACCTGGGCAACCGGCGAATCCGCGCCAACGGCGAGCTGATCCAGAACCAGTTCCGCATCGGCCTGCTCCGCATGGAGCGCGTCGTGAAGGAGCGGATGACGATCACCGACTCCGACCAGGCCACGCCGAACACGCTCATCAACATCCGCCCGGTGGTGGCGGCCATGAAGGAGTTCTTCGGCGGCAGCCAGCTGTCGCAGTTCATGGACCAGACCAACCCGCTGGCCGAGCTGACCAACAAGCGCCGCCTGTCGGCGCTGGGCCCGGGCGGCCTGTCCCGCGAACGCGCCGGCTTCGACGTCCGCGACGTGCATCCCAGCCACTACGGCCGGATGTGCCCGATCGAGACGCCGGAGGGGCCGAACATCGGCCTGATCGGCTCGCTGGCGACCTACGGCAAGATCAACAACTACGGCTTCATCGAGACGCCGTACCGGAAGGTTCGCAAGCTGGTCAGCCACCGGGACAGCAAGACCGATGTCATCGGGCAGGTGCTGGCCGAGCCGCTGGTCACCGGCGACGGTGGCAAGCCGATCGCCCGCACCGGCACGACCATCGACGAGAAGCTGTGGTCCGCCATCAAGGAGAACAAGGTCGCCGGGGTGCGCATCCGCCCGGTCGTCAGCAACGAGATCGAGTACCTCGCCGCCGACGAGGAGGAGCGCTACTACATCGCGCAGGCCAACGCGCCGCTGGATGGCGGTCAGCACTTCACCGAGGAGCGGGTCATGGTCCGCTACCGCGACGAGTTCCGCGTGCAGCCGGCCGAGGACGTCGATTACATGGACGTCAGCCCCAAGCAGATCGTGAGCGTGGCGACCGCCATGATCCCGTTCCTGGAGCATGACGACGCGAACCGGGCGCTGATGGGCTCGAACATGATGCGCCAGTCGGTGCCGCTGCTCCAGCCGGAGGCGCCAGTGGTCGGCACCGGCGTGGAATACCGCGCCGCCTTCGACTCCCAGCAAGTGGTGGTGGCCCTGGCCGCCGGCACGGTGGTGGGCGTCACCAGCTCCGAGATCATGGTCGAGCGCGACGAGGGCAACGAGCGGGATACCTACATCCTGAAGAAGTTCCTGCGCTCGAACCAGGGCACCTGCATCAACCAGCGCCCGATCGTCGACGTCGGCGACCGCGTGTCCCAGGGCCAGGTGCTGGCCGACTCCTCGAGCACCGACCAGGGCGAGATGGCGCTGGGCCAGAACATCCTGGTCGCCTTCCTCCCCTGGGAGGGCGGCAACTACGAGGACGCCATCGTCATCAGCGAGCGGCTGGTGCGCGAGGACCTGTTCACGAGCATCCATATCGAGAAGCACGAGATCGAGGCCCGCGACACCAAGCTCGGCCCGGAGGAGATCACGCGCGACAT
>DATBME010000139.1:0-5224 GCA_036555005.1 Candidatus Limnocylindria bacterium | reverse complement strand
CTGGCCGACGGCGCGATCGCGCTGGAGGGAGCGACCGCCGAGGTGCTTGGCGATCCCCGCCTCGACGAGCTCCGCGTCGCACCGCCGGCCGGCGTGCGGCTGAGCCGGGCCGCGGCGGCAGTCGGGCTGGGGCGCGCGCAGCACGAGCGCCTGCAGCGGGCGATGCAAGAGTGACCGAACGCATTGCAGAACGACGCGTGCCGGAGCTTCGGCTGGAGTCGGTCAGCCACGTCTACCCGGCCGGCGAGGTGCGCGCGCTCGATGACGTGTCGCTGGCCGTCCGGCCCGGCGAGCGACTGGCGCTGATCGGCCAGAACGGGAGCGGCAAGACCACGCTGGTGCGGCACCTGAACGGACTGCTGCGGCCGACAAGCGGACGCGTGCTGGTCGACGGCCGGGATGCCGCGCAGCGAACCGTCGCCCAGCTGGCCCGCGACGTGGGCCTGGTCTTCCAGGATCCGGATCGCCAGATCTTCGCCGGCAGCGTCCGCGCCGAGGTCGAGTTCGGGCCACGCAACGTGGGGCTCCGGGGCGAGCGGTTGCACCAGGCGGTGAACGAGTCGCTGGCCGCGGTCGGGCTCACCGATGCCGCCCGCACCAACCCCTACGACCTTGGCGCCTCGCGCCGCAAGCTGCTGGCCCTGGCCTCGGTGCTGGCCATGCAGACACCCGTGCTGGTGCTCGACGAGCCGACCACCGGGCAGGACGTGGCCGGCATCGAGCGGGTGCGCGGCGTGCTGGCGGCGGCGCAGGCCGCCGGTCGCACCGTGATCGCCATCAGCCACGACATGGAGTTCGTGGCAGGCGAGTTCGAGCGGGTGGTGGTGATGGGTGGCGGGCGCGTCCTGGCCGACGGCACGCCGGCCGAGGTGTTCGCTTCCTCAGGCTGGGCTCTGCTGCGCTCGACCTACCTGGAGCCTCCGCTGGCGGCGCGCCTCGGGGAGCGGCTGGGCCTCGGCTCCACCCCGACCCAGGGCGCCCTGTTGGAGGCGCTGGCCGGATCCGCCCCGGGAGCTCAGTAGAAGCCGGGCGGGGGCGGGAGGGGACGCCCCTCGGCGTCGAACCGTTCGCCGGCCGGCAGGTCGTCGCGATGCCTGCGTCCCCCGGTCGGCCCCGGGATCGGCTGGGCCATGACCGAGCCCGGCACTTCGTCCAGCCGCTGCTCGATGCCTCGCAGCCCAAGCTGGCGCAGCGCCGCTCCGAAGCGCTCGACGAATCCCGGCTCCCGCAGCAGGCCGAAGGTCAGCGAGCTGTGCGCCCGATTGAGCAGCTCCATCCCGCGCACCGCCTCCGACACGCTGACCTGGTTGCGGCCCAGCTGGCTCTCCAGCAGGTCCAGCCCCTGGTTCGCCTCCTTACGCGTACGCTTGCTGAAGTGCGGGGTGCGGTTGATCAGCAGCCGCGTGCGGTACAGGGCGGCGCGCGCCGGCGCGTCGCGGTCGGCGGGGCCGGAGGGCGTGAAGGTCATGGACGAGATCTTACTGGCACGGCCCGGCTGGCAGGACCGGGTGGCCGATGCGCTGCGCCGCACGCCACGCCCGATCCCGGTCGATGACCGGCTCATGCCACGCCGCGAGCATCTCGATTCGGCGACGCCGATGCCCCGCTACGATCGCAGCAGCATGCCGCCGGCGCGACCGGCCGCCACGCTCCTGCTGCTCTATCCGGGCCCCGACGGTGAGCTGCGGCTGCCACTGACGGTGCGGCACGAGTCGATGCGCGCCCACGCCGGCGAGGTGTCGCTGCCCGGCGGCGCGACCGAAGAGGCCGATGTCTCGCGCGAGGCGACCGCGCTGCGCGAGACGCGCGAGGAGATCGGGGTGGCGGCGGATGGCGTCACCATCCTCGGCGCGCTGGACGACGTCTGGATCCCGGTCACCAACTTCCAGCTGCGTCCCTTCGTCGGCGCGCTGCCCGCCCGACCGGAGATGACCCCGCAGGCCGACGAGGTGGCGCTGATCGTGGAGCTGCCGCTGCGCGAGCTTCTGCACGAGGGCGCGGTCACCGACGAGATCGTTCATGGCCCCGGCTGGACGCTGCGCGTCGGCGGCTACCGCGCCGAGGGCCAGCTGGTCTGGGGCGCCACCGCCCGCACGCTCGCCATGTTCGCCAGCGTGCTGCAGCACGCCTGAAGGCCGTCGCGTCCCGGTTACGGCCTGCGCGCCCGCACTTGCGTCCCGACCGAGGCCAGCAGCTCCAGCAGCCCGGCGTGCTGCGGTCGCGGAGCGGCAACAATGCTGATCGTCGCGCCCCGCCGCTGCGGGTCCCACCACGGGCCGCCATGCAGGTCGCTGAGCGTGGCACCGGCGCGCTCGGCGATCAGGCCGGCGGCGGCCACGTCCCACAGCGACAGGCCACCGTTCTGGACGAAGGCGTCGAAGCGCCCGTTGGCGACGTAGGCCAGGGCCAGCGCCGCGCTCCCCATCCGCCGGTGGATGCGGATCGACCGCGCGATCCGCCGCTCGCGGCCCAGCCCGCCGCGCCCGATCACGGCCATGCTGACCACGTAGTCGCTCAGCTTCTCCTTCTCGGAGGCGCGCACCGGCTGCCCGTTGAGCGTCGCCGCGCCGCCCCGGGTGGCGGCGTACAGGTCGTCGCGCAGCGGATCGAGGATGACGCCCAGCAGCGGGCCGTCGCCGTCAACGAGGGCCATCGACACGCAGAAGTACGGGATCCCGTTGGCGTAGTTGACGGTCCCGTCCAGCGGGTCGACCACCCAGGTGCGGCCGGCGAATGGCTCCCGGTTGCGGCGCCGGTGATGGCCCGATTCCTCCGCCAGGATGCCGTCGTCCGGGTACCGCTCGCGGAGCGCGGTCAGCAGCAGCTTCTCCGAGGCGTAGTCGACCTCGGTCACCACGTCGCGGGCGCTCTTGTAGTCGATCCGCGACACCCTGCCGTAGCTGCCCGCCAGCAGCTCGCCGGCACGCGTGGTCACCTCCCGCGCAAACGCCAGCTCCTCGTGGTACGGCATCGGAGGATGCTAAGCGGCTGCCTGGTCATCGGGTTGGGGGTTGACGTCGGTGTCCTTGTCGCGCGGGATGAAGCTGATGCGGCCACGCGGCTCCACGATTGCCCAGGCCACGTCGCGCAGGTGCGGGATCCCGGCCAGCCGCATCTCCGATTCAATCTCGGCCAACGTCAGCCGGTCGCGCCTCAGGTTGGCTCGGAGGATCTCACCGTCACGGACGATGACGTGCGGCTCGCCATCCAGCAGCCGTTCGGCGCGACGGGAGAGGAAGGTCAGCCAGCTGAGCACCGAGGCCCAGAAGGCGAAGGTCGCGACCGCCAGCAGCGAGGCTGTCAGGCTGAAGTCGTTGTGCGTAACCCCCTGCTGGATGAGGTCGCCCATCACCACCAGGACGATCAGCTCGAACGGGGTCAGCTGTGCAAGCTCGCGCTTGCCGAGCAGGCGGACGAGGAGATACAGCCCGAAGAAAATGACCGTGGCGCGCAGCACGATGTCCATCAGGGGAGAACCTCGATCTCGACCGGCAGGCTGACCAGCGCTTGCTCGCCATCGTAGAGCGTCACCATTCCGGCATTCCCGCCCAGGATGTCCGGATTGATCTGCGCGTCGACTTTGATGAGCAGGCGCGACCCTGCCGGCATTTCTGCGAACTCGAAGCGGAAGGCCCCGTCGAGACTTCCCTCCTCAACGGGTGCCGGGATGAGGGTGTTGATGGTGAAGTCCTCCCACAGCGTTGCGGCCACCTCGAGCACGGGCCGATCGATCCGATCGCGGGTGTCGACCGTGATGCGCATCTCCAGGAACTCGCCGCTGCGGATGACGGCCGGCCCATGCCAATCGAGCCGCACCCCGGCGGCAACTGCCCTGAGGGTCTCCTCCCGCCCCGCGAGCCCCACCAGTCCGGCGGCCATCGCCAGCGAGAGCACCACCAGCCCGACCGGCAGCGCGTGATGGCGGGCCATCGGTGCGACATGGCGTTGCTCCACCCCATCCGGCGGGTCGCGCCCGCGGTCGCCCATGCCCGTTCACCCAGCAAGCCACGGGCCGGGTAGGCTATCGGCATGCCGCAGATCCACCTGCACGCCGAGCCCGGCGACTACGCACCGCTGGTCCTGCTCCCCGGCGACCCGAACCGTGCCAAGCGCATCGCCCAGCGCTTCGATGGCGGCATCGGCAACTGCAAGCCGGTGAACGAGCACCGCGGCCTGCTGGGCTGGACCGGCACCTACCGCGGCCGCCCGGTCAGCGTCCAGACCAGCGGCATGGGCACGCCCAGCTTCTCGATCGTGGCCGAGGAGCTGCTGCGGCTCGGCGCCCGGCAGCTGATCCGCGTCGGCACCTGCGGCGGCATCGCGCCGGGACTGCGCACCGGCGACCTGGTCATCGCCATCTCGGCCTGCCCGGTCGACGGCGCCACCCGCACCTACCTGCACGGCGATCCCTTCGCGCCAACTGCCGACTTCGCCCTGACCCACGCCCTCTACCACGCCGCCCAGGAGGCCGGCATCCCGGTGCACGTCGGATCGGTCGCATCGGTCGACGTCTTCTACAACCCCGATCCGGACTACACCACCAAGTGGCGCGAGCGGGGCATCCTCGCCTTCGAGATGGAGGCCTCGGCACTGTTCGTGCTGGCTGCGCGGGAGGGGATCCAGGCCGCGTGCATGCTGACCGTGTCCGACGTCCTGTCGGAGGATGTCAGCTCCGAGGAGACGTACCTGTCCGAGGACGAGCTCACGGACGCGGTCGACAAGATGATCGAGGTGACGCTGATCGCGGCTCCCACCGTCGATCGGCTCAAGCATCGGGCCAGGAGCGAGTCATGACCGACACCATCAGCCGCGGAGCGGCCAACCAGGCCGGCGCCGTCGTCAATCCGAACGCCGCGGCAGAGGCGCAGGACTTCCTGCCGCTGCAGGGCATCGACCACGTCGAGTTCTGGGTCGGCAACGCCAAGCAGGCGGCTCACTACTACCGCGCGCTGTGGGGCTTCACGCCGGTCGCCTATGCGGGCCTGGAGACGGGCGTGCGCGATCGGGCCAGCTACGTGATGGTCCAGAACGACATTCGCTTCGTGTTCACCGGTCCCCTGACACCCGATGGCGAGATCGCCGAGCACGTGCACCGCCACGGCGACGGGGTGCACGACATCGCCTTTGCCGTCGAGGACGTGGAGTCGGCATGGCGCGAGACGACGGCGCGCGGCGCGCGGTCGGCCCTCGAGCCGACCGCCATCGAGGGCCAGAAGGGCGTGCT
>DATBME010000130.1:0-10567 GCA_036555005.1 Candidatus Limnocylindria bacterium | reverse complement strand
CAAGGGCATCATCTGCGACAAGTGCGGCGTGGAGGTCACCCGCTCCAAGGTGCGCCGCGAGCGGATGGGCCACATCAAGCTGGCCAGCCCGGTCAGCCACATCTGGTACTTCAAGGGCACGCCGTCGCGGCTCGGCATCCTGCTCGACGTCAGCCCGCGCAACCTGGAGCGCATCCTCTACTTCGCCCTGTACGTGGTGACCCGCGTCGACGAGGGTGAGCGCGACAAGGCGATCGCCGCCATCGACGAGGGGATGGCCGAGCGCATCGCCGCCGCCGAGGCGGTGGTGGAGGAGAAGCGCGCCGAGCTGGAGGGCGCCATCGGCGACAAGCGCGCCGAGGTGGAGGCCGCCTACGAGGCCGATGTCCGCCGCCACGACGAGCGCTTCACGGCCCGCTCCGAGGAGCTGGCCACCGCCGCCCAGCAGGTCGAGGCGACGATCAAAGAGGGGGGCAAGACCGTCGCCGAGGACGTCGTCTTCGCGCCCACCGGCGAGGTGGCGGCGCGCGCCGGCGAGGCGTCGCGCTCCGCCCTGTCCGCCCTGCGCAAGATGGTGCAGGCCGAGATCGAGGCGGTCGACGGCGAGGTCAAGCAGGCCAAGGCGGAGGCCAAGGAGCGCTTCGACCAGGCCGTGGCCGACCTGACCGCCGGCATCGACGAGGCGCTGGCCAACGAGCGCGAGCAGGTCGCCCGCGAAACGGACGACGCCAAGCTGGCGGCCCGCACCGGCAAGCAGCAGCTGAGCGACATCAAGATCATGCAGACCCTGACCGAGTCCGAGTACCGGACCCTGTCCGAGCAGCATGGCCGGATGTTCGACGCCGGCATGGGCGCCGAGGCGGTCAAGAAGATCATCGAGCAGCTCGACCTGGACGACCTGGCCCAGCGGCTGCACGTCGAGATGCGGCAGACCTCCGGCCAGCGCCGCAAGAAGGCGATCAAGCGCCTGCGCCTGATCGAGGCCTTCCGCAAGTCCGGCGCGCGCCCGGAGTGGATGATCCTGTCCACCCTGCCGGTCATCCCGCCCGACCTGCGCCCCATGGTGCAGCTGGACGGCGGCCGCTTTGCGACCTCCGACCTGAACGACCTGTACCGGCGGGTCATCAACCGCAACAACCGGCTCAGCCGGCTGCTGGACCTGGAGGCGCCGGAGATCATCATCCGCAACGAGAAGCGGATGCTGCAGGAGGCCTGCGACGCGCTGATCGACAACGGCCGCCGCGGCCGCGCCATCGCCGGCACCGGAAACCATCGGCTCAAGAGCCTGTCCGACATGCTCAAGGGCAAGCAGGGCCGCTTCCGCCAGAACCTGCTCGGCAAGCGCGTCGACTACTCCGGCCGCTCGGTGATCGTGGTCGGCCCCGAGCTGAAGCTGCACCAGTGCGGCCTGCCCAAGAAGATGGCGCTCGAGCTGTTCAAGCCGTTCGTCATGCGGCAGCTGGTCGAGAAGGGCTTCGCCCACAACATCAAGAGCGCCAAGCGGATCGTGGAGCGAGTGCGCCCCGAGGTGTGGGACGTGCTGGAGGAGGTCATCAAGGACCACCCCGTGCTCCTGAACCGCGCCCCCACGCTGCACCGGCTGGGCATCCAGGCCTTCATGCCGGTCCTGGTCGAGGGCAGCGCCATCCAGATCCACCCGCTGGTCTGCTTCGCCTTCAACGCGGACTTCGACGGCGACCAGATGGCGGTCCATGTGCCGCTCTCGACCGCCGCCCAGCGCGAGGCGAAGGAGCTGATGCTGTCGACGCAGAACCTGCTGTCGGCGGCCGACGGCTCGCCGGTGGTGTCGCCCACGCACGACATGGTGCTTGGCTGCTACTACCTGACCGTCGAGGGTCCCGATGAGAAGGGCGCCGGCAAGGCGTTCGCCTCCGCGGCCGAGGTGATGATGGCGGCCCAGCTGGGCCACGTGCACGTGCAGGCCCCGATCAAGGTGGAGCTGCAGATCACCGAGCCGATCGGCGACGACGGCGAGACCGCGACCCGCACCGAGCTGGTCGAGACCACGCCGGGCCGGGTGATCTTCAACACCGTCATCCCCGAGGAGCTGGGCTTCATCAACCGCATCATGGACCGCAAGGGCCTGAAGGCCCTGATCGCGCAGTGCTACCGGGAGCTCGGTCCCGCCGCCACCACCCGCCTGGTGGACGGCATCAAGACCCTGGGCTTCCACTACGCGACCGTGGCCGGCATCACCATCGGCATCGACGACATCCGCGTGCCGGACGAGAAGGCCAAGCTGCTGGCGGAGGCCGACTCGCGGGTGAGCGATATCGACCGCGAGTTCCGCAAGGGCTTCATCACCGATGACGAGCGCTACACCCAGACGGTCGATGTCTGGCGCGCCACCACCGATGACGTCACCGAGAAGATGCTCAATGGCCTGGACAAGCGTGGCTCGGTCTGGATGATCACCCACTCGGGCGCGCGCGGGAACGTCACCCAGGTGCACCAGCTGGCCGGCATGCGCGGCCTGATGGCCGATCCCTCGGGCCGGATCATCGACCTGCCCATCCGCAGCAACCTGCGCGAGGGGATGAGCGTGCTCGAGTACTTCATCTCGAGCCACGGCGCCCGCAAGGGCCTGGCCGACACCGCGCTGCGCACCGCCGACTCGGGGTACCTGACCCGCCGCCTGGTGGACGTGGCCCAGGACGTCATCACCCGCGAGGACGACTGCGGCACCGATCTGGGCACCTGGATCACGCGCGAGGAGTCGGAGCAGATCCCCGAGCCATTCGGCGATCGCCTGGTCGGCCGCATGGCGGCGATCGACGTGGTCGACGAGAAGGCCGGCGAGACGATCGTGGCCCGCAACGACGAGATCGACGAGGCGGCCATCGAGCGCATCGAGGCGGCCGGGCTCGACCGCGTCAACGTCCGCTCACCGCTGACCTGCGCGGCGCGCCATGGCGTGTGCCGCATGTGCTACGGCCGCAACCTGGCGACCGGCCAGCTGGTGGAGTTGGGGCAGGCGGTGGGCATCATCGCCGCCCAGTCGATCGGTGAGCCGGGCACGCAGCTGACGATGCGGACCTTCCACACCGGCGGCGTCGCCGGCGAGGACATCACCCAGGGCCTGCCGCGCGTGGAGGAGCTGTTCGAGGCGCGCATCCCCAAGGGCCAAGCCACCATGACCGAGATCGACGGCACGGTCGAGGTGGTGCGGGCCGGCGTGGACCAGCCGGTCGTGGTGCGGGTCACGCACCGCGAGGCGTACGACACGCCGGTCAAGCTCACCCCGCAGCACGAGGTGCTGATCGCCTCGGGCGACGAGGTCACCGAGGGCCAGCTGCTGGCGCGCCTGGGCGAGGGGGACGAGGCGACCGAGGTGCGATCCCCGGCCGCCGGCCGCGTCACCAAGAAGGGCAGCACCCTGACCCTCCACTCGGAGGATGTCGACCAGCGCGAGTACGCGGTCCCGCACTCGGCCCGGCTGCGGGTCGAGAACGGCGACGAGGTGCTGGCCGGCGATCCGCTGACCGAGGGTTCGCTGAATCCGAAGGACCTGCTCCAGATCAAGGGCGTGGACACCGTCCAGCGCTTCCTGGTGGTGGAGGTCCAGAAGGTGTACCGCTCCCAGGGCGTGACGATCGCCGACAAGCACGTCGAGATCATCGTCCGGCAGATGCTGCGCAAGGTCACCGTCGACACGGCCGGTGACACCGACCTGCTGCCGTCCGAGCTGATCGACCGCTTCGAGTTCGAGGAGGTCAACAACCGGATCTTGGCCGAGGGCGGCGAGCCGGCGACCGCGCAGACGGTGCTGCTGGGCGTCACCAAGGCCAGCCTCAACACGAGCTCCTTCCTGGCCGCCGCCTCCTTCCAGGAGACGACCCGGGTGCTGACCGAGGCCGCCATCAATGGCGCCAAGGACCACCTGATCGGCCTCAAGGAGAACGTCATCATCGGCAAGCTGATCCCGGCCGGGACCGGTGCCGAGGCCCGGGCCCTGGCCGCCGCCAAGTCGCGCGAGCTGACGCCTGAGGAGGCGGAAGCCCTGCGCGAGCGCGAGGCGGCCATGACCTTCCTGACCGGCGACGCGGACGCCAACGCCGACGGGGTGGTCGAGGTCGACGAGGCCGAGGCCGCTGCCGAGGAGGCGGCGGAGACGGTGGCCGAGCTGATGGGTGCCGACGACGACCCGAACATCGAGGCCGAGGTCGAGGAGAAGGTCTTCGATGAGCTCAGCGAGGAGGTCGCTGCCGAGAAGTAGGCGGCGCCGATGGAGGAACGCGAACCGAGGGGCGGGCCGGGAGGTCCGTCCCTCGTCATGTTCGTGGAACCGATGCACGCCGGCCGGCGTCAGAGGGGCATGCGAAGAATGACGCTGGTCCTGGTCTGCCTGATGGTGGCGCTGAGCGCCTGCGCGTATGTCGCCCGGCAGGGAGCCGGCGGGTCGTCTCCCGGTGGGGGAGACGGGAAGCCCGATGACCCGGTGACCGGCTCGCCAACCGGCCCGGCGACTCCGCCCTCGGGCGACGGCGCCACGCGCGAGGAGCCCGATCCGACCATCGTGGATCCCCATGGCGTGGCGGTTGACCACTTCGCCATCGGCGCCGATGGCAGGACCGTGATCGTCTACTGGTGGGGCGGCAACACGACCTGCTTCGGCCTGAAGGAGGTCACCGTCTCCTATCAGCGCAACACGCCGATCATTGCTCTCCAGGAGGGCACCCGCGCCGATGCGGTCGGCCAGGCCTGCACCATGGAGGCGGTCCTCAAGTCCACGGTCGTCACGCTGGATGAGCCGATCCTGGCCGATGCCGCCGGCGACGGCGCCGCTCCCGGTGAGCCGGAGCTGCCCACCGATGCGACGCCGGTGGAGCCGCGCGACGGCGTCGTGGACGCGATCCCGCACTCGATCGGCGGCTATGCCCTGTCGGCGGACGGCCTGACGCTGAGCGCGTACTACGTGGGCGGCGTCGAGGAGTGCAACGGCCTGAAGGCGGCGAGCGCCAACCGGGCGGCGGACGGCCTGGTGACGGTCGGCATCCGCGAGGGCAGGCTGCTTGAGGTCGACGGTCCGTGCATCGAGATCGGCGTCAGCAAGGTCGCCACCATCACGCTCGACCAGCCGCTGATCGTGGTGGCCGCCATGGACAGCGGCGGGGGCGGCAACGACTACTGAGGCTTAGGCCTGGTCGGCGTCGCCCATCGGCTCGCCATCCGGGGGCGCGTCATCCGCGCCCGTCTCCGCCGGGCGCCGGCGCGGCACGGTGGCCACCAGGATGACCACGCCCAGTCCGATGGCCGTCACCGGACCGATCAATGCCAGGGCGTCCGTGTTGGGCCTGCCGTTCAGCAGCATCACCCCGGCGATCAGGAGGATGACGCCGAAGGCGAAGGAAACGGCGTCGAAGGCGTGGCGAGTCATCAGTACGCTCCGTAGTCCAATTCAAGCAGCCTCTCGCGGTCATACTCCTGCACCTCGATCCCGCCGATCCCGACCGCCAGGTCCAGGACGATGAGCCGTCCCAGGTCGCCGCTCTCGTAGTGGTTGCTCAGGTCCGTACCGCCCTGGCTGTGGCCCAGCACATACGTGAAGCCTGCGCCGACATCGGTGTCGACGCGGAGCTGCGCGTTGTCCGGGACGATCACCTCCAGCCCACCTGCCCCGACGGCCGCTCCCACGTTGACCGGCTCCGTGCTCAACGGCAGGGCAGTGAGATCGAGCGTCAGCTTCCCGAAGGCCAGCTGGTAGTGATCCTCGAGCTCGGCCATGCTCGTGGGTGCGTGGTAGGGGCCACCGACGCCGCCCTGCAGCGGTACGGTCATGAACGCGGCCGGGAGGCCGAGCAGCAGGACCAGCAGGGCGGGCAGGATCAGCACGCGGGCGCGTCCCCACCATGAGCCGATGACCAGGCCGCCGCCGACCACCGTCAGCGCCAGGCCGACGTACTGGCCCGGCAGCATCGTCAACGTGGTGGCGCGATCCAGGATGGCGGCGACGCCGACCACGATCAGGACCGCCGCAGTGATGTACCAGCCCAGCGGCGACCGTGGGGCCTCCGACCGCGGCTCGGCGGCGGCCGGCTCGGATGCGCCCATCGATGGCGCCGCGGCGGCCGACGCGGCGGCCGCGGACGAACCCGCGGGTGCCCCCGCCTCGGACGGGCCGCCGCGGCGCAGCAGGTAGATGCCGGCCACAACGACAGCCACCAGTGTCAATGCCGGCCAGCTGCTGCCGAACGTCCACTCCGCGGTGGGGAACACGACGGCACCCAGGAGGATGATCGCGGCGATCACGATCAGCAGGCGGACGAATACTCCAGAGGAGGGCAATACCTGCTCGAGCGGTGACTCGTTGCGGCCCTCGACCGGGATGAGCAGCCATGCGCCCAGGTACAGCACGAGGCCGGCGCCGCCGAAGACGACAAGGCCCACGAAGATCGCGCGGACCAGCACGGGATCGATGTTCAGGTAGTCGGCGATGCCGGCTGCCACGCCGCCGATCACGCGATCTGTGGCGCGGCGGCGCAGCAATCGAGGGCTGGGTGTGGCCTGGGGTTGCTCCGTTGTCATGCGCCGATGGTGCCCGCCCCGGCGTCGCGCGCCTATCGGGAAGATCCCTCGGCCGACCCTGAGGCAACGACCGCGGGTCAGGGTCATTCCGGATCGCCATGCGCGAGCGTGCGTGGGAAGATGCCGATTCCATGGCCCAGGCTCAGGTCGACGTCTCAGCCCACGAATCCGCCCGCCAGAGCGCCGCCCCGCGACCGCGGCTGCAACGCAGCCGCCGCAACCGGATCATCGGTGGGGTGGCGGCGGGCGTCGCCACTCACCTGGGCGCCCCCCTCTGGGCGGTGCGCCTGACCTTCGTGGCGCTGGTGCTGGCGGCGGGCTTCGGGCTCGTCGTCTACCTGCTGCTGTGGCTGCTCGCCCCGCTGGAGCCAGCCGACAGGCTGCCCGACCCCGCGGCAGCGACGGCGATGCGGACGCGACCGGGCGGACGGCAGCTGGCGGGGCTGCTGCTGGTCATCGGCGGCGTGATCGCGCTGCTGTGGCTGCTGGGGTTCACGTTCGAGGGCAACCTGTTCTGGCCCATCGTGCTGGGAGCCATCGGCTTCGCCGTCATCTGGGCCCGCTCGGGGGACGAGCGCCGGCGGTGGGATCCTGCCAATCCGGGGAGTCCGTTGGCATCGGTCCTGTCCGGGGGGAGGCCGCTGGCGCGGCTGATCGGGGGTGCGGCCCTGATCCTGGCCGGCATGGCCATCGTCCTCGCCGCGACGACCGATCTCGGCGGCGTGATGAACGTCGTGCTGGCCGTGGTCGTCACGGTGGCCGGCCTGGCGCTGGTCCTGGGTCCGTGGGTCTGGAACCTGGGCCAGGAGCTGATCGCCGAACGGACCAGCCGCGTCCGGTCGGACGCGCGCGCCGAGATGGCGGCGCACCTGCACGACTCGGTGCTCCAGACCCTGGCGCTGATCCAGCGCGCCCGCGAGCCGCGCGAGATGGCGATGCTGGCGCGCACCCAGGAGCGCGAGCTGAGGGCCTGGCTGTACGGGCGCGCCCCGAGCGTCCCCGGCGTTCGCCTGCGGGACGCGCTGGACGCCATGGCCGGACGCGTCGAGCGGAGTCACTCCGTGAGAGTGGAGACCGTGGTCGTCGGCGACGCGGCGCTGGACGAGCCGCTGCGGGCGCTGGTGGCGGCCATCAGTGAAGGCACCCTGAATGCCGCCAGCCATTCGGGCGCCGCCGAGGTATCGGTCTATGTGGAGGTCGAAGCCGATGCGGTGACCGCCTTCGTCCGCGATCACGGCTCCGGATTCGATACTGCCGCGGTGCCGGACGACCGGCGGGGGATCGCCGACTCGATCGTGGCGCGCATGGAGCGGCATGGCGGGACGGCGGAGGTCGTGAGCGGGAGGGACGGCACCGAGGTCCGACTCCGCGTACCCCGCACCGTGGCGACGGACGGTCCCGCGTCATGACCGTCCGCGTCTTCGTGGTCGACGACCACGAGCTGTTCCGCTCAGGGGTCCGGTCCGAGCTGCGTGACGGATTCGAGATCGTCGGCGACGCCGGCACCGTCGACGAGGCCGTGAGCGGCATTCGCGCCACCCGGCCGGACGTCGTGCTGCTCGACGTGCACATGCCCGCCGGCGGAGGGCGCGAGGTGATCAGCGCGGTGCGCAGCGAGCAGCCCGACGTGCGCTTCCTGGCGCTCAGCGTGTCCGACGCCGCCGAGGACGTGATCGGCGTGATCCGGGCCGGCGCGCGCGGGTATGTCACCAAGTCGATCTCGGCCGAGGAGCTGGACGCGGCCATCCGCCGGGTCCACGACGGGGACGCGGTCTTCTCGCCCCGCCTGGCCGGCTTCGTGCTCGATACCTTCGCGTCCACCTCGTCGGCTGAGCCCGCCGACCCGGAGCTCGACCAGCTCACTGCCCGGGAGCGCGAAGTGCTGCGCTACATCGCGCGTGGCTACGCCTACAAGGAGGTGGCGCACGAGCTGCACATCTCGGTCAAGACGGTCGAAACCCACGTCTCGGCCGTGCTGCGCAAGCTGCAGCTGTCGAGCCGTTACGAGCTGACCCGCTGGGCCGCCGACCGCCGGCTCGTGTGACGTCGTCGCCGCGGGATCGGCGCATATCGCAGCAGCGGGCTCGCGTCTCCGGGTCGGGACCCGCCTTAGCACCGGTAGGGTTGACGAGCGGGGATGCGGTGGCCGGTCGTGGCGGACGCATCCGTTCAGACCTGGCGGCAGCACCCTAAGGGGCTGCGGTTGGGCCGCGCGAGGCATCCGACGCGATGTGCCACGCGCGCCGGTAACGGATTGTCGGCCGATAGCCCTACTCATGCTCGTCGCGCTGTGGCACCGGCCGGGGTGGAGTCTGAGCGTGGAGCCGAGCGTGGGCCGAGCACGGGCTCGGTTGACACTCCAGAGCGCCGAACCGTATACTCCCGCTTCGGTGTCCCGTGTTCGGGGCGCCTTCGTGTGTGCCCTCCTGGGCACCCTCCGCTGAAGCTCACTGAGTGCCTCGCCAAGGGGTCCCTGCGCGCTCGCGGAGGAGCGATAACGGAAGCATTCACACCAGGCGAAGAGGTTCTCGTTGCCCACCATCAGCCAGCTGGTCCGCAAGGGCCGCAAGCCGGCAGGCAAGAAGGTCAAGGCGCCGGCACTGCGCCGCACCCTCAACACGCTGGAGCAGACGAGCTCCATGGGGCGTGGCGCGCCGCAGCGCCGTGGCGTCTGCCTGCAGGTCATGACGCGTACCCCGAAGAAGCCGAACTCGGCGCTTCGCAAGGTCGCGCGCGTGCGGCTGGTCAACGGGATGGAGGTCACCGCCTACATCCCGGGCATCGGGCACAACCTCCAGGAGCACTCGGTGGTCCTGGTCCGCGGCGGCAAGGTCCGTGACCTGCCGGCGGTGAAGTACCACATCGTGCGCGGGACGCTGGACGCCGCCGGCGTCCGCGACCGCCGCCAGGGTCGCAGCAAGTACGGCGCGAAGTCGCCGGGCAAGGGCTAGCCGATGCCTCGCCGTCCCACCGTCGCGCGCAAGAGCAAGTACGTCGAGCAGCTGGCCGGCACCGCGCTCACGCTCGACCAGTTCACCAACAAGCTGATGCGCGGTGGCAAGCGCCAGCTGGCCGCGCGCATCCTGGAGGACGCCATCGCCCAATGCGAGCAGCAGGCCGGCCGTGCCGGCGTCGAGGTGATGGAGCTCGCCCTCCGCAACGCCATGCCGCTGATCGAGGTGAAGCCCAAGCGCGTCGGTGGCTCGACCTACCAGATCCCGGTCGAGGTCCGCGCCGATCGGCGCATCAGCCTGGGCATGCGCTGGCTGATCGAGTCCGCCCGCCGGCGCAACGGGCGCTCCATGGCCGAGAAGCTGGCCGGCGAGTTCATGGATGCCTCGAACGGCATCGGCGCCGCGGTCAAGCGCCGCGAGGACACCCACCGGATGGCAGAGGCCAACAAGGCCTTCAGCCACTTCAAGTGGTAGCCGCCATGGCCATGAGCAGCACGGCCGCGCGATCCTCGGCCACGGACATCCCGCTGGAGCGAACCCGGAACATCGGGATCATCGCCCACATCGACGCGGGCAAGACAACGGTCACCGAGCGGATCCTCTTCTATACCAAGAAGATCTACAAGATCGGCGAGGTCCATGAGGGCGCCGCCACCATGGACTGGATGGAGCAGGAGCAGGAGCGGGGGATCACCATCACCGCTGCCGCCACGACCTGCTTCTGGGCCGATCATCGCATCAACTTGATCGACACGCCCGGGCACGTGGATTTCACGGTGGAGGTCGAGCGCAGCCTGCGGGTGCTCGACGGCTCGGTCGTCGTGTTCGATGGCGTGGCCGGCGTCGAGCCGCAGTCGGAGACGGTCTGGCGCCAGGCCGACCGCTACCGCGTGCCGCGCTTCTGCTTCGTCAACAAGCTGGACCGCACCGGCGCCGACTTCTGGCGGGTGGTCGACATGATCAAGGACCGCCTCGGCGCCAACGCCGTGCCATTGCAGATCCCGATCGGCATCGAGAGCTCCTTCCGCGGCGTCATCGACCTGATCAACATGAAGGCGATCACCTACGGCAGCGACCTGGGAGACCAG